>JBHACT010000086.1:0-7258 GCA_041854745.1 Candidatus Limimorpha sp. | reverse complement strand
AATGATTCAGAACAAGTTAAACAACAGACCAAGAAAAAAACTCGGATTTTTGACACCCATCGAATACTTTTTCGCTAACTTTGCAAAATCAAACCAATGTTTAATCAAAAAAGTTGCATTTGTAACTTGAATTCAGCCAAAAATAACAGTCCTTTTGTCGGATGTATCGGAGAAACCCCTATATTTGCGGCTCCTAAACTATTACACACAATGAAAAATCCCTATCAGAATCTTACGCCCGTATGGTGGTGGTTGCAGAAATGCCCACGCGGTTTTGTAATAGACCGAGGACACCTAAGCGGGCGTTTTCATCATTCCAAAACTATTACAAATTATGAGTAACAACAAAAGAAAAGCCCCGATGTGGGCAAGGCTCAAAGAAGAAAAGAAAACCGTTGCCGTGTGCCGCGCCGTTATCCGTGAACTCAATAACGGGCTTATTGCCATGGATGCAGAATTGCAAATCGAAAGACAGAGGGCGAAGCATTACGAAGAATCGTATAAATGGGCAATGGAACAACTGAACAAAGCTAACGACAGGGCGGGAACAATTCTTGAAATGCTTTCCGCCACGGTGAAGCGATAAGCCCCACGAAAAACGCACGAAACCGCGCCAAGTGTGCGTAATTTCGTGCGTTTTTCTTGTAACTAATTGAAAATCAATCTTTATTGTGGAGATGGAGGGAGTCGAACCCTCGTCCAAACAAGGAACCCTCAGGCTTTCTACATGCTTATTCCGCTGTTGGTTTTCGAGCCGCGCAAGGGAGCGAACGCCCTAAACGCGACCTTATCTCCTAAGTTTCGCCCCGCCATCGGAGTGCCGACAGGACTATCCCGAAATTGCTTAGCACCTCGTGCTCAGGCCGGAATCAGGAATCTCCACCTGCGAGATGTCTCGTCCGCTCACCTTGTGGGCGGATTAAGCCAGTGATCTACTGTGCTTCGATCAGGCAGCGAGAGCGTAGTTGTTTTCGCCAATTAATTGTTTGCAGTCAAGATTTACGAGCATCACTGCGAGGCTCGGCATGCTTACATGACAATTCATCTTGCTGTCAAAACCATACATCCCCAAATCAATTGTTCAGCAATGGCTGACCCAAGTCTGCCACAAATTGACAGTTTCTCCGGTTGTCATCCTCAAAGAACCAGCGGCAAAAGTACAGCTATTTTCAATACCCTGCAAGGGGCGTGTCCATTTTTATTTCAACGGGCTGCCGAAACGCGCCACATCGTCTTTGCTGATGGTGTTGCCGCAGAGGATGACCAAACGCTCCACGATGTTGTGCAACTCGCGGATGTTGCCCGTCCATTGGTACTGCTGTAAGGCTTCGATGGCTTCCTCCTCGAAGTGGGGTGCGGCTTTGCCCATGTCTTGCGAAATCAGTTCAACGAAGTTGTTTACCAAGAGAGGGATGTCGTCCTTGCGCTCGCGCAACGGCGGCACCTCTATGACAATCACGCTCAAGCGGTGGTAAAGGTCTTCGCGGAAGTTGCCCTTTTCAATCTCGGTTTTCAGGTTTTTATTGGTGGCCGCCAGAATGCGCACATTCACCGGTATTTCTTTCTCGCCGCCCACACGCGTGATTTTGTTCTCCTGCAATGCCCTTAACACTTTGGCTTGGGCCGAAAGACTCATGTCGCCGATCTCGTCCAAGAAAAGGGTGCCGCCATCGGCCAGCTCAAAGTCGCCCTTGCGCTGCTTGATGGCAGAGGTGAAAGCTCCTTTTTCGTGTCCAAATAATTGACTTTCAATTAATTCGGAAGGTATGGCGGCGCAGTTCACTTCGATGAAGGTACTGCTACAGCGGGTACTGAGTTCGTGCAGTTGGCGGGCAACGAGCTCTTTGCCCGTGCCGTTCTCGCCCGTGATGAGCACACGCGCATTGGTAGGAGCTACCTTGCTGATCATGTCCTTCACTCCCAACATCGGGGCCGACTCGCCAATCATCTGA
The DNA here is from genome assembly GCA_041854745.1 of Candidatus Limimorpha sp. GTDB lineage: Bacteria > Bacteroidota > Bacteroidia > Bacteroidales > F082 > Limimorpha. The sequence goes on along the minus strand of JBHACT010000086.1, from coordinate 5,306 downwards.
TTTTGGATTTTTACGGCTTTTTTCAGCACTTTGTTCTCGGTTGTCAAAGTCTTCTTGTCCAAGGCGTTGCGTAAGGTAATGAGCAGGCGGTTCAGGTCGGGAGGCTTGGGAATGAAGTCGAAGGCGCCTTTCTTGATGGCCTCAACTGCGGTCTCGATGGTGCCGTGGCCGGAGAGCATGATGACAGGCACATCCGACTCTTTTCGGATGGCTTCAAGGGTTTCAATACCGTCCATCTCGGGCATCTTGATGTCGCAGAAAATAGCGTCAAATTCTTGTTCCTTAATATGTTGCAGGGCTTCCATGCCCGTGCTGGCATCGTTCACCTGATAACTTTCGTTTTCGAGGATGTCGCGCAACACGCGGCGGATGGGGGCCTCGTCGTCAATGATGAGTATCTTGGTCATCTTTCTGAATTTTTCGCAAAATTAAGTTTTTTTCCTATTTTTGCTTCCTAATTGTATTGAAATATGAAGAATTTTTCTCTGTTTTTTGGTTTGCTCTTTCTTTTGCAAGTCTCTGTTTCGGCTCAAGACACGCTTCCTGCGCCTTCGTTCTATCGGGTCAATAAAGTGTCTTTCAATATGGTACGCGTTGATGGGGGTGGCTTTTGGATGGGTGCCCAGCATAAAGATACGGCCGAGTTCAACTACGACCGCCTTTCGTTGAGCGATGAGTTTCCTGTGCATTATGTGACAATGCGTGAGGATTACTATATCGGACAAACTGAGGTGACGCAGAAGCTTTGGAAAGCGGTGATGGGCTACAACCCAAGCCGTTACAAATGCTCCAAACGACCCGTAACCAATGTCAACTATTACGAGGTACAAGAGTTTTTGCGCTGCCTCGACAGCATTACGGGAATGCAATTTCGCTTGCCCACTGAGGAAGAATGGGAGTATGCGGCGCGGGGCGGGAAATACTCGAAAGGTTATATTTTCAGCGGCAGCAACGAGGTTGACCGTGTGGCTTGGCATAACGATAATGCACGCAAGACAAAGAAGGTGAAGAAACGCAATGCCAACGAGTTGGGTATCTACGATATGAGCGGCAATGTTTGGGAATGGTGCGATTCCAAATACCGCTATTTCGACAGCGAGCGCAATGCCTCCTTGGGCAAAGAGGGCCAGATGTACTGTATCCGTGGCGGCGGCTGGCAACTTCCCAAGTCGTCTTGCCGTGTGTCGTGGCGAGGCAAACGCCTGCCCGACCTTAAGAATTCTTTCGGCGGTTTTAGGCTCTGCCTCGATGCTAAATTTGTGAAACAGGAAGAGGCTCCCGAAGGGAAGGCCCAGACAAAAGAGGCGGAGTGAGTCGCAGCTTTTTGCTCCTATAATTAATAACGGCTTTATACTTTTGCAGCAGGTCGCCGCCGATGATTCCGTCGATGTGGGGCAGGTTGAGTTTCCCGTACATCTCGTGGATGTTCTCCAAATCCAAAGCAACAGCTTCATACGCTGTCATTTCCAGCCCGCCAATGGACAAAAAATCGATGACGAAAGTGGCACTCTCCAAATCAGAGCTGCCCACGCCCGCGGTTAGGCCGTCTTTTTTCTGAAAAATAGGATTGTCGATGAAAGAGGCAATAGTCTTGGGGTCGAAAACAGAACGCGAGGCTCCCGTATCAATAAGGAAATGGGCTTCCTTACCATGTATCAGTCCTTCGACCATGATATGGGATCCGTCTCCTTCGATGTCAAGCAGTTGGATGGGCACTTCAATGTAGCGTCGCATATCAATCTGTAATTAAGCCCATGTCATACAAAAGGTTTTGTCAGCATTGATACAATTGCCAAAAGGTTGGTATGACTTGCTGACAAAACCTGAGTGTATTTTTGGGCGACATGGATTAGAAGTTCGGCTTGATGGCGTATTTTTTGTAGAAATCCTTGATGATTTTCACGGCTTCGTCGGCGGTATCGACCACATGGAAGATCTCAAAGTCCTCTTCCTTGATCATTTCGTTGGCGAACAAGGTGTTTTTGAACCAGTCAATCAGGCCTTTCCAATACTCGGTTCCGACCAACACCACGGGGAAGTCGACCATTTTGTTGGTCTGGATGAGGGTGATGGCTTCCGACAGTTCGTCCAAGGTGCCGAAGCCGCCGGGCATGGCGATGTAGCCCTGCGAGTAGCGCATGAAAATGGTCTTGCGGACGAAGAAATAGTCGAAGTTGATGTTCTTGTCGCGGTCGATGTAGGGGTTGAAGTGTTGTTCGAAAGGCAGGTTGATGTTGAGGCCTACGCTGGTGGCGCCGCCTTGTAAGGCACCCTTGTTGCCGGCTTCCATGATGCCGGGTCCGCCGCCTGTGATGGTGCCGAAGCCGTAGTCGGCCAGTTTTTCGGCAATCTCAACGGCCATCTCATAGTATTTGTCGCCGGGTTTGGTGCGTGCCGAGCCGAAGATGGCCACGCAAGGCCCGTTTCTCGACATCTTTTCCATGCCTTCCACAAATTCAGCCATAATCTTAAACACCGACCATGAGTTGTGGGTCTCTATGTCGTTCCATGATTTGGGATGGAAACTTTCTCGGATGAATTGTTCTTCTCTTTCTGTTATGGGCATAATTCTCAGTTTGTTGTTGTTTGTTCATCAATTGTAGGGTTGTCGCACCATGGCCGTATAGCTGTCACACCGTGGCGGCAGCCACAAGGACTATCATACTGTGGCAGTCGAAAAAAAGAAAATTATATGTTCGCGGTATAACAAATTTCTGTATTTTTGCAGCCGTAAAACGCGAATGTAGCTCAGTTGGTAGAGCATCAGCTTCCCAAGCTGAGGGTCGCGGGTTCGAACCCCGTTATTCGCTCAAAATGTAGAGATGTGAAAGCACATCTCTACATTTTTTATGGTGTTAGGCCATAGGTGTGCCACACTCGGGGCAGAACTTGCCGTTCACCTCGATGTTGCATTTCGGGCATGTCTTGGGTGTTTCGTCGGCAGGAATGGGCGTACCGCACTCGGGGCAGAACTTGCCGGTGGTTTCAACACCACATTTCGGGCACTTTTTGGCCGTTTTGGGAGCGGGAGCGGGCGTGCCACATTCGGGGCAGAACTTGCCCGCGATGGGCGTGCCACACTTCGGGCAGGGAACGCCCTGTGCCTGTGGAGCAGCAGCACCAGCCTGTTGTTGACCGTAAGGGTCGTAGTTGGCTTGTTGACCCTGACCCTGCCATGCGTTTTGCATCACACCGCCTGTCATGCCTCCAGTGCCTGCATTCATCATGCCGAGGCCCATGAAAGCACTGCCTGCACCGGCTTCGTTGCCTGCGGCAGTCTGCATCACATCGATAATCTTGCCTTGCTGCATCATGGAGTTGGAACTATATTCGTAGCGGTCAATCTTTTGCTGGCTGGCCTCGTCAAGTGAGACCGACTCTACGCTAAAGCTGACCAAACGAACGCCACGGGCACGGATGGGCTCGTCAAATACCCTTTCGTCCATCACTTGCTTCATCTCGTCGGTGTAGCTCGGCAATTCAAGTACGGGAACACGGTGTTTGCTATTGCCCATTTCGTTGAGCACATTTTGGAAAGAGGCAATCACCTCGCTGCGCATTTGTTCGACGATGTCGTTCTTTTTCAGGATGTTGGCCGTTCCCGCATGGTTGCGCATGAAGATGGCCACATCATCGATACGGAAGGTGTATTTACCATAGCAACGCACATTAACACCCATCGGGCTCAGGGAGCCGGTCATTTGGTTCGGGATGGCGTGCGACCAGTCTTGGAAGGGGATAGGCGTGGCGGTGCCGAACTTGTTGTCGAGTATTTCCTTCACATTGAAGAAGAAGACGGCCTGCTCCTTGGCGGGTGTGCCACCATAGGTGAAACGCTGCCACATTTCCTTGAAGACAGGACCAAACTGTCCGCCGAAGAAGGAAGGCGACGAGGATTCGTCGAAGGTGTAAATGCCTTCTTCAGCCGTTGCGTCGAGCACTGCACCGCTGTCGTAGATGACGGCCACTTGGCCGGGGGCCACAAGGATACGGCTGCTTTTTGAGATTTGTCCCGTTTTGGTGGTTTGTTTCACCATCAGGGTTTCCATGTCCATGTTGTCGCATTTGATAAGGTCTAACCATTGGTCTTTCAGTGTGCCGCCAATGGAGCCTGCTATTGCTTTAATAAGTCCCATAGTGTTATTGTATTAATGGTTTTTTATTTATAATTGTCATTTTTGTTGGCTCAGGGTACGCCCTCTGTCCGTCTATTCTTTTGAGGTAATGTCTGTCAGCACCCAATCGTGCTCGCCGTTGGTGATGACACTGCCGCAATAGGTGCATTGGCCGGCGGAAGTGACTTCAGTCGGAGCGCCGCAGTTGGGACAATTGGTGATGGAGTTGCCCTTCTTGCCAGCATCAGTCTTCAAGCCGGCTTTGCGGTTGAATACCAATTGATAACGCATGTACCAGTCGCGGTTGGGGTCGCTCTCCAATACTTTCTTGGTGTCGTCGTCGATGACATAGTCGCGCATCACGGCGTTAAGCGACACGGTCAGCACTTCCTTGTCGCCGTCTTGTGTGAAAGATTGTAGCGAGCAGTGCTTGATGGCGATCTTTTCAATCACATTGGTCTTGCCCATGCGGATGTATTCGTCTAATTGTTGCTTATGAGTGTTGAACAGCGTTTCGCTCTCGAACGGACGAATAGGCTTCCAGTCCTTGGCAGTCCAAGCGGCTTGGATGGTCATGAACACTTCTCGGGCGAAACCAATGAACTTGTCGGACGAGAAAGCCGGGTCGATGGCTTGAATTTGTGCAGCCACCGAGGCACTTAAGTCGTGAGTGATGTCATTGTTGGCCTGTTGTTGCACATGACGGTTGATGTATTCGGGGTCGGAAGCATGCTTTTTGGACACTTTCTTTTTGATGATAACGAAAACTATGATGATAATCAGCACGATTAAACCGAGCACCGGATTCTTGATGAATAGTCCAAGAAGATACCCGATGATCACTCCCCAATCGCCGTCGCCACCACCGAAGTCACCGCCACTATAACGGTTTTGGTTGCCTACATCGGCAATGGCCAATGTGCTGAAGAGTAAGGCCAATAGCAAGAGAACAAAAGGAAAAATCTGTTTTAATTTGTTGAAATTCAATTTTTTCATAACTCAATTCACTTAGTTGGATGTCGTTTAAAGCCCTACAAAAGTAATGAAAAAGAAGCTGAATTCAAGTTACAAATGCAACTTTTTTGATTAAACATTGGTTTGATTTTGCAAAGTTAGCGAAAAAGTATTCGATGGGTGTCAAAAATCCGAGTTTTTTTCTTGGTCTGTTGTTTAACTTGTTCTGAATCATTT
>JBHACT010000085.1:0-13716 GCA_041854745.1 Candidatus Limimorpha sp. | reverse complement strand
GTAGCAAATAATTTATTGTCAAATGATAAAACAGTCGTATCTTTGCACCTGTAAACCAAATGTTAAACAGCGGTTGTCCGGCAGATTAATGGGTTCTGTCTGTTTTGATGACCAAAAAGTGAATAAATAGAACCCACCTTCATTGTCAGGTTATCATTCGCCATGCAATTTATTGTCTTTCCATGAAAATGAAATCCATCTGGATTTTACGGCCGTCATCATGTCCGGATTTCTCTCTGTCCCTCGGACTATCGGAGCGGCATTCGCCTAAAAGCCTCTATTCGTTACCTTTTTCCCGCCCTTTTCTCATCTGCCATAAGGTAGCTGATGCTGAATTCTGTCCAAAATCGGCACAAAATTGTCTTACGACGTCTTTTGCCTCCCAAAGCTTGATTTCAGTTGAATCCTAATTCTTCTGCATCAAACTTCTTTTCTCTGAGTTTTCAAATAATTTTCATATTAAAACTCTTCTACTCCGAAAGCAAATCCAACATAAAAGCATACTCCAAAGCCACCTCCTTGTAGCCCTCGAAGCGGCCCGAAGCTCCGCCGTGACCGTAGTCCATCTCGGTCTTGAGATACAGCGGATTCTTGTCGGTCTTCAAGGCACGAAGCTTGGCAGCCCATTTGGCGGGTTCCCAATACTGCACTTGGCTGTCGTGTAGCCCCGTAGTGATGAGCATGGCGGGATAGTCCTTGGTCTCCACATTGTCGTAAGGCGAATAGGAAAGCATGTAGTCGTAATATTGCTTCTCGTTTGGGTTGCCCCACTCGTCGTATTCGCCCGTAGTAAGCGGGATGCTTTCATCAAGCATGGTGGTAACGACATCCACGAATGGCACTTGGGCGACAATGCCCTTCCATAAATCAGGCCTCATGTTGGCCACCGCGCCAACGAGCAAGCCTCCTGCGCTGCCTCCCATGGCAAACATTTTGTTCGGCGAAGCGTAACCTATATTAATAAGGTATTCCGCGCAGGCAATAAAGTCGAGGAAGGTATTCTTCTTGTTCAGCATTTTGCCATCATCGTACCACGGCCTTCCCATCTCCTCGCCGCCACGAACATGGGCGATAGCCCAGATAAAGCCTCGGTCGAGCAGACTCAGTCGCGCCACCGAGAAATAAGCGTCCATGCTGGAGCCATAGGAACCATAGCCGTAGATGACAAGCGGATTTTCTCTATTCCTTAGCACTCCTTTTTTATACACAATCGAGACCGGCACCAACACGCCGTCATGCGAAGGTGCCATCAGTCGCTCGGTAACATAATCTTCTGGCTTGTAACCACCTACAATCTCCTGCCGTTTGAGCAAGGTCTTGGTGTGCTTTTCCATATCGTACTCATATACCGAAGAAGGGGTAGTCATAGAATTGTAGGCATAACGCAGCGTAACAGCATCGAAATCGGGGTTGGCACCCACACCGGCAGTGTAGGCAGGCTCGCCGAAATCGAGATAATAATCGGCACTACCATCCCACGACTTCACCCGAATCTTCACCAGACCTCCCTCGCGTTCTTCGATGACATAGAACTTGTCAAAAATAGTCAGGCCTTCTATCATCACCTGCTCGCGGTGCGGCACAACCTCCACCCAATAGCCCATCTCCGTCTGTTCCACGAGCGTCCGCATGATCTTGTAGTTTTTCGCTCCTCCGGCATTGGTCTGAATGTAGAAATGCTCGCGGTAATGGTCGATACCGTAAAGCATATCGGGCTGACGCTTCTGAAACACACGAAAGTCTTTCATGGGCCGGTCACTTTCGAGGATGCGGCATTCCGATGAAAGTGTAGATTCCGAATTGATAAGTAAGTGTGCAAATTTAGTGTACAATTTTGCAAATGCAAGTATTTGATTATATTACTGTTACGATAGAAATAAATGTATGATAATTTTGAATAGTTACTTAATCAAATATTTTTTCGACTTTGTCTTGCTGATGTAGCACACAAAGGTTTCGTCAGCCTCGTGATAAACTTCCACATTCTCATTCGAAAGTGTTCCCAATCGGTGGCGCATAATCCTGCAAGGTCGCAAGGTTTCATCCTTCACACCATAAAACAGCGTTACATTGTCGCTGGCCCAGACAATATTGCCTGAGGTTCCGGGAATAGGTTCCTCTACAAGCTCACCCGTCTCCAAATCCTTGACATATACCGTATAGATACGGCGGCTCACCGTGTCGGTGGAATAAGCCAGCAGCCTGTCGTCCTCGCTGAGGCTAATTTCGCCGATTTCGAAGAAAGAATGGCCTTCGGCGAGTTGGTTGCCGTCGAGCAGGATTTCCTCTGGTGCGTCGAGGCTGTGTTTCTTCCGGCAAATGATGGGATACTCCTTTCCTTCCTCGAAGCGCGTGTAGTGGTAGTAATTGCGGATTTTGACAGGCACGGAATTATCGTCCTGCTTGATTCGTCCCGTGATTTCCTTAAAGAGTTGTTCCTGAAGCGGCTCAGTGGGTTTCAGGCAAGCCTCGGCATATTGGTTTTCGGCTTCAAGATAGGCAATCACTTCTGGGTTCTCGCGTTCGTTGAGCCAATAATAGTTGTCAATTCGGGTATGACCATGGACCGTCATCTCGCGTGGACGAATGGCGGCCTTGGGAGGAGAAAAAGTGTTTTTCATCGTTAGATTACATATCAGAACGAGAAAGTCAAGCCAAATGTCGGCAGAATGGGCAGCTGGCGTGCCACATCGCTCGTCACCAAGTTAACATAGAACACATTGTTTCGATTGTACACGTTGGATACGCTGAGATCCGCTTCCAGCATAATGTTTTCGGTAAAGAAGAACTTGCGTTTCAAGCCAAGGTCGAAGCGGTGGTAGGTAGGCAAACGTCCGCCGTTGAGTTCGCCATAAAATACGCCCAGTTCACCGTTGGTGGTGGTGTAGTCAAAGTTGATGCCGTCTTGGAAAGAGTGGTACTCATAAAAAGCCTGCACTTGGGTGAACGGGAAGCCCGTGCCGAAATTCCAACGGCCGCTAAACTCCCACTGACGCTTTGAGCCTGCCGTATAAGTCAAGATAACATTGACATTGTGGCGGCGGTCGAAGTGAGGCGCATATTCCGTCAGTTCAACGCCGTTCTCAATGGCCTTCTCATATTGGCGCGTCACAAAACCCAAGGCATAAACCGTCCAAAGATACCAATGCTGGTCCTCGTATTTAAAGGAAACGTCAAAGCCGTAGGCATCGCCTGTCTCCTTGGTGAAGTCTTTCTTGAGCAGGTCGGGGATTTGGGAGTTTTCAGGCGTGTCGGGATAGAGCTTGCTGCGGTTGATGTTGGTCAGTTGCACAAAGTCTTTCCAATAGCCTTCGATATTCACCGTGGCGTTGCGCCACAAGTCGAACTCTCCACCCAAAATGAAGTGATTGGCTTTCTGCAAATAGCTTGTGGTTTTCTCTCCGTTGAAAGTCTCCGGCAGGTTGTCGATGCCCGAAAGGAAACCATAGAACAAGTTGACCACATCGCGGTCGCTGGTGGCCGCCACATAGTTTTGCGAATACATGCCCGCTGCGGCCTTCAGGCGAAAGCGGTCGGTGGCATTGTATTTCACTGCGAGACGAGGTTCGGGCGAAACGGCGGAAAGGGAGGCATAAAATTGCAAGCGGAAACTCGGCTCCAGCAACAGCTTACCCAACACGGCCTTGTATTTGGCGTATGCGCCAATCTCGGTCGAATTCAACTTGGCGCCTATCTTGCTTTTCCCATAAACGCTATAGGTTTGATAATCTGTTGTATAACCCAACATCTCAATACCATATTTAAAGGTATTCTTGCCCATGAACTGGCTGAAGTCGAAGCCCATGTTGAAACCATTGATGTTGCTATAACGGTCAGGATTGTCGGCTTCTTTCATACGAGAGGTATAGCTCGAATAGGCGATATTACCTTCAATCATCACAGGTGCCTTGCCCGGAATGACGAGGAAGTTGGCACCCACACCATACGAGTCCCATCCGAAATCAGACAACGACATATAGTTGTTCACCCTGTCGTTAAATGAGAAGCCAAAAAAGTTGATCTTGCTACCATTGGGAGCATTAAGCGAAACTTTGCCGTAAAAATCCTGATAGTTGAATGGCAAACCACTCTCCGAAGCGTAAGGATAAATGATTTTGCTGGACTGTTCCAGATAGGAGTTCTTTGCCGATAAGATGAACGAAATTGTTGCATCATCAGGAGTCTTGGCCTTCATCAACGGACCTTCAACCATGACCTTGGCGCCAAATGTGTTGCCGCCGATTTTGCCCGAGAGGCGTTTCTTGTTACCGTCGCGGGTAGAAATGTCCATAATAGAGGAGATACGCCCGCTGTATTCAGCACCGAAGCCTCCCGTATAAACATCAGCATTGCGGATAATGTCGGTATCAAAAACGGAGAACAGACCGATGGAATGGAAAGGGTTATACACCACCATGCCATCGAGGAGCACCTTGTTTTGGATGGGTGAACCGCCGCGAATGTAGAGCTGTCCGCCTTGGTCACCAGTGAAAATGACACCTGGCACCACCTGTAGGTATTGGGCGAAGTCGGCTTGACCTCCTACGCTCGGAATCTTGGTGATGGTCTTGGGTGTAACGGTGATGACCGAGGTTTTGGTCTCGGTGCGTGCCTCAATCTTGTCGGCAGTGATGGTTACCGTCTCCAGCTTCTGGCTCGTCTCCTTCATGAAGTACTTACGGTTGATGCCCTGGCCCTTCGACAGGTCGAATGTCTCGTGGATGGTGTCGTAACCCACGCTTGTAATTAATAAGGTATATCGTCCGTCAGGAATGCGGTTGATGTTGAAATAGCCGTTTTCATTGGTCGCGCCTCCAAAAGAAGTGCCCCTCAGATAAACATTGGTGAACATCATAGGCTCACCCGTAGCCTCCTCGTAAACGAAGCCTTTGATACTATTATCCTCTTGGGCGAAAGCCACGGATCCTGTCAAGAAAAAGAATAATGCCGTGAGAATCAGTCTCGTAAAACAGCGGTTTGTCATAATATCTAAAAGTGTTTGTTATTGAAACCTATTTAATAAGAACCTGCAAAGTTAGTGAAATATCTTGAAATTCTCCTTCAAAAATACAAAAAATGCAACTTAAGCAACCGAGGGACTGATTTTATCCAAAAAGGGCGGTATCATCCGACACCGCCCTTTGTAAACCAATTCAATACAACGATTACTTCTTGATGACAAATTTTTCCGTCTTCACGGCGCAGCCGTTGACAAACAGGTTGCAGAAGTAAATACCGTCATTAAGGTCGGAAACCGAGATGGACAGACGGTTGTGCAGACTGTTCACCGGTTGGCTCAACACTTCCTGACCGAGCAGGTTGTAAACCGACACGGATGCGTTGTCGCCAGCTTTGATGTTGTAATCGAAGTTGACCACCGAGGAAGCCGGATTGGGATAAGCCTGACCGAAACGCGCTGCGGCAATTTCTTGCACGCCCGCACCCGACTTGTTGAAAAGCACAATGATGGTAACACGCTCCGAGGGATTGCGTTCGTTGTATGCGGAATACCTCATTTTCACTTTACCGAAGAGGTCTTCCGTATACAACACATGAAACGACAATTCTTCCTCACCCGTAACAGCGTTGGCTTCCACCATAACCGGATTTGGACTGACATAGACATCAGGGCCAAAACATGCTCCCCAGCAAAAGAAGTTCATGGTGCCTTCAAGGTCATCAATAACTTCCTTCTCAACGATGACATTCAAATCGCTTGAGGTGAGGTTCCGCAACTGTATGTGTTGGACGAACTCACCATAACCGTATTCATCGTTGGTGCACTCAATGGTTTCGCCTTCTGAATAGACTTGACCATTCCATTCAAACTGCAACGATTGCGCTGAAACCCAGCCCATTACAGTCAGAAAAATCAAAGTAAAAATAGACTTTTTAATCATAGCGTATGTTTTTAATGTTTACCTTTTGTTTTCAAGTTGCAAAAATGCAAAACTTTTTCCAATCCCGCAACAAAAATATTGCCATTAATCAAAAAATATCTATTTTTGCAAAAAATAATCAAAATACTTCACTCATGAAAAGACTTACTGTCATTTTGGCATCACTGCTGATGCTTGTTTGCTTGAAACTCAACGCACAAAACGAACGCATTTTACTCTTTGAGTGCTTCACCAACACCAGTTGCGGGCCTTGCGCCTCACAAAACCCGGCCCTCGACGCCCTCATCAACAACAATTCCGACCGTATCGCAGCCATCAAGTACCATGTGAATTGGCCCGGCGCAAACGATCCGATGTATTTACACAACCCGGCCGACAACAATGCCCGCCGTTCCGTGTACAGTGTTCAGTCCGTACCTCACACTGTGGTTGACGGCACGCGCTATGCCAATGCGCCAGCCGGCATCAACCAAAACTCGGTCAACCAATGGCTGACCATCACCTCTCCTTTTGAGATGCGCCTCTCATACGAAGTGGACGAGCCTGCCAACACCATCACCGTGAATGTCATGGGTCGTGCCTCGGAGGCCGTTTCAGGTTCTGTAAAACTGTTTGTCGGTGTCATTGAGAAAGCAATCCACTACAACACGCCCCCCGGATCCAACGGCGAACGCGACTTCTACAGCGTGATGAAAAAACTCCTGCCCGGTAGCGCGGGTATCACCCTCGACACCGTGCAGGCTGACAGCTATTTTGCATATAGTTTCACATGGGAACTAGCCAATGTGTACAACAACGACCAATTGGATGCCATTGCTTGGCTCCAAAATGCCGACTCAAGGGTTGTGTACCAAGCCTGCAAGTCGAGCCAAAACCTTGAAGCTTTCTTTGCCAATGAGGCTGCCGTTAGCAACATCTCCAATGTAAAAACAACGAATTGCAGTGGCTTGATTGAGCCCAAGGTGCAACTGACCAACTTTGGCAGCAACCCCTTGACCTCTGCCCAACTTGAGGTGCTTATCAACGGAGAATCGATGAAAACTGTTGAGTGGACAGGCAACATGGCCACTTTTGGCTCCGAAACCGTTGACTTGGGCGAAATCAACTTCCAAGTCGAAGAGGTAAACCAACTGGAAGTGCTCATCAAAACCGTTAACAACACCGACGACGAGGCTCCCAGTAACAATGTGGCAAACTTCACCATCAAGCAGGCCAAACATGCGGTTGGCACGACAGTGAAAGTCAACATCCGCACCGACAGCAATCCTCAAGAAACCACATGGAAAGTTACGAAACTCTCGACGGGCGAAGTCATTCAAGAAGGCGGCCCCTATACAGCGCCCAATACCCTGTATGTTGAAGACCTCGTCATTGAAGGCGATGGATGCTACGATTTCACCATTTACGATACGGGAGGCGACGGATTGGCGGGGACAGGCGTTTATGGTCTGAAAGCCGGGTCGGTAACACTGTTCTCAGGCAGCCGTTTCGGCCACAGCGAGAGCAACGAGTTCTCTTACGAGGTGACGGCCGATGTTGAGGAAGGCCTCAGCTATAGCTCCAGCATCTACCCCAATCCCACTTCAGGATTAGTCAACATCGTGAGCGATGGCGAGCAAAATGTTACCATTTATAACATGGCTGGCCAACGAATCTTTGATGGCCTTTGCGACGGAGCCCTCCAAATCGACATGAAGCATTTCGGTGCAGGCATCTACGCCATCAAAGTGGGAAATGAGACCCAAAGAGTTGTAGTGAAATAATGCTCAAATACATTCATTTCGACCAACTCGACTCCACCAACGCCTACCTGCAACGCGAGCAGTCGGAACACGACATCCGCAACTGGGTGGTCATCGCCGAAGAGCAGACCGAAGGCAAAGGCATGGGGAGTAACGGCTGGGAAAGTGAGGCTCGACAGAACCTCACTTTTTCTTTGGCCGTGGACATGAGCTTTCTGCCTGCAGAGCGACAGTTTCTGCTCTCCAAGGCAGTGCCATTGGGCTTTATCGAAGTGTTGGACACCATGTTGCCTGCCGAAAAACTCAGCGTCAAATGGCCCAACGACATCTGTTTTGAAAACCGCAAACTGGCCGGCATTCTCATCAACAGCACAATCAAAGCCAATATGATGGATGTCTCTATCATAGGCATTGGACTGAATGTCAATCAAATGCAATTCCAAGACTGGCCGACCCGTCCAATCTCGATGAAACAAATCACAAAAAAAGAACACGATTTGCAGGCACTATTGGAGCAGGTTGTGGAAGGTATTATTAATAAGGTGGAACTCCTGAAAACCGACCCAACCGCCATAGAAAAGGAATATCTGCAACGGCTTTACCGCTATCGCACTTGGGCCGACTACGAAGTGGGCGGAAAGAAAATACGGCTGTTCATGACGGGGATAGACCCGTTCGGGCGGCTGATGACGGTGGATGAGACGGGAAAGGAATTCGGCTTCGATGTGAAGGAAATCAGGTTTGTTGTTTAGGAAACACCTCTTGCATAATTCTGAAGCAAATATTTATGCAAGATTGGTGGCGGGTTTGTTTTTCATCAACCTTGTAAAGACGCGATTCATCGCGTCTCAATAATGACAATCCATTTGTAGAGACGCGATTTATCGCGTCTCAATAATGATAATCCATTTATAGAGACGCGATAAATCGCGTCTCTACAATGACGATTCCGATATTGTGGAATGGAGACGCGATGAATCGCGTCTCTACAAAAACAGAAACATAAGAAAAAGCCGACAACATTGTCGGCTTTTCTTGTTTGTTTTGTGGACGGAACGCCTTGCAAGCAAGGTCAGTTCCAACGGTCGCTCCAAGCCTGTTGGTCTTTGCGCCATTCTTTCAGCGACTGCACATCCTCTTCGGTGACATAGGCTTCTTCTACGGCTTTCTGTATCAGTGTCTCGTAATTCGACAATGTGACCAGCTGGCAGTTTTTCTCCTCAAAATTCTTCTTCGCGAGTTCCATCTGATAGGTGAAGATGGCCACCATGCCTTTCACCTCGGCACCCACCTCACGCAAGGCATCGACAGCCAAGAGGCTCGATTTGCCCGTGGAGACCAAGTCCTCGATGACCACCACCGATTGCCCCGCATTAATGGTTCCTTCGATCTGGTTCTGCGTGCCGTGCGACTTCTTCTCAGAGCGCACATACACGAAAGGCAGCCCCAACTCCTGAGCCACCAACGCGCCTTGGGCAATGCCACCCGTAGCCACGCCTGCAATCACATCGGGTTTGCCGAAGTTCTGAATGAGCTTCTCCACAAACTGCTGACGGATGTAGGTACGCACGGTGGGATAAGAGAGGGTGACGCGATTGTCGCAATAAATGGGGCTTTTCAGTCCAGAAGCCCAAGTGAACGGTGCTTTCGGGCTAAGCTTCACGGCCTTGATTTGCAGCAGATGCTGGGCCAGTGTCAATGCTGAATCTTCGTGTTTCATAATTGAAGTGTTTTCTCGAAACTAATTTTTGTATCTTTGTCGCTTGATAACATCATCAAAACAGGCTACAAATGTACAAGATTTTTCAAGAAGGCAAGACACTTATTTTTCCAAAAATTGAAGACGATTTGTTGAAATTCGGCGCAACAATCCAAGAATCTGAAAGATACGAAGCGGAGATCCTATGTGATTTTTTGCAGGAATGGCTCTGCGACAGCGATCCAACCGACACTTTCATCCATGAAATAAGCGAAAACGCTGTGGCTTTGGCCTTGGATATGACCTTCCAGATGACGCCTGCCGCAGGCGGTATCGTCGTAAAAGACGGTAAATTCGTCAGCATCGTGCGCCGTGGAATCCCCGACCTGCCCAAAGGCCATATAGAACAAGGAGAAACACCCGAAAGGGCGGCATTACGCGAAGTGAAGGAAGAGACGGGCATAGACAAATTACAGATTGTGAAGGCTTTGCCGTCCACTTGGCATTGCTATTTGGAACAGGAAGAGTGGAAACTGAAGCGCACCTATTGGTATTTGATGAACACTGCCGAGTCCATCCAAGCCAAGCCCCAGACAGAGGAAGGTATCACAGAGATAAAACTAATTGGAAATGAGGAGATTGACGACTTCCTGAAAAATACTTTCCGCTCCATCAGTGAAATTTTGGCGAAAGATTTGCGCCAAGTCACCACGAAATGATACTTTTGCAGCCGTATTTCAGTGCTTTGACAGGCTCAGTCACCTTCACATCATCCAACTGCATAAGGGTTCCTGAACTTGTCGAAGAGTCCGAGTCGAAAAAATCAGAAAACTCATGAAAAAAATAGCCGTTTTCCCCGGTTCCTTCGATCCCATTACCTTGGGGCACCGTTCCATCGTCCTGAGGGCTTTACCCTTGTTTGACGAACTCTATGTCGCCGTCGGCATCAACATGGAGAAGCATTCCACTTTTGAACTGGAAGACCGCATCAAGTGGTGCGAAGCCGTCTTCGCCGATTACCCGCAGGTGAAGGTAGAGAGCTACCAAGGCCTCACCGCCGACTTTTGCAAGAAAGTGGGTGCCAACACCATCATCCGCGGCTTGCGCTGTGGCAGCGATTTCGAGTTCGAGAACATGGTAGGCCACGCCAACAAGCGCCTGCACCCCGAATTGGAGACCATCTTCCTCCTCACCGAGAGCGAGTTGGTGGGTGTGTCGTCGAGCGTTGTCCGCGACATCTACAAGAACAACGGCGACACCTCTAAGTTCCTGCCTACCGAGGTGAAACTGCCGGAAAAATAAGAAGAAGTCTTGGGTTTCATCTCAACCGACCCATAGATTCTCTCAAGTTGGGCAGGCATGTCATACCACACCTGCAAGGTGAGCTGTATCTACGCCTCCAAAACCATCGGAATGGTATGGGACACAGCTAAATACAAAATCCAAAACAATTTCTTCCGCAATAATCGTATTCTTCTTTCGTTATTTCCCCATGAAACATTGGATTATCACAACATTGTTTTCCCTGCTCATCCTTGCGGTAAACGCTCAAAATGTAACAATTACAGGACGGAGCAACAAAACCAATGCGTTGATTAGGCTCTTTGTTTACGAAGACCTCATCAATGAGAACGGTATCCTTCTTGCCCAAGGCCAAACCGATGTCCAAGGGCATTTCGTCCTTGAAGGCACTGTGAAACAAATCCAGCCTGCACAGATTTTCGTCGGCCTTGAACCAGTCGATCTCATCCTCACCCCCAACGCTACCTACGATATTGAAATCATCGTGCCTGAACAGCAGGAAAATGTGTCCTATTTCGAGAAAGAGCTGCCGACCATCCGCGTGAAACGCGCCACCGACCAAGGCATTTACCGACAAATCATTTATTCCGAGGAAATCATCAACGGCTACCTGATTGAGCATTTCAATCAAATCTATCGTGGCCGCCAACTTCGCTATTTGGACTCCATCCAAAACACCATCAGCCGCGAAGTGCCCAACATCAAGTCGGACTATGTGGAGAACTACAACCGCTACAAGATTGCTTCCATCCGTTTGGGTATCAGCGCCGACAGTGGAAAGAAAATCATCCAAGAGTTTTATGATGGACAGCCCGTGCTCTACACCCAGAGTGCCTATATCGACCTCTTCAAGGAGCTGTTTGACGGCTACTTCAACGGTGCTGCCTACGACAGCCACCTGCTGAACGACGCCTTTGGCAAAGGTTCCGCCGCGCTGAAACAATACTTGGACACCGACCCGTTTATGGCGCGCAACCCGCAGTTGGCAGAACTCATCACTATTTATAATGTGCAGAAACTCTGCTACGGCGACCGCAACACCAGCCAACTTGCCAAGGAACATCTGAAACACCTTCGCGAGCACACCAAATACAGCGAACACAAAACCATCATCAACGGTTTCTTCGACCGCTTCAACCGCCTTGCGCCGGGTACCGCCGCCCCCGATTTCACGCTGAAAACCAGCGACGGAACAAGCGTTAGCCTGACGGACTACAAAAACGATTTGGTGCTGCTTCAATTTGTCGATGGCGTATCGCAAGTCAGTGATTATCAGTTTGCTGAATTGCGCGCCTTGCATCATCAGTGGCAGGACAGCGTAAAAATTCTAACCATTGCCACTCACGACAAGATGGACTTCTTCAAGCAGCAGTTTGCGGAGAAGAAACAGGATTGGCCCCTACTCGACCTCGGCGACAACATTTTGCTGTTGGAGGCCTACAATGTGCACACCTTCCCCGAATACATCCTGATTCGCCGAGGCAACAAAATCGGTGAAGCCCCAGCCCCCAGCCCTGAGCGTTATTTGGACGAAAGGGTGAGGCGGATGTATGGGAAATAAAAATGGAAAAAGTCCCGAAAAACAGCCTGATTTTTCGGAAAAAGTCCCGATTTGCCATAGAAACAAAAACTTATTTTATTGGTTTTTAAACAAATAAATCACTTTTTAGAAGATTACGGATTTATTGAACAATTGAAGGCATTTCAAGAGTGATATAATTCGTATTGAAAAAGTTATTCTCAATTTGAAATTCTTTCGTAAATTTGCTGCCGATAAACCCATTGTAATATCAAACAAAACGAGAATGAATAAAGCGCATTGAGCGCATCAACGAAAACAACATAATAATCATAGCGTTTGCTATTTGTTCCAACCAATGTGAAACGTGGAAAATTTCTAATTGTGAATTTCAAGGAAAACAATAGTGAATGCTCGCTGTTGAGGCGAGTATTTTTGTCTATCCTTGAAAGGTAATTTCCACGACCTCACATTGGAGACGAAATGATTCGCCTCCTTTTTTGTTTGGTCGTTGAAATATTGAGGAAATGGTAGCATTACGCACAAATAACAATCATTATGAAGATTCATATAGGGAACCTTATCCGTAATGAACTACGACAACAGGGACACACCAACTTATGGCTTGCAGAACAGGTGGGAATGAGCGAACGCACCTTGCAACGCATTTTCAACAAACCTTCTATTGACACACAGTTGATGCTACGCATTAGTATTGCCCTACATACCGATTTTTCCATTTTCTATTCCCGAGCATACATTACTATGACAAATGCTGACACCTGACAACAATTGTCGCCTTTTATCACAATAAGATTAGATAGTTTTGCACACATAAATATACAAAATATGGGAACAGATTTGCATTCTTTGATAAGTATCATTTTAGGTATTACCAAAAGTTCAGAAAGATTCAGCACATTGCAACTGGCATTGGAGAGAGCACGGTATTTTTGTGGTTATGATGGCAATAGATATTCCGAAGCCAAATTCAAATTTAGGCAAGATATTCTTGACAGAATAATCGAGGGAGAATTTCCAAAGCGAGAGGCAGAAAAGCGAGAGATAAATATAGGAGATATGTTTGTTTCCTTATTGCTGTATTTGAATTGTTTGGAACAATTAGGAACCCTGTTTTATTCCAAAAACAATAATAATGGAATAACAGAAACATTACAGCACGCTTATAAGAAAGGGATTTTCCTTATCGATTATAAGGAAAGGGATGCAATAAAAGCGATAAAAGCAATAACAAGATTAAGACACGCATTAGCCCATAATTATGGTTTAGTGTCTTTAAAGTCTGATTACAAGTATTCTCTTTCATACGAGGATAAAACTGATTTGATAGAAATGCCAAAGAATGAATGTGGTGGCAATTGCAATGATAAAGGCGATGATTCAAGCGTGGTTATAGCTGAATTCAAGTTACAAATGCAACTTTTTTGATTAAACATTGGTTTGATTTTGCAAAGTTAGCGAAAAAGTATTCGATGGGTGTCAAAAATCCGAGTTTTTTTCTTGGTCTGTTGTTTAACTTGTTCTGAATCATTT
>JBHACT010000084.1:0-33203 GCA_041854745.1 Candidatus Limimorpha sp. | reverse complement strand
CTTCTCGTAATCCGACATCGGCGGATAGTCTCGAACAAACTCGTATGTCACAAAGAAATTGTTCCATGCGTTATGGCCTTGCTCAAGACGGAACTCAAAACATGTAGGATCGTCAAGAGTCATACGGCCTTCTGAGGAATAAGCATTTTCTTTATCTATTTTCATAATTGCATATTCGCTTGATTCTCCAATTCTTACAAACTTGTTTACCCAATGCTTGTTAGATCCATCCACACAATATGCCATAAAGCCATCAATTTGATCATTTTTAGCAACAGCATAGAACCTTGATTCCGTACCATTGTTTCCAATAATATTTGGATTGTTTCTATCTTGGTAGTAATCCTTATTGGTGACATAATAGATGCCTTCTATTGGGTCAAGTTCTGCCATTCTTGCGTCAAAATATTCAACAAAATCCTTTCTTTCAGGATACCAAGGCAATTCTTTTTTCCCGCTTGGCATATCTTTCCAAATGAGGTTACCTTTCAGATCGTAATAGGATAAGCACCATATACCATCTATTCTATTCCATACAGCCCTCAATTCTGAATCTTTGCTGTAATAGTCGTACAAATATTCATCATTTGCAACGTTTATAATTTCATCACCTTTAATATCAATGAACCCCCATTTTTTACTTTTTTTCGCTGGTGCAACACCATTGATAAACCTCCCTATAATTTCATAATCAGTAGAAAGAACCACATTACCCATGGTATCAATCTTTGCAGCTTTTCCATTCTTGATAATTGTAGCCAAATAATCCTCCTCATTAAAGGCATAAACATCATCTGCATCAATTGTAAACACTTTCTTTCCCTTAGAATTAACGAAACACAGTTCTCCATTCAACATAACGGCTGCTCGATTGCAAACAAATCCTGTAATTGTACTATCTACCGAAAACAATCGATTGCCTGATTTGTCAATAAAGAAATGTTCATCACCTTTCCTAACACGTGCAATACCATTTTTTGTAAAAACTCGTGCGTAATCATAAATTGTATCAATTGATAATTTACCGCTTTTATCTATATAGCCCCATTTTTCTTTTATTTTGACGGCACACAGACCGTTCTTAAAACCTGACAATATGCTATCGTATGTTTGTCCGATGATATCGCCTTTCTTATTAGTAACAAACCAGCCGTCCTCATCATCATCATTTCCTTCTACAATTATATATGTGCTGTCATTGTCCACGTTTACCCATACACCATATTGATTTGACGGAATCACCATTTCCCCATTTCTATTTATAATGCCAACTTTGTTGAAAAGCCAATCCCCGCAATCAATGCGAGATAATCCATTTACATATTCAGACATAGAGCGCACGGTATCACCAAATTCCATCACGAATGTTCCAGTATTATCGATTAAGCCTCTCTTTTCGCCTATTCTAACGAAGCAGACTCTTTCAGAGAAATGGGTGTATGCATCGTCAAACTGCGGTTCAATCATAATCCTTCCATGCTCATCCATAAAACCATACTTATCAGCCACCAAAATCCGATAGAGATTGGATGAAGTTTCTTCTTTTTCGACACTTGAAGTGCATGCTACCATAAGGCAGGAAACGACTGCTAAAACAATAATCTTTACTCTGTTCATAAAAACCTTTAGTTTTTGTTTTATAACCAATTAGAGGATAGTAAATCTGGTTTTTATTTTTTCAACAGGCATTATGCATGACAAAATTCCATTTTGAAATTCATCTTTTGCTTTTTCAATAATCTCTTCAATTTTGTTAATCAAGGGTATCACATAAACAATCACGCTTGAATCTTCATTCTTGTCTTTGTAATTTCCATTCCAATTTGTTTTAGGCATATCTAATATTCCATCTTTTTTATTCTCATAAGAAAAACTATACTTGTAGTATACCTTATCCTTTGAATGACTATTTGGCATTGACGCCAAACTATAATTATGGGCAAGTGCATGTCTCAATCGCTTTATAGCATTTGGCATTTCACCATCTACAAAATCAACAATTCCCACTTTAGACGCATGCTTTAATGTGTCAGTTATTCCGTTTCTTGTTTTCTCTTTGGAATAAAACAGATTCCCAAGCTGTTCCAAACAATTCAAATACAACAATATCGAAACAAAAACATCTCCTATTTCCTCATTCCGTGTCGGGTATTTTCCTTCTAATAATTTGTCGAGATTGTTTTGCCTGAAAGCAAACTTCGCTTCAGAATACTTCTCAGATCCTCCTTCATTCCCACAAAAATAGCGAGCTCGCTCCAACGCCAATTGCAGCGTGCTAAATCTTTCAGATTTTTTGGTGATGCCCAAAATAAGTTTTATCAAATCTTCCTTTTCTTTTTCCATAAAAGCTGATGATTTTAAAGTGCAAAAGTACTCTCATTTCTCATAATAAACCATGACAATTGTTGTCAGGTGTCAGCATTTGTCATGGCGGCATAAGCTTCAGAATAAACGGTAGAAAAATCGGCATGAAGAACTACACTAATTCGCAACAATTGTTGCGAATCAATAGAAGATTTATTGAAGATGCGTTGCAAAGTGCGTTCTGTTACACCGATGTGCTCTGCAAGCCATGCATTGGTATGCCCTTGGCGGCGCAATTCATCGCGAATCAGATTTCCTATATGTACCAGCATAAAAGTTTGTTATTTGCGCGAAATGCTACCAATTCCTCAAGCTCCAACGACCAAACAAAAAAGGAGGCGAACAAATCATCTCCTGTCTGTGGTCGTAGGAATTACCATTTAAGGAAAGACAAAATGCTCGCCTGTAATAGCGAGCATCTGCTTTTGTCTTCCTTAAAATCTACCATTTGAAATTTCCTACGTTTCAGACAGATTGGAACAAATAGCAAACGCTATGATTAATAATATGTTAATTCAATTCTTTTTCACATCTATTCAATACTTTTTCTCGTTATTAGCATTCAGTTCATCATACTGCAATCTATACAATTCCTTCTGCTGCTCGATTTCGCGGCGTAGTTCTTCCTCGGTGGGCATCAGCGGCATATATTTGGCGGCAAAAACTTGCTCGCTATCGTGCAGCACCGAATAACGAGCGATGTCCTTGCTCGTTTCGCTGCACAACACAATGCCAACAGTCGGATTGTCGCCCTCGGTACGTTTCAGGTCATCATACATACGCACATACATATCCATCTGCCCCACATCCTGATGCGTGATGCGGCCTTTCTTCAAGTCAATCAAAACGAAGCATTTGAGAATGTAGTTGTAGAAAACGAGATCAATGTAGAAGTCGCCGGCATCGGTGAAAATGTGCTGTTGTCTCGCCACAAATGCGAATCCTCGACCCAGTTCAACAATAAATTCTTGTATATGCAAAATCAGTCCTTTCTCCAAATCGGTTTCAGTGAAATCAGTGTTCTGCTGAAATCCAAGAAACTCCGCCATGACTGGACTTTTCAAAATCTCCAACTTGTCGGGAGCGACCTTGTTTTCAAGATGGTCCAGAATCTGCGGCTGCTTGAAATGCCGCTCAAAATATTGGGTGCTGATGTTTCGGTCGAGGGTACGGACGCTCCACATCTCTTGCGACGCGGTTTGCAGGTACCAACGTGCGGCAACGGGGTCATCCACTCGCAAAGTGGTAAGGACATGTGTCCAAGTTAAATTGTGCAATCGCGATTGCATAATTTGTATATCACTGTATGTCAGATAGAATGCTCTGAAATATTGAAGATTCCTTACTCCCCAACCTCGTCCGTATGAGCGAGTCAATTCCGCAGACAAAGCCTTGATAAGGTACTTACCGTATTCAGCCCTCTCCTTGCCGTTTTGTTCTTGCTCCACGATGCGTCGCCCTATGTGCCAGTAGGTTTCAATCATCACTGCATTCACCGTGGAGTATGCGGCATGCCGACTCTGCTCAACGATTCTCTTGATGTCGTTGACGAAAGATTCTTCTGTGATATGCGACAACTTGTTTTCCATTTTCAATCGGCAAATATACAGCTTTTTCATTCCATATCGAATGCATTCCACAATTTTATTTGCCTATCATTCTAAAAAATAAGTACCTTTGCCAAAAATTTGCAGATGAAGAAATATAAAGTAGCCATTATCCTTTTCCTAGTCTTCGAGACCATCGCTGTTTCGTTGTGGCTGACCTCAGGCAGTCTTTTCTTTCTGTTGAATTTCTCCTATATCGGCACTTGCATTGCGGTTGGGGATATACTTATGGTGAAGAGATGGAAGTACGCCCGCGAGTTTGTCCAGTTCGCCGTGGGAAGTTACATGCTGGTGTTCCTCGGACTTATTTGTCGCGAGAATATGCAGATGGAAGGATTCTGGTATTACCTGCTATCTGGATTTTTCGGGGCGGGTGTGCTGCATTACGCCATCGCCAAGATTTTCGGCCCGCTGCTGTTTGGCCGCGGATGGTGCGGCTATGCCTGCTGGACGGCCATGATCCTTGACCTATTGCCCTACAAAACACCTGCAAACTCAAGGAAAAGCACAGGTTGGATTCGTTATCTCATGTTCGGCCTATCACTCGCCTCGGTCGTTCTGCTTATGTGCTTGGGCAAAGCAAACAAGACCACAATGTTTTATCTTTTCGTGACTGGAAACTTGTTGTATTATGTAGCGGGAATCATCCTTGCTTTGACCTTAAAAGACAACCGTGCCTTCTGCAAATACATTTGTCCGATAACAGTCTTTCTGAAACCGATGAGCTATTTCTCTTGGCTTCGTATCAAATGCGATGAGGGAAAATGCATCCACTGCGGCAAGTGTATAGAAGTTTGCCCGATGGACGTGGAAGTCAACCGCAATTCGCGCAACCGAAAGAACGCCACCGAATGTATCCTTTGCCAAAAGTGCAAGAAAGCCTGTCCTGTTAACGCATTGAAATAACCCAAACATGAAAATCCCCAAAATCCATTCCATCTCGAAGAAAATCCTCGTTGCCCTTTTGGGTGCATTTCTCAGTCTTTTCCTGCTTTTCCACGCCAGCGCCAACCTCTGCATCCTGCGCGACGACGGAGGTGCTTGGTACAATGCTTTTTGCGATTTCATGATCAGCAACTATGTCGTGAAGGTCTTTGAGTTTGTGCTGTTTGGAGCATTGTTGCTCCATATTGCCCTTACACTTTGGCTGGCTATCGTCAACCGTTTGGCTCGCCCCAAAGGCTACCGCAAACCCCAACGATCGAAGACTCATACCGGGTCCAAACTGCAAGTATGGACGGGCATTCTCGTCCTCGCTGGCCTCATCATACACTTTTCGCACTTTTATTTCGTGAAACTCGGTCTGGTGGACGGCAACCTCAACTTCTACGAGCAGGCCCGTCAACTATTCCGGATTCCATATATCGCGACAGGTTACTTGTCGTTCTTTGTCGTGGTATGGTTCCACATGCGGCATGGTTTTGCCGCCATTTTCCAGACTCTCGGGCTTTATAATTACAAATACGGCAAGGCCATAGAAATCATAGGCATCATTTATGCCACCATGGTCTGCCTGATGTTTGCAGCCGTAGTCATAGGGGTTTGTTTTGGACTATAAAATCAATTCAGTGGGATGTGGAATGAACCTTGCCGATAAAATAATTCCGGATTCCATATTAAATAAGATATACCAAGCTATGAATCTTGATTCTAAAATACCTGCCGGTCCGCTCGCCGAAAAATGGACCAATTACAAAGCCACTCAGAAGCTGGTCAACCCCGCCAACAAGCGCAAACTTGACATTATCGTTGTCGGCACCGGGCTGGCCGGAGCCTCAGCAGCAGCCTCATTGGGCGCCATGGGCTTCAACGTAGATATCTTCTGCATCCAGGACTCACCGCGTCGTGCTCACAGCATTGCCGCCCAAGGCGGTATCAATGCGGCCAAGAACTACCAGAACGACGGCGACAGCGTGGAACGCCTTTTCCGCGACACCATCAAAGGTGGCGACTACCGTGCTCGTGAGGCTAATGTTTATCGTTTGGCTGAAGTCAGCAATGCCATCATCGACCAGTGCGTGGCTCAAGGCGTGCCTTTTGCCCGCGACTATGGCGGACTGTTGGACAACCGCTCATTCGGCGGCGCACAAGTCAGCAGAACCTTCTACGCCAAAGGGCAAACGGGGCAACAGCTGCTACTCGGCGCATACGGCGCTTTGAGCCGCGAGATAGCCCGTGGCGCAGTGAAACTCCATACGCGCCGCGAGATGATGGATCTTGTCGTGGCTGACGGTTACGCCCGGGGCATCATTGTCCGCAATCTTGTTACCGGAGATTTGGAGCGATACGCCGCCCATGCCGTGGTACTGGCCACCGGTGGCTATGGCAACCTCTATTACCTCTCCACCAACGCCATGACCAGCAACGGAAGCGCGGCTTGGGTATGCCACCGCAGAGGTGCTGCTTTCGCCAATCCATGCTATGTGCAGATTCACCCGACTTGCGTTCCTGTCCACGGCGATTACCAGTCGAAACTCACCCTGATGAGCGAGAGCCTGCGCAACGACGGACGCATTTGGGTACCCAAGAAAAAGGAAGATGCCGAAGCCATTCGTGCGGGCAAGCTGAAAGCCATCGACATCCCTGAAGAAAGCCGCGACTACTATCTGGAACGCCGTTATCCCGCCTTCGGCAATCTCGTCCCCCGCGATGTAGCCTCACGTGCCGCCAAAGAACGCTGCGATGCCGGCTACGGCGTAGGCAAGGGCTACGCCGTCTATCTCGACTTCGCCGATGCCATTCATCGCTTGGGCAAAGAGGCTGTTGAGCAGAAATACGGCAACCTCTTCCAAATGTACCAAAAAATCACCGCAGAGAACCCATACGAAACCCCGATGATGATCTATCCCGCCATCCATTACACCATGGGCGGCCTTTGGGTGGATTACGAGTTGCAGACCACCGTCCCAGGACTTTTTGCCGCTGGCGAGGCCAACTTCTCCGACCACGGCGCCAACCGTCTCGGTGCCTCAGCCCTGATGCAGGGACTGGCCGACGGTTATTTTGTTTTGCCCTACACCTTGCAGAACTGTCTCGCCGAACAAATCTACGTGGGCAAAATCCCAGTCAACACACCTGAGTTTGGCACAGCGGAAGAGGCAGTGCAACAACGCATTAACCGTTTTTTTGAGATTGGCAGGACTACGCCCAAAGACCGTCAAAATACCGTTGACCATTTCCACAAGGCTCTGGGCAAAATCATGTGGGAATATTGCGGCATGGCACGCAACACCGAGAGCCTTACGAAAGCCAGGAAACTGGTTTCGGAAATGGAAGAAAAATTCTGGGAAGAAGTCTTCATCCCAGGCACCGCCAATGAATTCAACCCTGAATTGGAGAAAGCCTGCCGTTTGGAGGACTATTTCGAATTGGCACAACTCGTCATCGCTGACGCCATGCACCGCGAGGAGTCGTGTGGCGGACATTTCCGCACTGAGCACCAGACCGATGAAGGCGAGACCATGCGCGACGACGAACGCTTCATGTATGTGGCGGCGTGGGAATACCGCGGACACGGCCAACCCGAAACTATGGAGAAGGAGCCGCTCAAATACGAACACATCCAAATCACAAACAGAAACTATAAATAAGAAAGAGACCCACACCCCGAAGTACCGTGTCTCGCGTTAGGAACCGATAACTATGAACTTCAAACTGCATATTTGGCGTCAGGAGAATGCCCGTGCCAAAGGCCATTTTGAGACTTATCCTTTGGATAGCATTTCGCCCGACTGTTCTTTCCTTGAGATGCTTGACATTCTGAACGAGCGGCTCGTCAACGACCGAATTGCCCATCCCGTCTGCTTCGACAACGACTGTCGCGAGGGCATCTGCGGCATGTGCGGACTCTATATCAACGGTCGGCCCCACGGCAACGACGACGGCATCACCACCTGCCAACTCCACATGCGTAAGTTTCGTGACGGTGATGATATTTGGATTGAGCCTTGGCGCGCCAAAGCCTTCCCCGTCATCAGAGACTTGGTGGTGGACCGATCTGCCTTCGACAAAATCATCCAAGCGGGCGGCTATATCAGCACCACCACAGGCGGCGTTCCCGATGCCAACACCATCCCCATCCCGAAACACGCCGCCGACATGGCCATGGATGCGGCAGCCTGTATCGGCTGCGGCGCCTGTGTGGCAGCTTGCAAAAACGCCAGTGCCATGCTGTTTGTAGGAGCCAAGGTCAGCCATTTGGCTTTGTTGCCGCAAGGCAAGATTGAGGCCGCCGACCGCGTAAAGAAGATGGTGTGCGAAATGGACAAACTCGGCTTTGGCAATTGCACCAACACCTACGCCTGCGAAGCCGAGTGTCCCAAACTCATCAAGCGCCAGAGCATTTCACGGCTCAACAGGCAGTGGATTGGGACTTTGTTGGGACGAGACAGAAAAACTTCCTAACTTCCCCAGTTGTCCCTGTCCAGACTCCTATAATTAATAGCTTCAGCCAAGTGTTCCGGCCCGATATTCTCGCTACCGTCGAGGTCGGCAATAGTGCGTGAAACCTTGAGAATGCGGTCAAATGCGCGTGCCGAGAGACCAAGACGGTTCATGGCGTTTTTGAGCATCAGTCGGCATGGTTCGTCCAAATCGCAGTACTGCTGAATGAGTTGTGGTGTCATTTGCGCGTTGGCATGGATGGTCGGGAAATCAGCATAGCGCGCCTCCTGTATCTTTCTCGCCTTGATGACGCGTTCCCTTACAGCTGCGCTCATCTCCCCTTTGCTCTTGGACGACAAATCCTTGTAAGCCACCGGCACAACTTCAACATGCAGGTCAATTCTGTCCATCAAGGGACCGCTGATACGATTGAGATACTGTTGCACCATACCCGGTTTGCAGGTGCATTCCTTGTCGGGATGGTTATAATAGCCGCAAGGACAGGGGTTCATCGCTGCAACCATCATAAAGTTGGCCGGGAAATCAACAGTCATCCTCGCCCGCGAGATGGTCACGATACGGTCTTCCATTGGTTGTCGCATTACTTCCAGCACAGTACGCTTGAATTCAGGGAGCTCGTCAAGAAAAAGCACTCCGTTATGGGCCAGTGAGATTTCTCCCGGCTGGGGATAGGTGCCGCCACCCACCAAGCCCGCGTCGCTGATGGTGTGGTGAGGACTGCGAAACGGCCGTGTGCGCACCAACGAGGCGTTGCGTCCCACCAAGCCCACCACTGAATGGATTTTTGTCGTCTCCAAGGCTTCCGCCATCGTCAACGGCGGCAGTATGGTCGGCATGCGCTTGGCCAGCATGGTCTTACCGCTTCCGGGAGGGCCAATGAGAATGACATTGTGTCCGCCAGCGGCTGCAATCTCCAAAGCCCGCTTAATGTTCTCTTGCCCTTTCACATCACTGAAGTCGTATTCGCAAACGGCATCCTGCCACGGTTCCACATCGTCTATAGTCGTAGGTTGTATTTCCGTTTCACCGTTCAAAATGGAAATCACTTCATGAATACTCTCCACGCCATACACATCCAAACCTTCCACCACGGCGGCTTCACGGGCATTGGCCTTGGGGACAATGAGCCCCCTAAAGCCGTCTTGCTTGGCCTTGATGGCAATTGGCAAGGTGCCTTTGATGGGTTTGAGCGTGCCGTCCAACGACAACTCGCCCATAATGATAAACTGATCCAACAAGTCAGTTTTGACTTGGGCTGATGCCGCCATAATGCCGATGGCAATAGGCAAGTCGTAGGCCGAGCCTTCCTTGCGAATGTCGGCAGGAGCCATGTTGATGACAATCTTTTTGTGGGGATAATAATACCCCAAATTGATGATGGCAGCCTCTATGCGCTGCTGGCTCTCCTTGACGGCGTTGTCGGGCAGGCCAACCAAATAGAAATTGATACCTCTGTCGATATTCACCTCGATGGTAACCTGAATCGCATTGATGCCGAAAAGAGCACATCCAAATGTTTTTACTAACATGATTCTGGGTGTTTTGGTTTAATGCTGCAAAGATGCACACCCTGTCAAGATAAAGCCGTTGAACAAACATTTGTAGTCGACAGCAGTCGTTTGTTGTCGTTTGTTATCGGATATAATATTGATTTTCAACACACAAAATTCATCGCAAATCTTGTTCATTTTTTTGGTTTACGACAGATTTGTGTTGGACTTGCAGCCAAAGCAGCTTCTACTTTCTGGGTTTATACCCCGAATCTTGAAAGATATTCTGAAAGTCAACGCGCTGCATCAGATTTTGGAGTGTGGTCTCATTGTTTGAGGCGTAGGAACGAATGATATTCAGACCGAAAAACTCGCCCAAACGCGAAGGCGCATCATAGCTGTAGGCCTGCGTAAAGGGGCCGTCTCCGAAAAACATCATATAGTCATCCAGCCCCGCATCGTAGAGGCGGCGGTTACCTACAATGTCGGCCCAAACTTGTCCTTCGTTCTCCACCGCCCAGTGCCATTGGTCTTGGGCATATCCAAGCAGTATGCTGTCGGGCATATCGGGGCACATGGCCTCGACAAAAAAATTGCGGCGGCCGTAAAACACCATCTCGCCTACCATTTGTCCCTGCTTGCGCCACTCGTAGAGATAGTACATATAAAGCCGTTCGGCCACATCCTTAGCCAAAGTTGCCACATTCCTGCGCAACGACATGTATTTTGGCATCCCGATTTGATCATAGACTTCATCGCCATTGAGATACCAGTCCAAAGAAATCACAAGTTGGTTATCAATAATCTGCACAGGCGGCTCATCGGGATGAACGCCCGTGATGCAGGTGAACGCTTTTTTGGGAAGCTCCACATCGGGATAATAATAATGAAAATGGGCAAACACATCCTCCACTGCCGGCTTCACATCATTCAAGTTTGGGAAAGCGGTTTGCACCTTATTATACAAAACGAGACTGAAGGGGTCGGTGGCAAAGTCTTTGAGATATTGTACCGCATCCTGATTGTTGAAGTCGCCACTAAGGAACACGCGGTAACGGTCTTGAATCTTCAGCAGCCCGTTCCGGAAATCGGCCGTGTCGAGGTTGAAGAGCACCTCTTCGTAGCGGTCGAATTCGAGGGTGTATGGCTCAGTCTTGATGTCGAGTTTGGCCTTGTAGGCCGGCACTTTTTCCTGACATGAGGCCATCATCAGGAAGAGGGCCAAGAGGGATAGTATTCTGTTCATTTTTTGCTGGTATTAATCGTAAGGGCTGTTCAATCCTTTATCAATTGTTGTCTAAGCATTTCGTAAGCCGCTATTGTAGCACGGTTGATGACATTTTCGCGCCCCTTGCCGAAGTTGAAGCACTTTGACACGACTCCCGATGGTGAAGCCAAGCCTATCCACACCGTGCCAATAGGTATTTCTTCCGTGCCACCGCTTGGTCCTGCAATACCGGTAGTGGCCAAACCGAAGTCGGCTTCCATCAGGTTGCGGGCACCGAGAGCCATGCTTTCCACCACTTCTTGGCTCACTACGCCATGCTTCAAAATCATTTCATCAGGCACACCCAGCACTTTGGTTTTCACTGGCGTGGCGTAGGCGACGACTGTTCCATTGAAAACCTCAGAACTGCCGGGAATCAAGGTGATGACATGGGCAATATTGCCGCCCGTGCAACTCTCCGCCGAGGCGACAGTCATACCTCTATTTAATAAAAGGTCGAAAACCGTTCGCACGATGGGTTGGTCTTGCAAGGCAAAGATGTATTCAGGAATCAGCCGTGTCAGTTTTTCCACCTCGTCGTTCAAGGTGGTGTGAAGCAGACCGATGTTTTCGTGTCTTCCGCTCAAGCGAAGACGCACCATGCCATGTTGCGGCAGGTAGGCCAAAGAAAGAAACTCAGGCAAACCGTTTTCCCAATCCTTGATACGGTCGGCCAGAAACGACTCACCGATACCTATCGTCATAATCACTCGCTTTTCGTAAGGCACGGCATGAAATCTTTCCTTGATACGAGACAACAACTCGTCATTGAAGATACCTTTCATCTCAAACGGCACGCCGGGCATAAAAGCAAAAGCCACACCATCCTTCTCCAGCCACATACAGGGTGCCGTGCCGTAGGTATTCGGAATATACTCACACGACTTAGGCAACATGGCCTGACTGCGATTGCGTTCACTCATCTGAAAGCCTCTACGCTTGAAAATGGAAACAATGTTGTCGTATGCGTTTTGACGAAACTCCAACTCCGTGCCGAAGAACTTACAGACCGTCGGCTTTGTAATATCGTCAGCTGTAGGCCCCAGTCCACCGGTAACCAGCACCAAATCAGCATCCATGCAAGCATTGAAGGCATCAAGGATGGCTTTTTCGGAATCGCCGATGATCAGAGCAGAATCCAATTGAAACCCCGCCTCCGCAAGATGTTCACCAAGCCAAGCGGCATTTGTATTAATCACCTGACCAATAAGCAGTTCATCACCGATAGAGATGTTTTTAATGACAATTTCTTTCATTTCATTTCAAAATTGCGCAAAGATAGTGTTTTTTTGAGAACTGCGATTATTGGACATGACCATCATCATAAGTCATCATCAACAATTCAACAAACATCAATTCAATTCCATTCAACAAAAAAATATTATCTTTGCAGCCTCAAAATGAAAAAGGTATGAATCAACCCATTCCTGCATCACAACTCGTGCTGAACAATGAAGGCGCGATATATCACTTGAACCTCCATCCCGACCAGCTGGCTGACGATGTCATTTTGGTGGGCGACCCCGGCCGTGTCGATATGGTTGCCTCATTCTTCGACAAGATTGAGGTGAAACGGCAAAACCGCGAACTCGTCACCCGCACAGGCTATTTCAACGGCAAGCGCATCACCGTGCTCTCCACCGGCATGGGCACCGACAACTTGGACATCGTGATGAACGAACTCGATACCTTGGCCAACATCGACCTGAAGACGAGAATGCCCAAAGCGGGCCACCGTGCGTTGAACCTCATCCGCCTTGGCACCTGTGGCGCGCTACAGCCCGACATTGATGTGGACGACAGCTATGTGGCCACCCGCCATGCCATCGGTCTAGACGGTCTGCTTTATTTTTACGAAAAACACAAGGAAGTGAACGAAGTGGCTTTTCGCGATGCCTTTATCGAACAGATGGGCTATCCGAAAGACCTTCCTCTTCCTTATGTTGTAGAAGGCTCAAAGAAATTGTTCGACCAATTGGCACAAGGCTATTACCAAGGCGCAACAGCTACCGCACCGGGGTTTTACGGACCACAAGGACGCACCTTGAGAATGCAGCTCGCCTATCCCGAGAACAACCGCAAAATTGAAGCTTTCGAATATCAAGGTTGGCGCGTGTGCAACTTCGAAATGGAGTCGTCGGCCCTCTACGGCCTCGGCAAGATGATGGGCCACAACTGCCTGACCATCTGTGTGGTAGTTGCCAACCGAGTTACGGAAAAATTCGCTTCAGATTACCATCCATACATTAAAAAATTAGTTATAAACACCTTGGAAAGGCTTTCGGAAAAATAAAAAAAAATGACTTTTTTTGTTTTTTTAGATGTTAGTATTAAAAAAAAAACTATTTTTGCAAGCTGATTCCACTTGATAATATTAAAGAATTATAAACATAATCAATTAAAGCTATGAAGAAAGCATTTACTACAATGATTGCATTACTTGCAGTTTCAACATCTGTAATGGCTGCAGGCCATGTGGACTCGGTTCGTTATATGACGACCAAGGCATGGAAAAACTGGTTTATCTCAGCCGACGCTACTGCCAACTGGTGGCAGGGCAGTATGAGAACTCCAGAGAGTTACCAAAACAACTACACTGCTGTGGAATGGGGCAAGCCTACTTTTGGCTTCTCTGCTAACATCGGCACATGGATCAACCACAAAGTGGCTGTCAGACTGAGATATGACAACACTAAGATCAACAGCTACATTTATGGAAGACATATTGGTTTGGACCACATCCAATTCCTCTATGGTGAAAACCCAACTCCTGTCGAAGGCGAGATTTATGCCACCTCGATGCGTTACCACAACCTAATGGCCGACTTCATGTTTAGTCCCATTGATTTCTTCCAAGGTTATTACAACCCCAACAGGATTTGGACTCCTGTTTTGTATGTTGGTGCAGGCGGTGCCTTCACCTCAAACGACCTCTTCGCCCTACAGAGCCTCAGCAACTCTGATGAAAAAGAAGGCAACAACTTTGAATTGGCCATGGGTGCTGGCTTGTGCAACAACTTCCGCTTGGCTGAACATTGGGACATCAACCTTGACATTAATTGGACTTTCCAAAGATGGACAATCGACTCATGGACTTATGAATTTGAAGGAGAAAACGTCAGACCCAAGAGATTCGACAACCTCTATTCAGCCGCTCTCGGCCTCACCTACTATTTCAGCAGAGAGTATGACTTGCCCAAAGACTGCTGTGAAGAGATGGAGGCCACACGCCGCAAGCTCGACAGCCTGCTGAATTTACCTCCTGTAGAGCCCATTCATGACACCATCGTGAAATTCGTCAATGTGCAGACTGAAGATGTGTTGAGCTATCCTTTCTCCATCTTCTTCAACCGCGATTCCTATCAGCTGATGTCGAGAAGAGACATCGTCAACTTGAGAGAAATTGCCAATGTTGCCAAGCAAAACGGCTACAAGCTTCGTCTGACGGGTTCGTGCGACAGCGCCACCGCTACGCCGTCCTACAACCAGACTCTCTCGGAGAACCGCTGCAACAAGATCAAGATCGAACTTCTTGAACTGGGTGTTCCCGAGAGCCAAATCATCATCGAACCCATCGGTGGTGTGAAGCAACTCGACCCGACGGAATACGACCGCCGCGTGCTCATCCAGCTGGTCAAAGAAGCCGAGTAATCATGTTTCAAACATAATGACAAAAAAAGCCTGACGGACTGTCAGGCTTTTTTTGTCGTCTCCCGATTGCAGGAAATGACGCGGTTTTACATCTCAACGCATGATGCCCACCTCAACGCCGATGAAATTGCTGCGCAAGATACTTCCCGTCTGCTTTTCCAAGGAACGGACAAAGGCGTTGGAAAAAGCATGGTCGCATGTCAGCTGGGCAAAAGCAGAGAAACTGCGGTTGATTTCGTATTCCACGCCCAAACCGAAAACCATCGACAGCTGCAGGAGACGATATTGGTTTGTGCAATCCACATAACTCTCGCCCTCAGAAGTCACCCAATAAAAGCTATAGCTGTCCTTGCTGTAGTCCTTGCTGTTGAAGCTCAGGCCAGCACCAGCCTCAGCGTAAACCTTGAACGAATCGGACACGCCAAATCTGAGTTTGGCTTTCAGCGGAATCTCAATGTTGGTGGCTTTCAATCGACGCGATACCGAGACATTGGCTTCTTCCAGAAAATCCTCAACCCGTCTGCAGTCGGTGAAGGTATACTTCAGCCGAAGAATGTTGACATTCACTCCCGAAGAAACCGCGATATTGCGGGTAAGATAACAGTCATAGACCAAGCCCAAATTGGCACCCAATCTAAAGCCTTCATTAGTGGCGGCAGTAGAACCCGAACTGGCCCAATCGAAAGTCGGCCCCAATTTGATTCCATACCTGACATTTCTTGTCTGAGCATTGGCAGCCACAGCAATCGATGCTACCAAGCTGATAATCAACAATGTTTTTCTCATAATAACAAATTTTTGACCTACAAAGATAAATTATTTTGCCGACATTTCCTCAAAATCCGAAAATGATTCCTATTTTTGTCGTCAAATCATTCTAAATCATTCTATATTATTCACTAAATTACATCAAAATGAAAAAGACGTTTTTATTAATCGCGGGCTTGCTCATGATGGGCAGCGCAGCATTCGCAGGCGGTGGCTTCGATCTCGCCATTGGCCCAAAAGTTGGCTACCAAACCGCAAAGCTATCCTATGACAAAGCCGACATCAAATCGGGATTTGCCAACCATTTCACAGCCGGCCTCTTTGGTCGCGTGACCATTGGCCGTCTCTATGTGCAACCCGAAGTGCTTTACTTCAAGACCTCTAATGTTTTTGACGCAAGTGTTACCGGCACACAAAGCGAGAATATGTTCAACCTTCCCACCGGTGCCAATGTCAATCTCACTTTGAACCAAATGAATCTTCAAGTGCCCATCATGATTGGCGTCAATGTCATCGACCTCGACCTCATCACGCTGCGTGCCCAAGTGGGCCCCACGGCCAACTTCACCTTAGGGGCAAGAACCGTGGCCGACTATACCCTCAGCATCGAAGGACAAGACCAGCCGCAGCAAAAGGACTTGGACAGCGACCAAGGTTTCGACCCCAAAACCATTGCTTGGGGACTTCAAGCTGGACTCGGTGTCGATATTTTGAAGCGTTTCACCCTTGATGTCAACTACAACTTCGGACTGAGCAAGATGTTCAATGCCCTGAACGAGACCACCTTGGGCGAGACTTTCGATTTCAGCAACATCGACAACACCAGACAAAACCTATTCATGGTGACCGTGGGCATCAAGCTGATGTAATCTCACACACAAGCAAAAAAAGAGAGCGGCCTTATGAGGTCGCTCTCTTTGTGTTTCTACGGAACTTCGTTTAGAAGAAGACACCCACTTCGATACCGATACGGTTGAGAAGAACATTAAGTTTGGGATCGCGTTCACCCAAGGTCTTGTCACCGTTATAGTACTTCTCATAATTGGATGAAACCAGACCGCCTCTGCTAATGCTGTTCAGGAAGTCGTGAGAGAAGTAGATACCTGCGAAAACGCGGGTGGTCTCCAGCAAGTTGTACTCTGCACCACCACCGATACGCAGTGAAGCGTGGAACGGGTTGTACTCTCCGTCAGTAGACCTGAAGGCATCGTCTTTCAGGCCGCCCAAAGTGAAAGAATCCATCACTTTTACGCGTTGCGTGTAACCAAAAGCACCGCCAACTTGAGCATAAGCACGAAGAGGCAGGTTGCCGAGCTGAGGGGTAACCATCTTCAGCATCAACGGAATTTCATAAACCGTAGCCTTGAACTGTCTTCCAACAGTACCCAATTGGTAATTAGTAACAGTATCAATAGTGCTGATGTTACGCATGTCCTCAAAGTTGTATTGACCTCTCAAGAAATCAACACTGACACCCGTGACAATGGCATAATTCTCAGCAAAATAGTACTCGGCTACCACACCCAAGTCAAAACCGGTCTTAACACCCTGATTGACAGCAGCACCCGTTTTTGAGCCAGTCCAGTCGAAGCTAGGACCCAATTTAAAGCCAAAGGAGAAGCCTTTGTACTGCGCTGACACAGTCAACGACATGGCCAAAAGAAGGCCCATCATAAGTAAATTTTTCTTCGTTTTTTTTAAAGATTTAGGTTAGTTTTTTCGATACAAAAGTAGTCTTTTTTTAATTATCAACACCAAATCATCGAAAATTTCTAACTTTGTACGACCAAACAGAACAACTTTCCGTCATGAATACATGTATTCCCAACCGTCTTTTCATTGGCAACAGGGCCAACTTTGCTGCCCAGTTGCCACCCAAATCAGTGGCTGTCTTTACGGCCAACGAAGCCATGCCTCGCAACGGCGACCAGTTCTACCCTTTTCGACAACAGTCTGATTTCTTTTACCTTACAGGTATCAACGAGGAGAACGCATATCTCATCATCGCCCCCGATTATCCTAATGAGGCCATGCGTGAAATTCTCTTCATCGAACCTTGGGATGAGATAAAAGCCACTTGGCAAGGTGATATGCTCGACGCAAAACAAGCTTCAGATCTTTCGGGCGTGAAAACCGTCAAAGGCAGCAATGCCTTTTGGATGACCTTGAACGACATCGTTTTGTCGGGTTACGGCGACACGATTTTCCTGAACAGCTATGAATACCCGAAATATGAATGCGCCATTGAGACCATTCAGAAACGCTTCGTCCATCAAGTCAGGAACACATACCCAATACACAACTTCGGTCGCACTGTCCCGATTCTCAATGCTTTGCGCATGAAGAAATCGGAAGATGAGATTGCCGTCACACGACAAGCCTGCGACATCACCGCCAAAGCTTTCCGCCGATGCTTGGAGACTGTGAAACCGGATATGTATGAATACGAGGTACAGGCCGAAATCGAGTACATCTTCAAACAGAACAACGCCACAGGCCATGCCTATGCACCTATCATCGCGGGAGGGAAGAATGCCTGTTGTTTGCATTATTCAAAGAACCAAAGCCTACTCAACGACGGAGATTTGCTGCTTTTCGACATCGGCTGCGAGCTGAACAACTACTCCTCCGACCTGAGCCGCACCATACCTATTAATGGAAAGTTCACACCACGGCAGGCCGACTGCTATAATGCCGTGCTTCGCGTGATGAAGGAAATCACCAAACTTTACCGCCCCGGCGGCACCATCAACGAAATCAACGAAACTACCCAACGCCTGATGGAGCAGGAAATGATCAAATTAGGCCTTTTTACCGCAGAAGAGATAAAGAAACAAGACCCCAACCGTCCGTGCTACCGTAAATATTTGATGCATGGCATGTCACACCATATCGGCCTCGATGTGCACGACAGCATCGACAAATTCAAGCCTTTCGAGCCCGGCATGATACTTACTTGCGAACCAGGAATTTACATTCGAGAAGAAGGTATCGGTATCCGCATAGAGAACGACCTTCTCATCACCAATGACGCGCCTGTCAATTTGTTTGAAGGTCTGCCCATTGAAATCGAGGAAATCGAGGCGGCAATGAAAAAATGATTATTTTTGCAACACCCTGTAGAGACGCGATTCATCGCGTCTCCCAAAAACGAATAAATAAATCGAGACGCGATGAATCGCAACACCAAAAGAACAAAATAAAGAATCGAGACGCGATGAATCGCAATGCCAACAAAACAAAATAAACGAATTGAGACGCGATAAATCGCGTCTCTACAATCAATAAACCAACAACATTATGTTCAATAAAGACATTTATAGTGGCCGCCGCGCCACATTGAAAAAGAAGATTTCGAAGGGCATCGCCTTCTTCCCGGCCAACAACGAGGCGCCCTTCAATTATCCCAACAACACCTACATCTACCGTCAGGACAGCAATTTCTCGTATTACTTCGGCCTCAATCATCCCGACTTAGTCGGTGTCATCGACTTTGAGACAGGTGAAGAGATCCTTTTCGGCGTGGATGTTACCATCGACGATGTCATCTGGTGCGGCCCCTTGCCCTCACTGAAGGAACAGGGCGACAGCATTGGCATCAAGGACTGCCGCGACTTCAACCGTTTTGGTGAATATCTTCAGCAGGCCATCGCCAAAGAACGCAAGATTCATATCCTGCCCACCTATCGCGGCGATACCCAGATACAGTGTGCCAATTGGCTCGGTTGCAATATTAATAAGGTGACGGAATATGTCAGTGTCGAACTCATCAAAGCCGTCATCTCGATGCGTGAAATCAAGAGCGAGATGGAAATTGCAGAGATGGAGCGTGCCGCCAACACTGCCTATTATATGCACACTACCGCCATGAAGATGTGTAAGCCCGGCATGATTGAACAGGAGATTGCCGGCGTAGTGGAAGGCCTTTCACTATCGGGCGGCGGCCCAGTATCGTTCCCCGTCATCCTCAGCATGGACGGTCAGACACTGCACAACCACGGCCACCACAATGTACTGAAGGAAGGTCGCATGATGGTATGCGATGCCGGCGCCGAGACGGAGAACTACTACGCCTCCGACTTCACCCGCACCACACCTGTGGGCGGTGTGTTCAACCAACGCCAGCGCGAGATTTACGAAATCGTGCTGAAAGCCAATCAGGAAGTGGCCG
This sequence comes from Candidatus Limimorpha sp., assembly GCA_041854745.1. Lineage (GTDB taxonomy): Bacteria > Bacteroidota > Bacteroidia > Bacteroidales > F082 > Limimorpha. Next base: position 13,481 of record JBHACT010000084.1, on the reverse strand, counting down.
CCAACACACGCCCCTACATACCTTACATGGAAATGCACACCCTTGCCTGCCGCACGCTGATTGAAGGCTTGAAAGGCGTCGGGCTGATGAAAGGCAATGTTGATGACGCCCTTGAAAACGGCGTCCACTGGCTCTTCATGCCCCACGGGCTCGGCCACATGCTCGGCATGGACGTGCACGACATGGAAGGCCTTGGCGAGACCTATGTCGGCTACGATGAGATTACGCCTCGTTCCACCAAGCAGGGTTTCAGTTGCCTGCGCTGCGGAAAAACTTTGAAACCGGGGTTTGTGGTTACCGACGAGCCGGGCATCTACTTCATCCCGACCCTCATCGACCTTTGGAAAGCTGAAGGCAAGTACAAGGACTTCATCTGCTACGACAAGTTAGAGAGCTACAAGGACTTCGGTGGTATCCGTATCGAGGACGACCTACTCATCACTGAAGACAGTTGCCGCATCCTCGGACGGCCGATACCCAAGACCATCTCAGAGGTCGAGGACATGTGCGCCCAAGGCCGCGAATGGATCAAGATGCAAGGGTTGTATTGATTTTTCACGAGGAATCCGCAGTATCTTGAGGATGTTTTCCCATAGTTCTGCGGATTCCGCGTGCTATTCACTTAGAAATCCATCACCAACTTCACATTGACATAACGCGGTGTCAAGTAATTCGGCGCGCCGTAATAGTTATTGTCGATATATTTCACCCAAGTGTAAGTAATCACATTGGGAATGTCGAGCAGATTGAAGACATCAACGCTCACATACATATTCCTCACATAGCGCAGCGGATTTCCCTTGCTGAAGCTGGAAGCCTCGCTGATGAGCTGTTTGCTGAAGCCGATGTCGACACGACGGAAGGCCGGATAGCGCCTCGAAGTGGAATAAAAATCCGAATTGTTGTCGCTGATAGGCAAGCCCATGCCGAAAATCAGGGTCATGTTGACACGCCAAGTCGGGGCACTGGGGATGTAGTCTTGGAAAAACAATGAAAAGTTGACCAATTGGTTGGACGGACGGTAATGCCAACCCAGCGCAACGGTATCAGCCACTTGGGCATCGGTATGGTTGTAGAAAGGAAGCCGCTTCCCTTCAACATCCACCAAATAATAATCGCCGCGAATGTCCTCTTTTGTCTGCATGATGGAAAGGCTCGCCCAGCTGTCAACGCCCTTTACAAACTCACCATTCACTTTGAAGTCGAAACCGGTGGCGAATGCCCGTGCCGATTGGTCGGCATAATAGCGGATACGCACATTGTCGATGTCGTATGGAATGACATGAGTAAAATACTTGAAATAGACCTCCGAAGTCAGGATGAAAGGCCGTTTGAAAGCTCGGAACTTGAAATCGTTGCCTGCCACAATCTGATAGGATTGTTGGGCCTTTGCGTCTTTGAAGAGGCTGCCGTTACGGTTGCGGATCTCACGATAGAACGGTGTTTGGTTGTAAACACCGCCAGAGAGACGATACACCATTTCATTTTGATCATTCTCAGGCTTATAAGCAACACCCGCCCTTGGGCTGACACACACCTTATTATTATAGCCCCAATAATTGGCCCTCAAGCCGCCTGTGATGACAAACTCGCCTTTGTCAGCGTAGGGAATCGTCCATGAGTTCTGGACAAAACCATCGACATTGTTGACAGAAAGCAGGTTATGCGACTTATGCACAAAGTCCATCCCGATTTCGGGCAACACATCGGGATAGCCGCCAATCACATCGGGAACATGGGGTAGGCTGTAACCCGCCGAGTCCATCATTTGCCATTCGTCCACCACATCGTCGATGTCCTGATGCTGGAAGCGGAGCCCCCATTTCAGCAGGTTGTTGTCGAAGGCGTAGAGTCCTTTATGGTCGAGGTTGTAGACTTGGGCATAAAAGCCATTTCGGGCATGCTTGGTGAGGGTTCCCACTTCGTGGTTTTCAATCACCTCGCCAAACTCGTCGGAGCCGAAAGAGGAGTTGCGGATACCAAAGAAATACTGTTCTCGGATGTCGAAGGACTCGGTCTCGTAGGCCGAGTAAGCCGAAGCAATCCATTTCAGGTTCAAATCCTTATTGGGTTTATATGACAAGGTCAAAGCACCAAGTCCGGTGGTATAGTCGTCGATTTCCTGACCGTCAAAATTCACATTCAATTGCAGCGGGATTTCGATTGAACCGAAGTTGATTTTTGCGGTTTGCGGAATCAGCATGTATCGATTTTCGGAGAAATAGCCCAAAATCGACAGGCTCCATTTCTCTGTGAAGTTGTAGTTGAACAAGGCTTGGGCATCGCTGAAATTGGGTTTGTAGTTGCCTTTGGTATTCATCATACCGAGGGCAAGGGCGGTATTTTTGTAGCGTGCGCCCACCAAATAACTGAATTTTTCGTTTTTCGTCGTACCTTCCACATGGGCTTCGGCTCCCAAAAGGCTCAAAGTCAGTGAACCTGCCGTTTCTTTTGGAGTTTTGTAGGTTACATCGAGCACCGACGACATCTTGTCGCCATACTCAGCCGCAAAACCACCTGCCGAAAACTCGATATTGTTGACCAGCTGCGAGTTGACAAAGCTCAAGCCTTCCTGCTGGCCCGACCCAACGAGGAAAGGTCGGTAAATCTCAATGCCATTGACATAAATCAGGTTCTCATCGAAGTTGCCGCCACGCACACGATACTGAGAGCTTAGCTCATTGTTCGACACCACGCCCGGCAAGGTTTTGATAAGGGTTTCCACACCTCCTCCCATAGTGGGAAGCATGGTGGCCTGCTTGGCATCCAAGCGAGTCAAGCTGGAAGCCTCTGTGCCGCGGTCGCTGATGACGGCATCGGGGAGCATGGTAGCGGTGGAAGGCAACACCATGTCGAGTTTCCGTTTCTCGCCTTTTTTCAGGCGCACTGTCACCTGCTTCTGCTCATAACCAACAAAAGAAAAATGAATGGTCCAAGTGGAATCCGACAGCAGCGGCAGTTCATAGTAGCCTCTCGAATTGGTCGTGTAGCCCACCAGCAAATCGGGAACCACAACATTGGCCATCTCGATAGGATGTCCTTGCTCATCGATTACCTTGCCGTAGACCATAGCCGTGGGCATCTGTTGGGCTGAGGCAAAAAAAGAGAAAAACAACAATGCTATGAGGATGAACTTTGCTCGCATGAATGGATAACTGAAAATGTCGCAAAATATTATCTACCCGAAAAGGAATAACCTGCTCAAACAAAAAAGCTGCTGCGCAATGCACAGCAGCTCTGATATGGTTCGCATCGGCAACGAATTACCAACGCTCAAGGTTACCCTTTTGGGAAGCGTCCAAGATGGCCTGATAGATACCCTTCTTGTCGATGGTGCGCATGCCGGCAGCCGAAACCTTCAGCACAACCCATTCATCCCATTCCGGAACATAGAACTTCTTGATTTTCAAATTCGGCTCAAATGTTCTCTTGGTCTTCTTGTTGGAGTGAGAAACATTGTGGCCGTGCATGACCTTTTTTCCTGTAATTTGACAAACTTTTGACATGACTCTTTATCCTTTATGATTTACACTTGTCTTTTTTCTAACGGACTGCAAAAGTACACATTTTTTCGTTTCAAAAATCGATTCTGCAAAAAATGTAACAAAAAAATTATAAACCGCTCAATTTCACACCTTTCCAAAGCCTTCAACTCTTCACATGAACATCCATTTGTGGGAAAGGAATGTTCAAACCCTCCTGTGCGAAGGTCTTATACACCTTTTCGTTCATGCTGAAAAACACAACCCAATAATCCATCGAGTTGACCCAAGCACGCATTGTGATGTCGACCGAGCTGTTGTTGAGTTTGCCCAGTACGATCATAGGCTCTGGTGTCTTCAAAATGCGCTGGTCTTCATCGCACAATCTACTCAAGACGGCCTTTGCCTTATCGTAGCTGTCGCCGTATGAGATGGAGAACACCCAGTCGACACGGCGGGTTTTCTGTTTCGAGAAGTTGGTCATCACCCCTGTGGCAAGAGCACCGTTGGGCAATATGACTTCCTTGTTGTCGGTTGTCAGCAAATGCGTGTTGAAGATCTGTATCTCGCTCACGATGCCATCCATGCCCTGTGCGGAAATAAAGTCTCCTATCTTGAAGGGCCTGAACATGACAATCAGCACGCCGCCAGCGAAATTCTGCAATGTACCGCCTAACGACATGCCTACTGCCAATCCCGCCGAGGCAAGCAACGCCACCAGTGACGAGGTATTGACACCCAAAATGCCGATGACAGCAATAATCAATACGAAATAAAGCAGCACCGAGAGCAAATTCGACAAGAAACTGCGCAAGGTAGCATCGCCACGACGGCTCACCGGCCCGTTGGCCATCCATTTCTTGACCAGCTTGATGGCCCAAAGGCCCAGAAACAAAACCACAATGGCGGCGACGAGCCTAAAGCCGAACGGAATAATATACTGTTTTATCAAATAAGGGAGCCACTCAGAAACAGGCGAATCGGTCAGCATTTTTATGCCATTCGCCACATTATCAACTGCTGCGGTATCCTGTACAGTTTCTGATACTTGCTCAACAAGAGTGTCATTTTCCATAATTCCGAAAAATTTAGATTGCAAAGGTACGGATATTTCATTAATTTTGTAATTTAGCACCCCAAAAAAACCAGTATGGGCATCGCAGACATTAAGACATATTGCAAAAATCCCAAGAACCGAAGCACTGTTAATGTGCTGTTGTTTATCGTATTAATCATTAGTTTCCACTTCATCTATCTGGGTTGGCAGGCCTTGGGGTATTGGCCTGTCGGGAAATGGGTCGGAATGCTGATGCTCTGGTCGGTCGATATGGCCTACAGCCAAACCTGCTGGGTGCTCGAGCACATCTTCCACATCGATATCACCACCATAAGCAATGTGAGAGCCATTGCCACCCCCAACAGTGCGGGCGGATGGGCGCGTGTTACGATTGCCCCTGAATGCGCAAGCCTGAAGCAGTGGACGCACTGGCTCTTCCTCATGCTCCTCTTTCCCGGCCCGTGGAAACACAAGTTATGGTACATTCCCGCCGGTTTAGTCATCATCGAGTGGACCAATGTGGTGCGCATTTGCGGCGTGCTGCTGATGCAAATTCCGTGGCCCAACAGCTTCCAACTTGCCCACAATTACATCTTTAAAGTGTTCTTCTACCTCGTCATCTTCCTTATGTGGATGCTCTGGGTGGAAAAATTCTACAATCCGTCAATTAAAAACAAACAGCATGAACAACTCTCCTATCATCTTCGTCCTCGATGCCGGAGGCACAGGGTTCAAATTCTCAGCCGTACAAGACGCCCGTGAAATCATCGCGCCTTTCACCGTCCCATCGGCAGCCCCCACGCTCGAAGCGGTGTTGCAGAAGCTCATCGCCGGTTTCCACGAATGCGAGACACGCTGCGGCAACAAGGCCACGGCCATCAGTTTCTGCTTCCCCGGCCCTGCCGACTACCCCAACGGTATCATCGGAGACTTACCCAATCTGCCTGCCTTCCGTGGCGGTGTACCACTGAAACAAGTGCTCGAAAACGAGTTCCATGTGCCCGTCTTCATCAACAACGACGGCGACCTCTTTGCTTATGGTGAAGCCCTCAGCGGCCTGCTGCCCAAGGTAAACAACACTTTGGAGCAGGAGGGCAACCCAAAACGCTATAAAAACCTCTTCGGCGTAACCCTCGGCACAGGCTTTGGCGGCGGCATAGTTATTAATAAGGTGTTGCTCAACGGCGACAACTCGGCTGGTGGCGAGATTTGGTGCTCGCGCAACTGCCTCTACCCCGACACCATCGCCGAAGACAGCGTCAGTATCCGCGCCGTGCGCCGCGTGTATGCGCGCGAATCGGGCATTGCCTTCGATGAGGCACCGCAACCCTACGACATTTTCAAAATCGCCCAAGGCGAACAAAAAGGCAACCAAGAGGCTGCGCTGAAAGCATGGGACGAGCTGACCACCGTGTTGGCCGATGTGCTTTGCAACGGGCTTTGCTTTACCGACGGCCTTGTGGTCATAGGCGGCGGGCTATCAGGTGCTTGGCCCGTGTTCATGCCCATGCTCATCAGCAAGATGAACGAGCCTTACCATGTGAATGGCAATGTCATCCCGCGCATGGAAACCGAGGCCTACAACCTGATGGACCCGCAAGACATCAAACGCTTCGCCGAAAAATCGGGCAAGATGGTCAAGGTTCCTTTCAGTGGGCAAGAGGTTTGGTACGACCCGAGCAAGCGCGTTGGCGTGGGCGTTACCGCCCTTGGCACCTCGTCGGCAGTGGCCGTCGGAGCCTATGCCTTCGCCATGGAACAACTGAAAAAAAGTTGATATTCTTTTGAGCGTCAAAACAGAAAGAATTATCAACACCGACTGTTGAAAAAAACACGCCCTGAAAAGTCTTTTTTTGGGGCGTGTTGTGTTTTTCTTTCTTAATTTCGCAAACTGAACGAGCATGGGGAAAAGTGCTCTCGCTTTGCGTTTAACACATTAAATATCAAAAAAATGAAATCGAATCATACTCAAACTGGATTTGAGGAAGACCTGTTTAGTAGGCTTGAGGAAGCCGAAGCCGTACAACCCGAAGTCAATCCGTATGACAAGATCATAGAGTCGCGGAAAAGCACCTCTTTTGCAGCCGAACAGATTGAGCGTCAGGACGAGGTTCAGGTGGTTGAAACGGAACGAACAAGGGAAACGGCCGTTGCTGAGGAAAATCCAGAAATCGAGTACCATGCTTACCCGATTGAGGAGGTGAAGGCCGCCGCCAAGAAATATTTTCATGGCGATGCTTTGGCGGGTGATGTTTGGGCCAACAAATACGCCCTCAAAGACAGTGACGGCAACATCTACGAGCTCGTGCCCGACGACATGCACCACCGCATCGCCCGCGAGATAGCCCGCATTGAGCGCCGCTATCCCAACCCGATGAAGGAAGAAGAAATCTATGAGGTATTGAAGGATTTCCGCTATATTGTGCCCCAAGGCAGTCCCATGACCGGTATCGGCAACGATTTCCAAATCTCGTCGCTATCGAACTGCTTCGTCATCGGCAACAACGGTGAATCCGACTCTTACGGGGGCATCATGAAGACCGACCAGGAACAGGTGCAGCTGATGAAACGGCGTGGTGGCGTGGGTCACGACCTGTCGCACCTCCGCCCCATCGGCAGCCCCGTCAAGAACTGCGCCCTCACTTCCACCGGCGTGGTGCCTTTCATGGAGCGCTTCTCCAACTCAACCAAAGAGGTGGCCCAAGACGGGCGTCGCGGAGCACTGATGATGACCATCAGCATCAAGCACCCCGACTCGGAAGCTTTCATCGACGCCAAGATGGCCCAAGGCCGTATCACCAATGCCAATGTCTCGGTGCGCCTCACCGACGAGTTCATGCAGTGCGTGAAGGAAAACAAACCTTTCATCCAGCAGTATCCCATCGATTCACCCAATCCGAAATACACCAAGGAAGTGGACGCCCGTGCCCTGTGGAACAAAATCATCCACAACGCATGGAAATCGGCCGAACCCGGCGTGATGTTTTGGGACACCATCATCCGTGAATCCATCCCCGACTGCTATGCCGACCTTGGTTTCAAGACCTTGAGCACCAACCCCTGCGGAGAGATTCCTCTCTGTGCCTACGACAGCTGCCGCCTCATTGCTATCAACCTATACAGTTATGTCGACCACCCGTTCACGCCCGAAGCCCGCTTCAACCACCAACTGTTCGCGAAGCACATGGCCATCGCCCAACGCATGATGGACGACATCATCGATTTAGAGATTGAGAAGGTGGATGCCATTCTGCAAAAAATCGCCTCCGACCCCGAGGACGAAGAAGTTAAGCGCACTGAAATCCTCCTGTGGAAAAGTATCCGAGAGAAGTGCCTCTTGGGCCGCCGCACGGGCATCGGCATTACTGCCGAGGGCGACATGCTGGCTGCTTTGGGCAAACGCTATGCCTCCGACGAGGCCATCGCCTTCTCAACTGAGATTCAGAAACTGCTGGCCTATAATGTCTACCGCTCGTCAGTCAATCTGGCTGAGGAACGCGGCAAGTTCCCGATGTACGATGCCAAGCGCGAGGAGAACAACCCCTTCATCAAGCGTATGCGGGCCTTGGACGAGGACCTCTACCAGAAGATGTGTCGCGTGGGTCGCCGCAACATCGCCATGCTGACCATAGCGCCTACGGGCACCGTCAGCATCTGCACCCAGACCACCTCGGGCATCGAGCCTGTATTCATGGTGGCCTACAAACGCCGCCGCAAGGTGAACCCCAATGACAAAGATGTCCATGTAACCTTCACCGATGTGACGGGCAATTCGTTTGAGGAATACAATGTGTTCCACCACAAGTTCATCACATGGCTGGAAGTCAATGGTTACAATGTGAACGAGGTGCTGCACTACGACGATGAGAAGCTCAACGCCGTCATCGCAAAATCTCCTTACTACAAAGCCACGGCTAACGACATCGATTGGGTAAACAAGGTGAAGATGCAAGGTTCGATGCAGCAGTGGGTTGACCATAGCATCAGCGTTACGGTGAATGTGCCAAAGGAAACAACGGAAGAACTCGTCAGCCAGATTTACATGACCGCTTGGGAAAGCGGCTGCAAGGGCATGACCATCTACCGCGACGGCTCGCGCGACGGCGTGTTGGTCTCCAAGGACGAAAAGAAAGAGGAGAAGAAAGAGAATCACAACAGTGCCCGTCCCGACGACATCCGTGAGACAGCAGCTCCACCGCGCCCGAAGGAACTTGAATGCGATGTGGTACGCTTCCAGAACAACTATGAAAAATGGATTGCCTTCGTGGGCATTCTACACGGCAAGCCATACGAGATTTTCCTCGGCAAAGCCGAAGGCTTCCTGCTGCCGCCGTATGTCGTGAAGGGCGTAATCGTCAGAGAGAAAATCAAGGGTGAGACCTCGCGCTACGACTTCCGCTACACCGACAAGGACGGATACGAGGTCATCATGCAAGGCCTGTCGCGTTCGTTCAACAAGGAATACTGGAACTACGCCAGACTGATCTCAGGTATCCTGCGCCACGGCATGCCAATTCAGTATGTCATCGATTTGGTTCAGAACCTCAATGTAGAAGAAGACAACATCAACACATGGAAGAACGGCATCGCCCGCGCCTTGAAGAAATATGTCCCCGACGGCATCATCGACGAGAAAGAGAAATGCCCCAACTGTGGTGAGAAGCTCATCTTCGAGGACGGTTGTAAGCACTGCAATAGCTGTGGCTATTCGAAGTGCGGATAATTGAAAACGAGAAACAACAGTTGTTTTTTTATCTTCATAATGGTGGGTCGCCGGCGTAGGCCGGCGACCTTTTTATGTGTATGGGGGGGCGGCTGCCACGGTGTGGCGGCCTGTTTTTGTTGTGGCTGCCACAATGTGACAGCCCTACATTGTTGTGGTTGCCACGGTGTGACAGCACATTTTGTTGTGGTTGCCACGGTGTTTTTGTTGCGGCTGCCACGGTGTGACAGCCCTACAAGCCAGCAAATAACGATTGAACATTTTTTGTTGTCACAGCGGCCAATTCCTCAATGGAAATCTGAAAAATATCCGCAATCCTTTGTGCCGTGTGGACAAGAAAGGCCGGTTCGTTGCGCTTGCCACGGCAGGGTATGGGCGTAAGGTAGGGTGCGTCGGTCTCCAAAACGATTCTATCAAGGGGCAAATTGGGCAGATACTCCTTCACGCCACAGTTTTTGTAGGTCGTTACGCCACCCAAGCCGAGGTGGAAGCCCAATTCAAGGTAAACTTTTGCCTCTTCTTCCGAGCCAGTAAAGCAGTGCATGATACCGCACAAGCCACCGTCCTGTTTCCGTTCAAGTATTTTCACCATCTTGGCGAAAGCGTTGCGGCAATGGATGGAGAGCGGCAGATGAAGCTGTTTGGCCCACTCCAGCTGTGTCTCGAAAGTATCGAACTGTTCTTTCTCGAAGGTTGTGTCCCAATAGAAATCCAAGCCGACTTCGCCTATACCTATATATATATACCGCTCCAATTCCTTTTCCATCGTAGCCAACACCGCCTTGTAATCATCCTTGACTTCCTCAGGTTGCAAGCCCATCATCACACGGGTGCAGCCGGGAAACTGTTCATGCAGAAGCAACATTGGCGCAATGGTAGAAATATCCACATTGGGCAAAAACATCATCCCGACACTCGCGTCCAAAGCACGCTTGACGGCTTGGGAACGGTCGAGGTCGAACTGATGGTCGTAGATGTGGGTATGGGTATCGATAAGAAACATACAATCCTTGATTTTCAAATGGTCATTTCAAAACGAACCTCCTTTTCAATGCTGTTGTCAGGCTGATAGAGTATGATTTCTTCTTTTTCCTCGGTCAATACAAGAAATTATCATAAGGATAGCGTATCGCATGCATATCACGGATTTCCTTATAGAGCAAATCCCTGAATCCCTGATAGTTGTCGCGATTTTTGGCAGAGATGAAGATACAGTTTTCGTTCATCTTGGCCATCCAAGTCTGTTTCAGTTCCTCGTAAGAGACATTGCGCTTGGTGGGTGGAGTCAGATCGTCGGGGTCTTTCTCCTCCCATGAGTAGGCATCGGTCTTGTTGAAGACAACTATGGTCTTCTTGTCGGCACAACCCAACTCGGCCAAGGTTTGGTTCACCACCTCAATCTGTGCCTCGAACTCGGGATGAGAAATGTCGACCACATGAAGCAGGATGTCCGACTCGCGCACCTCGTCCAAGGTGGACTTGAACGACTCGACGAGATGATGAGGCAACTTGCGTATAAACCCCACAGTGTCAGACAATAGGAAAGGCAGGTTCTCCACCACCACCTTGCACACGGTCGTGTCAAGCGTAGCGAAGAGTTTGTTCTCGGTATAGACTTCCGACTTGCTCAGCAGGTTCATGATGGTTGACTTGCCCACATTGGTATAGCCCACCAAAGCCACACGAACCAACTTGCCTCGGTTTTTACGCTGCACGGTCTTCTGCGTGTCGATTTCCTTCAGTTTCTCTTTCAAAAGTGCGATGCGATCCAAAATCAAGCGGCGGTCGGTTTCAATTTGGGTTTCACCCGGGCCACGCATACCGATACCGCCCCTTTGTCTTTCCAAGTGGGTCCACATGCGGGTCAAGCGGGGCAGAAGGTATTGATATTGTGCTAATTCCACTTGTGCCTTGGCGTGTGCCGTGTGGGCGTTTGAAGCAAAAATGTCTAAAATGAGGCTGGTGCGGTCGAGGACACGGCACTCCAAGGCCTGCTCCATGTTACGGGCCTGTGTCGCGCTCAACTCGTCGTCGATGACGGCAATCTCAATGTTCTCCGCCTTAATGTACTGGTGGATTTCCTCCAGTTTGCCCGAGCCGAGGTAAGTAACACTGCTCGGACGGTCCATGGTCTGCACGAAACGCGCCACGGGTACGCCTCCTGCCGTCTCCAGCAGGAACGCCAGCTCGTCCAAAAATTCGTCAGTGCGCTTGCGACCTTGCTTCTTCGAAGCCACCGCTATCAGCACTGCCCTTTCAGGTATTTTTTCGTATGTAATGAAATCGCCCATGGTGCTTTTCTTGTTGTGACGCATTGGCTGCGTCTCATAACAAATGCATTATTCTATACGAGACGCAATCATCGCGCCTCTAAATTAATATTGTTTGAATCCAATTATCTGCCTAACCTCATTCAGTGTCTTCGCGGCGCTCTCACGGGCCTTCTCGGCACCCATGCGGGCAATACTATCGAGGCGTGCCTCGTCGGATGAGAACTCCACGATTCGCTCGCGAATGGGTGCGATGGTCTTCACTAAGTCGTCGGCCAACTGTTTCTTCATATCGCCGTAACGGATTGAGCAGTCGTTCCATTTCTCGTCGAAATACTTCACCGTCTCGGGCTCGCTGACGATATTCATCATCGTGAAGAGGTTTTGGATGACCTCCGGCTTTGGGCTGTTGGGTTCCGTCGGGCCGCTATCGGTAACGGCACGCATCACCTTCTTGCGCATGGTTTTCTCGTCCTCAAAAAGATAGATACAATTGCCATCGCTCTTGCCCATCTTGCCGCTGCCATCGAGACCCGGCACTTTAATGGCATCGCCGCCAAAATAGTAGTTTTGCGGTTCGGGGAAGAACTCCACCTTATAGATGTTGTTGAAGCGGCGGGCGCATTTTCGAGCCATCTCCATGTTCTGTTCCTGATCCTTGCCCACCGGCACCCATTTGGCGCGGTGCTGCAAAATGTCGGCAGCCATAAGGGTAGGATAGGTAAACAGGCCGGCATTCACATTGTCGGGCTGTTGGCGTGCCTTTTCCTTGAAAGTGGTCACGCGACCGAGTTCACCGATGTAGGTGTTCATATTTAAATAGAGGTACAACTCTATTGTCTCCGGCACATCGCTTTGGATATAGATGGTGGCCTTTTCGGGGTCAATGCCACAGGCGAGATATTCAGCCAAGATGTTACGGACCGATTTCTGTATGTTATCCGGTGTGGGGTGCGTGGTCAGCGAGTGCCAGTCGGCGATGAAAAAATAGCAGTTATAGTCTTCCTGCATCTTCACGAAGCTGCGCACGGCACCATAGTAGTTGCCAAGGTGCAGGTTTCCTGTAGGACGAATGCCGCTCAATACGATGTCTTTATCCATTGTTGAAGTGTTGATTCATTGATTTATTGAAATGATAATTCGACATAGTCAATCGTTGACGCGGGGCTTCGGGACACAAGACGACCGACTCGTGTCTCGCAGTCTCGCGGCATTATTATTTGAGTGCAAAAGTAGTAAAAAAACAGAAACAAAAAAGCCTATCTCTTCGGGGAAAGGCTTTTTGGGATATACCTCCGATAAAGTCACTTCTTAATCACTTCCTCCACATGGCAACGGCCGTCATTTATTCTTCCGAATCACAAGACATACAGAAGCACCAAACTCTAAAAGCAACCACTCTTTAAGCGCCTTGTTTTGTATGGCATCATTATGGAGGCCTTAGCGAGGATTTACAATCCCCAACATCTTCATTCCTTCACCACCTTATCCGAAAACACCTTTCCGTCTGCCATCGTCACCTTCATCACATACTGACCAGCGGCAAGGCCTTGCAAGTCAATGTTTTCAAATCCCTTACTTTGCGAGCGCAACAAGCGGCCTTGCAGGTCGTAGAGCTCAACTTGTGCGAGCATCACATCGGGCGAGTGTTGCAGATGGAGCTGGTCTTGGACGGGGTAAGGCCAATAGGCATAAGGGCGTATATTTTCTTGCATTTCAGGCGTTGATAAAGAACCGTCGGAAAAGAACTTTATGACAAATACATTGGGTTCCGCTATTCCGTATGGGCAACTGGATCCCGTAATTAGTTTTGCAATTTTTACAGGTTTTCAAACAAGAACTTGAAAATCAATGCCTAAAGAATACCAGTCTGATTCAATAGGAAAGTATAGGGCTGCCACAGTGTGACAGCCCTACAACAGTGTGACAGCCCTACAACGGTTATCGTT
>JBHACT010000083.1:0-22578 GCA_041854745.1 Candidatus Limimorpha sp. | reverse complement strand
CTTCCCATCCCGAACAGAGAAGTTAAGCCCCGCCGCGACGATGATACTGCGGGAGGACCGTGGGAAAGTAGTTCGCCGCCCACCCACAACGGAAACCCCGACGGCCACAATGCGCCGCCGGGGTCTACTGGTTTTAGGGGGAGGGCAAAAAACTATTCTTCGAAAAATTCTTCCTTGAAATTTACGAAATATACATGTTCCTGCGCTCGTGTCAATGCGGTGTATATCCATCTTAAATCTTCCACCTCAAGCGTTTCCTTCTGGTTTAACGAAGAATCGATGAATACGCTCTCCCATTGCCCACCTTGAGTTTTGTGGCAGGTGAGGGCATAGGCGAATTTCACTTGCAAGGCGTTGAACCAAGGGTTTTTCTTCATCTCCTTGTATCGTTGCCTGCGATTGGGAATGTCCATGTAGTCTTCTTCGATGGCCAAAAATAGTCGTTTGCTTTCTTCTTCACCCAAAGAAGGACCGTTGCTGTTCAAAGTGTCGAGAAGAATTTTGGCCTCAATACCGGGTGCGTCTTGGTAATCGGTGAAACTAAGTTCTACATCAGCAAAGCGAAAGCCATACATCTTCTCAAAATGCTTGATTTTCCTAATCTCCGCCATGTCGCCGTTGGCGATGAAGCTCATCGTGTCGTTGTCTCCCATCCAGTAATAGTTGTTTTTCGTGACCATCAACTTGTCGCCGGTGGCTATCTCGCCTTCGATATTTAAGATTCGGCCTCTGATGGCTTGATTGAACATGTTGGCCCGTTTGTTCGATTTACACACGATGACGGCTTCGTTTTCAGAAGTGTTGGCAAAAGCATTATACAACATCTCCTCAAAGGTCTCAGGCTCAATCTTTTGAATGTCATTGAAACCTCCCAGATGGAAAATGGGTAACTCGTACTCGTATAGATTTTGCTTGAGTAGTTGCCTGATTTCCGTTGCATTATACAGTATGCCCGACTCCAATGCTTGGCGTTTCACTTCGGTGAGTTCATAGGTAGCAGCGGTGATGGGGAATTCCGATTTTAGATACTCACAGTCCAATGCAGGACTATCTTGGCTCTCAACAGGCGGCAGTTGCGCTGTGTCGCCAATCAACAGCAGACGACAGTTTTCTCCATCGAAGACATAACACATGAGATCGTCAAGCAGGCTACTGCCACCCAATTCTCTTTGTTCTCCAATCATGGAGGCCTCATCGACGATAAATAATGTATTTTTAGCTTTGTTTTCAGCCCTCCCCATCTTGAAGCTGCCATCGGGCAAGGATATGGGTTGGTAGATGCGGCGGTGTATGGTGGAAGCGTTTTGTGCCGTATAGTTGCCGAGTACCTTGGCGGCCCTTCCTGTTGGTGCCATCAGCACAAATCGCATTCCAATATCAGGCAAAGCCCTGACTAAGGTTTTGACCAATGAGGTCTTGCCGGTTCCGGCATACCCTCGTAAGACATAGGTTGGATTTTCTTTTTGTGAGAGCAGAAAAGCGGCGATATGGTATAGAACTGTGGCCTGTCCTTCGGTGGGCTCAAATCCAAAGGATTGCACCAGTCTCCCGTATAGCTCGCTCCGGTTTAACATGGCTCAAAACGGGTAGCCTATTCCGGCTTGGAATCGAATATTGTTCAGGTCTCCGTTGCCGAACCGCCAATATCGCCCCGTCTCTATGTCGGGATAAGGATTGCGCATGGCGTATGCAATGTCGAGCCGGATCAGGAGGAAGGAAACATCCAATCTGATGCCAAAGCCGGCGTCGACAGCCACTTGCTTGTAAAATGTGTCAAACCTGAAATCGCTGTTGGGCATGGATTCGTTGGGATGGTAGGTCCATACATTGCCCGCGTCGATGAAAACGGCACCTTTGAAAATGTCGTGTATGGGGAATCGGTATTCGGCATTAAGTTCCAATTGCAAATCTCCTGTCTTCTCAAAATCTTCCGATACAGGCACATAACCGCCCGGACCTACGGTGCGGTAAAGCCAGCCTCGCAGTCCATTGGTGCCACCACCGTAGAAACTGCGCTCGAAAGGCAAATCATCGGAGTTGCCGTAGGGCAGGCCGATACCTACAAACTGACGCATGACAAACCATGTCTCATCACCAGTCTTGAGGTGCTGCCTGATATCGAAACCGCCTCTGAGGTATTGCGCATAGGGTATGCCGAACAACTCGTAAGAACCTAATCCGTCCTCAGTGATAAGCTTGGTTTTGTTGAATAGTGAAATCAAGTTGCCGCTCGATTCAAAATCCGCCCTGATATAAAAGAAGCTGCCCTCTTTGCTGATACTTTGGGTGTTGTAGATGAGTGAATATCGTGTGCCAAACAAAAGATGGCTGGTGTATTGGGCCTTTTTTCTTTGGCTCGTCTCCCCGTCAAGGTAGGCTTGAAAACTCGGATTGATGTTAGCAATTTTCACGCTGTTAAGATAAAAAGGCGAAAAAGCTTGTGCCAGTCGGTAGTTGGTCTTCCAGTCATAACTGTAGGAAGCCGTAGAGATGTAACGGGAATAATAGTAGCGCGTTTGCGAGTTGAAGCCTAACGAGAGTGTGGTGGTGGGCTGATAGTCTCTGGCCAAGGTGATAGAAGAGTAAGGCCCAAGGAATTTCGGGAATATGAGGCTCGCTGTGACGCCCAGTTCCCATGTGTTGAAAATGCTTTTCCCACTTTCGGCGACTTCGTTCCCTAACAGTTTTTGCGCTTCAAATCCTCCTTTAAGACCGAGTCGGAACATCTCTGCTCCGTGGAAAATGTTCTTGTTGGTGTAGACCAGACTGCCTTTGATGCCTAAGTCGCCATCGGAGTTGGTACCTTCTCCAAGCAAAGTGTAGGAATGCACATCGCTCTGTTGCATGGTGATACGGCAGTCGAGACGATTGAGGGTGTCGTTCTCAATGTTCACCGTATCGAATTCGATATTCACATTGTTGAACAAGCGGAAATTACCCAATGCTCTGTATGTGCCTGTAACGCTCCGTTGGTTGTATGGCATGTTCTCAAGAATTTGGACTGAACGAGAGAAGGCCTGGGGCTTCACTTGCGGCTCGTTGAAGTAATAGAAATGCAGGTGGTTGATGCGTTTTCTTGGCCCCACTTCTTGTACGAGCATGGCCGAGTCTGTAGGTCGGTCGTGTGTTCTGAATATAGAGTAGTCGGGGTAGATGCTGATTTTGTTGATGTAGTATTTTTTGTATGCCAAATCGTTCTTTTTCAGCTTCATGGTAACGGTTAATGTATGGTTCATGAAGTTGCTATCCACTTCATAGTAGATGTTGTCGCGGCTGAAAAAGAAATAGCCTGAGTTTTTCATCCTCTCAGTGATGATTTGGCGTTCTTTGTCGAGTTCAAAAGCGTTGTAGATGTCGCCGCTCCGCAAAGTGAATCTGGCACTGTCGCGCATAATGTAGCTGTTGATGAGCGGGTCTTCTATGATGTGTTCGATTTGGCTGACTTTGTAGGGCTGACTTGGACTGACATGGTAGTAAACACGCGCTTTCTTGCCTCGTTTTTTTACGGTATGGGTGACCTTGGAATGGAAATAGCCCACTTTGTCAAGGTAGCGTTCCATCTGGTTCGCAGAGTGCTTAGCTTCCGAAGGGTCGTAATAGGCCGGCTCTTTGCCAAAGGTCTTGTTTGTCCATCTCCAAATCCGGCTGTTGGGTCGCTGCTGAGATTTGTAATATACCCATGTCGGCCAATTGGTCTCAAAGGTGCTCTTGTAGGGTTTGAGCGTGATGTAGGACGATAAGGCCGACTTGCTGATTTCGGTTTTTCCCCCCTCAATCTCTACATTGTTGCTTTTCACCAAATATTTTCCTTCGGGGACAAAACGCCTGACATTGCACGAGGACAATACCAAGACCACGAGCAACTCCAAAATGATATAAACCTTCTTGCCTAACATGCAACTCAGATTTGCTGCAAAAGTAAAAAATTTCCTTTATACTACCTCAGCCACGGTGAAATTGCTGCCGCCAATGAAAACAAGGTCGCCGAAATGGGCATTGTTGACGGCCGAACGATAGGCATGGCTGACGGATTCAAACACCTGCCCACGCAAACCCATGTCGAATGCTTTTTGTGCTAAAATATTGGCGTCCAAGCCTCTGGGTATGTCTGCCTTGCAGAAATAATACTCGCAGTTATGGGGGAGGAGTTGCAAAACGCTGTCGATGTCCTTGTCGTTGACCATACCGAGGACGAAATGAAGCTTCTCGTAGTTCATCTCTGCCAGTTGGCGCATCACTTCTGTAATGCCGGCCATGTTATGGCCTGTGTCGGCGATGGTCAGCGGGTCTTTGTTGAGAATTTGCCAGCGGCCCATGAGGTGGGTATTGTGAATCACCTTGGCGATACCGTCGCGGATGTCGTTTTCCGAAAGGCTAAACTTGTCGCGCAGCAGGTCGAGGGCGCACATTACTGTGGTGAGATTTTTCTGTTGGTAGTGGCCCATCAACGGGAGTTTGAGAGCTTCCAGATACAGCTCGTTGTTTTTCCAAACATCGTATTGTTGCTCCGTGTTCGATTCGATATGGATTTTGTCGCAGTCGAAGAGATGGTCGGCGAAATGGATGGGACTGTTACATTCCTTGGCCTTGTCGATGAAAACCTGCTTGGTCTCGGGATGGGTTTCGCCGATGACCACAGGGATATTGGGCTTGATGATACCGGCCTTTTCGTATGCGATTTTGGCCCGTGTGTCGCCTAAAAACTTGGTGTGGTCTAAGTCGATATTGGTGATGATACTGAGTTCGGGCGTGATGAGGTTGGTGGAGTCCAATCGGCCACCCATGCCCACTTCTACGATGGCGATGTCGATTTTTTCCTTGGAGAAATGGTCAAAGGCCATGCCTACAGTCATCTCGAAGAAAGAAAGCTCCATGGATTCAAACTTATCTTTGTAAGTGTCAATGAATTGCACTACCTTTTCTTCGGGTATCATCTCCCCGTTGATACGGATACGCTCGCGGAAGTCGCGAAGGTGCGGCGAGGTGTAAAGCCCTGTTTTATAGCCCGCTTCCTGAAACACGGACGCCAGTATGTGGGAAACGGATCCTTTGCCGTTGGTGCCGGCCACATGCACCGACTTGAAGTTGTGCTGTGGATTGTCCAGAAATTGTAGGAGCTGAATGGTGTTGTTGAGGTCGGCCTTGTAGGCGGCGGCACCAATGCGTTGGTACATCGGCAGCTTGTTGAACATCCAGTCGAGAGTGTCGGTGTAATTCATAGGCAATTGTATAAGACAAGGGATATTTTACTCCAACCTGAAATCGTCATTGTGGATGTGCTTTCTCCATAACGGTATGATGGGGAGGATAGTGAACTCTGGTCTCGTGTCATACAGATTTATTGGTTAAAGACAAAGCTATAGGTAATAGTGCCGTGTTGCTCTTCGGGCGCATTCGGGTCAGATGCAAAAGTAGAGCGTTTGGCAGCTTGTATGGCTTTTTGTCGCATTGCATTGTTGATGATGTCGGTGCCTTTTGTGGCAACTTCTGCGCGGGTGACAAGCCCAGCCCGATTGACCCATATATTAACCACAATCTTGCCTTCTTCGTTGAAATCATCGTCGGGACGGTGCAGACTTTTGGCACCACGACCGCCAAGGTCGTAACCGGTTCCGTTGCCTTTTCCGCCATTGCCGTCATATTTCTTGATTCCGGCCAGTCCGTTGGGGTTTCCTTGGTCGCCGGGCTGCCCGGTAATACCTTCCGAACCGCCTGCCTGCGGGTTGTTGTTGCCTTTATACATGGCTCGATTATCCACTTTGGGCTGCGGTTGCTCAACGGGTTTTTCCTGTTTTGGCTTGGTAACTTTGGGCTTTTCGATGGCAGGGGCTTCTTCGTCGTTTTGGGTAACGATGTCTTCCTCGTTCTTGGCCTGCTCTTGCTGTGGCTTGGCGGCCATGGGGATAGCGGGCTTCTCAGGTTGGATGTTGCCCATGCCTTGGTTCATCATGCCCAAATCAACCTCAACGCCTTCCTCGCCGGGCAACGGAAGTGGTGTTTTGAAGGCCATAAGGAACAAGACAAGCACCGCCAAGGCGTGTACCACGATGGTTCCCGCTATGGCTATGCCTCTGTCTTTTTTTTCTTTATCGTCCATAGTGCTGCTATTTTTTTGGCGATGTGGCTAAAATAACTTTGTGGTTGTTGCCCGTGGCATTGTTGATTTCATTGACTGCATCAATCACATTCACAATGAATTGTACGGGCACGCTCTTATCGGAACGCAACACCACTGTGGCTTTGCTGTCGTTGCCAATTTGGGTGTTGATCAGGTCGGTGAGTTGGGCTGCTTCGGCAGGTTTGTCGTCAACGAAATATTGGTGTTGGTCATTGATGTAAACGGTGACAGTCTGCTTGGCCATGGTCTTGCTGCTGCTTGAAGGAAGCAGAAGCTTGATGGCGTTGGGGGCAACCAAGGTCGAAGTCAGCATGAAGAAAATCAACAGCAGAAATACCAAGTCCGACATGGATGAGGAGTTGAATGTGGGTTCGACCTTATTTCTTGATTTGATGGCCATAATGCGATGGTTTTTAGGCAGGTTCGTTCAACACATCCATGAATTCGGTTGCCTTGCCTTCAAGCAAGTTGACAACTTTCTGGATTTTGGTTGAGATGATGGCGTGGAAGAAGTAGGCGACAATACCCACAATCAGACCGCCGACGGTAGTCACCATGGCTTCGTAAATTCCGGAGGAAAGCAGCTCAATGTCAATGTTGTTGCCCGCCTTCGACATGTTGTAAAAGGCGCGAATCATGCCCGTCACAGTGCCTAAGAAACCAATCATAGGAGCGGCACTGGCGATCATGGCGAGAATGTTGACACCGCGTTCCAATTTGGCGACTTCCAGATTGCCCACATTTTCAATCGCGGAGTTGATGTCGCTCAAAGGCCTGCCAATACGCGAGAGACCTTTTTCGATCATTCTGGAAATGGGGGTGGAGTTGCCTCGGCACAAGGCTTTGGCCGAGTCCAATTTGCCGTCTTTCATGTATTCGCGAATGCGCTCCATGAAACCCTTGTCGTATTTCGTGGCACGCGAAACGGCGATGAACCTTTCGATGAAGATGTAAACGGCGATGAGCGATAATAAGGCCAATAAAATCATGATCCAACCGCCTTCGGTAGCGAGTTTGAGGATGGAAAGTTTGGATTCCGTAGGCAGGGCTACTGCATCACCGGTGGTTGCTGTACCCAAATCATTGACAGCCTGCTGAATTTGAAGAAGATTCATATTGTTATTGAATTGTTGATTCGTTTAATTGTTGGATTGGTTATTGTTGGGATGCGTCGTGGCGCGTTTCCACTGGGTTAATAACCGAAAAGGGGCTATGTTTATTGCGTTATCGCATGTCAATCACATCTACCTTGGGGTGTTTTTTCGTATCAAAGGTGAAGAAATTGTCGTCTAATTGTTGGTTGTATTTCATCTCGTCAACAGTGACCACAACTTTACTGCCGTCTTCCAGATAAATATCGGCGCTCTTCAGTTCGGTTTTCTTTGTGTTGAGTTTTAAGGTCACGCGTTTGTATTGACCTTTGGGATTGGCCAGTTCGATGGTTGCGTTGCCTTTGGCATCAATGCCCGTGAGTGTGGCTGCGTAGCTTTCGTCCAGCGAGGTGAGGAGTTTCAAAGGGGTATTGTTGGTTCCTTCGCTTGCATTGCTCACCATGACTTCCTGTTCGTCAATTAGATACGACCAGATGGTCTTGCCGTCAGAAATGGTTTGTTGCTCAGCCATTTCAATCTTGTAAGCTTCGCCTTGCAGCCAAGCATGACCTTTCTTGCTGTCGCCCAAGTTTTTTCCATCGGGACTGATTTGGTAGCTGAAAACCAGCTCAACATTATTGTGTCCTTTAATCTGGTCAACAATGTTCCGGACCAGTGCATTAGCATTGTTTTGTGCTGTAACTGCCTGTGCTGCAACTAATAGGATGAGGCAGGCGATGATGTTTTTTGTTTTCATTTTCAAATGCCGTTGTCTTTGTTGTAGATGTCCTGCAAAATCTGTTCCAAAGCAAATTCGTCCTTTACTCTCACTTCGCGCGATTTGCTGCCAGAGAAGGGGCCTACTATGCCGGCGGCTTCCAATTGATCGATAATGCGACCTGCGCGGTTGTAGCCGAGTTTTAATTTGCGCTGTATCATAGAAGTGGAGCCTTGTTGGGTCTGTACCACTATGCGGGCAGCGTCTTCAAAGAGGCTATCGCGTTCGCCGTCTTCTTCAATGTCTATGCCTTCGCCTTCTTCGTCAGGTACTTCAGGCAACAGGAACGGCTCGGGATAGCCGCGTTGGTTTCCGATGAACTCGGTGACCACCTCCACTTCGGGCGTGTCGATGAAGGCGCATTGCAGGCGCACCAAGTCGTTGCCGGTGGAGAGCAGCATATCGCCACGGCCAATGAGTTGGTTGGCACCACTTTGGTCGAGGATGGTCTTGGAGTCGACAGCCGAGATGACACGGAAAGCGATACGGGCAGGGAAGTTGGCTTTGATGGAACCCGTGATGATGTTGACCGAAGGCCGTTGTGTGGCAATAATCAGATGGATACCAATGGCGCGTGCTAACTGGGCCAGACGGGCGATGGGCGACTCCACATCGCGGCCTGCGGTCATAATGAGGTCGGCAAATTCGTCAACAACAAGCACGATATAAGGAAGGAAACGGTGCCCTTCGGTGGGCAGCAGCCTGCGTGTCTTGAATTTTTCGTTGTATTCGATGATGTTGCGGCACTCGGCCTGTTTTAGGAGGTCGTAGCGTTGGTCCATCTCAATACACAAGGAGTTGAGTGTGCGCACCACCCTCTTCACATCGGTGATGATGGCGTCCTCTGAATCGGGGAGCTTGGCCAAATAGTGGCGTTCGATACGGTTGTAGAGCGTGAGTTCCACCTTCTTCGGGTCGACCATGACAAACTTCAGTTCCGAGGGGTGCTTGCAGTAGAGCAATGAGGCTATTATTGCGTTCAGTCCCACCGACTTACCTTGACCCGTGGCACCTGCCATAAGGATGTGGGGCATTTTGGCGAGGTCGACAACATAAGTTTCGTTGGAAATGGTCTTTCCGATGGCGCAGGGCAGGGCATATTTCGAGTTTTGGAACCTCTCGGAACTCAACACGCTGCGCATGGCAACGGTTTCGGGCTTGCTGTTTGGCACTTCAATGCCGATGGTGCCTTTGCCGGGGATAGGTGCGATGATACGAATGCCCAAAGCGGCAAGGCTCAGAGCAATGTCGTCTTCCAAATTTTTGATTTTCGAGATACGAACACCTGCCGCAGGGACAATTTCATACAAGGTGACCGTAGGGCCTATGGTCGCTTTGATCTTGTCAATGGTTATGCCGTAGTTGCCCAAGGTCTCCACAATTCTGTTCTTGTTGACTTCCAGCTCTTCGTTGTCGATTTCGGCTTTCTTGCCGCCGTAGTCGTTGAGCATGTCGAGGGTGGGGAATTGATAGTCACGGAGTTCGTAGCGCGGGTCGAAAGGCATGTCGATGGTGTGTCGTTCAATCTTGTCAACGGTTTCTTCTTCTTGCGTTTTCTCAATAACCAAGTCGATGCCGTTTGATGAAGGGTTGTTTATGCCTTGCGGATCTTTGTTTTCTTCTTGATTATCAATGGGAAGGATGAGAGTGCTCTCTTTGTCTTTCTCCTCATTGGTGATTTCCAGTGGCAAGTCAATAGTGTTGGTGATAACTGGAGGGAGGTCTGAGTTCTCATCTTTGTCATCATCAATGAGATCCGGGTCGCTGATCTCATTGCCGTTGTCCTCGCCGTCGTTGTTCACATTGTCGTTTCCCATTTCTTTTTCTATTTGCTTGATTCGCTGTTCGGCGATAAGTGCGGCTTGGTGACGGCGTTCTTCCTCGCGTTTTTCACGCCTCCGTTTGAAATAATTGAGCGTGAGGTTGAATTGATAGACGATGAAGACCAAAAACAGGAATGCGACAATGATGATGACGCCGGTGTTGCCGACATAATGGGTTAGTAAAGTGTTGAGCCACAAGCCGACAGCACCGCCAATGATGGCGCATTTCGGAGCGACAGTCGCAATGAAAGCGAAGAACAAGGGTAACCATACCAAGCAAAGAAGGGCCCATTTCCAGAGGCTCCACATCTTGATTTTTGCAGCTTCGGTGAGGCGTAATCCGAGGATAGTTAGCAGATAAATGAAGAAGAAAGAGCCAATGCCGAACGATTCTTTGATAAGCGTTTGTGCCAAGAAGGCGCCCAAGCTGCCCGTTCGGTTTTCGATTTCGATTTTCTTGCTAAAGATTTGGTATCCATATTCCTGATGGTGACCGCTGAAGAAACTCACCAAATAGGAAATCAAAGCAATGCCCAAAAACACGGCAAAGCAAATGAACAGAATACCGATGATTTTTGCGAGGCGGCCATCGCTTTCCCGCTTTTCTTTGGTTTTCTGAGGTTTAGAGTCTTTCTCTTTGGAGGTTTTTCCGTTTGTTTTCGAGGTTTCTTTCTTGTTCTTCCCCTCTTTTTTCTCCAAATTTTCTTCTATAATCTCCCTTTCTTCTAATAGCTCAGTTTCGGGTGTGTCTTTTTTCTTGAAAGTGTTCTCTTTACGGTTATTTCCAGCTGTCATTTTCTGTCTTCGTTATGAACTTGCAAAAATAAGCAAAATGTTGGTTTTGGGAAGGTGAAAATTGAGTAATTTTCAGTTTGGAAGAAGTCTTTATTGGAAACTATTTACATCGCTGTGATATGATGATGGTTGAAGGTATCTTCAAACAAATCCAATTGATTGATTTTCCTAATGTTGGTTTTCTCCTGAATGTCAAAGTTATAGATTAATGCCTCTACAACAGAATGTCGGTTTTCCAAATTGCCGCCATTGTGATAGAAATGGTCTTTTGTGGCGACATTGAAATTGCCCCAAAACCTTTCAATCATTTCGTTGGTTCTGAAATCGTTATGGTGCCATGTCGAAAGGATGAATTTGGCTTTCGTTTTGTTAAGTACCTCAAACAGATCTCGTTCGTCCTGCTCAGTCCAACCGTTGTAGTAGTCAACATAGTGCCCATAATAAGGCGGATCACAATAGATAATGTCGCCTTCTTTTGCGGCAGCAATGGTTTCCTTGAAGTCGGCAATTTGGAAATCCCAATTGCTCTTGCGTATAATTTGCTCAATATTAGCGATTTGGTTGCATATCTTGGTAATATAGGCAGGGGCGAAGCGGTCGGGTTTTTTGCAGAAGGGGATGTTCCAATCTCCTTGGCGGTTGAAGCGCATCATGCCGTTGAATCCAGTGCGCGACAGGAAAATGAAATCGTAAGGGTCGTGTTCGGAATTGAAGCGGTCGCGTACTTCGCGGAAATGGACATACCCATCTTCATCGGCAGCAGCGAGCAACCGACTTTCCTTTTCAAGATAAGCCCGCATGGAATAATGTGTAATGTCACCGTTTTGAATGCTTTTGTAGAAATTGATGATGTGTGGATTGGTATCGCCGACGATATGGGTGCCGTCAATTGGAGCATTGAAACCAACCACCCCCGTGCCAAAAAACGGCTCAATCCATCGGCTTTCATAGCTCATGCCCGATTTCAACACAAGGTCGTTGATCCACGGCACAAGTTTGGTTTTGATGCCTTGCGATTTTATGGGTGGAACGATGACGGCCATGTTATTTACGGAGCTTTTTGTTGATACTGTGTGATTTTATAGTAAAAAAGCCGTCAAAAATTGACGGCCAATATGGATTATAACAAATGGATTTACTTCGGGATCCTAAACATCCTCTTCCATCGGATGCCGCCGTTTTCCTTGTCCCTTGAAAGCCAAATAAGAATGGGTTTGCCAACAATATGGTTCTCGGGCACATAACCCCAATAACGCGAGTCGGCGGAGTTGTGGCGGTTGTCGCCCATCATCCAGTAGTAGTCCATTTCAAAAGTGTAGCTGTCGGCCGGTTGTCCGTCGATATAAATCTTGTTGCCATCCACCTTCAGGTCGTGTAGTTCATAAGCGTGGATGATACGCTCGTATAAGGGCAAGGTGTTGATGTCCAGTTTCACCGTCACGCCCTTTTTCGGGATGTAGATGGGGCCGAAGTTGTCCACATTCCACGGATAAAGGTCGGGGCGGTTGGGGAAGAGGCTGGTGCTGGTGCCTTGGCCGGGCAACTGTACATTTCTCATCACGGAGGTGATGTACGGCAGTTTGATCATCTCGTTGGCCACTTTTTCGCTGATGTTGAGGGTGAAGGTGTTGGGGTCGTCGGTGCGGTATCCTTCGGTGATACTGTATTTGTCCAAGGTCTGCTTGTTGATGCCGCCGCTGGTAGTTACTACGGTGTAGTTGTGTTGCATATTTTCGGGTTCAAAGGCTTTTTCGCCGTTGATAAACACCACGCCATTGACGATTTGCAGGGAGTCGCCGGGCATGCCGATGAGACGCTTTACATAGTTCTCGCGCTTGTCCACGGGGTGGGAGATGACCTTGCCGCTCGGCGTAGGTACTCCATTGAGTTCCAGCACCACTTTACCGCTTCGCACGGCTTCGCGTCCAAACTCTCGCACAAGATCGTAATAGTTGACACTGCTTTGGTAGTTCCCGCATACCGTGTCGCCTGCCGGATAGTTGAACACGATGGGGTCATAACGCTTCATCGTTGATAGGCCGGGATAGCGGTGATAGGGCAACTTAATCCATTCCAAATAGGATTTTGCGGCTTTGCTCCAGGGTAGGGTGTTGTGAACAAAGGGGAATGAAAGCGGCGTGTTTTGCCTCTTGGGTCCATAATGTATCTTGCTGACAACCAGATAGTCGCCTACGCAGAGTGATTTTTCCATGCTCGAAGTGGGAATGGTGAACATCTCAAACACATAGGTTCTGATAATCAGGGCGGCGACTACGGCAAAGATGATGGAGTCGAACCACTCGCGAGCGGAAGACTTCTTGGGCCTTTGGGTTGTGGCGGGGTCTCGGTATTTGTCGTTTTTGGCGATGATGGGGAAGAAAATATAAGGCAAAAGGACGGCCATGCCTTCCTCCCAAACCTTAAATCTGCCGAAGCATTTGCCCAACTCAACAAGCATAAGCAGCAGCATGAAGATGTTGATGTAGGGGAAGATAATGAAGAACCACCACCAGAATTTCTTCTGCTTGCCGATGATTTTCAGCATGATATAGATGTTGTAATAGGGGACGAGGCTGTAATAGCCTTTTTGCCCGGCGGCCTCAAACTGTTTCCAGCAGAACGCAATCGGGATGGTGAACAGTGCCGGAACGATAAGGATGAAGAGTAATAATGACATGGTTTGATGTTGATTTATTGGCTAACGCAAATTATGACAAAATAGTATTAACGCGGTGCAAAGGTAGGAAAAATAAGAAAACAAAGCCCCGCAGGGGCAGAACTATAGTAACCGCAGGTCACGGCCTACGGCAGCACCCCGGCAGGCCCAGCCCCGCAGGGGCGGTGGATAACAAGCAGGTAGTGTGGCAAGGCGAACTCCTGTCGCTTAGCCCCGCAGGGGCAGAACTATAGTAACCGTAGATCGTGGCCTACGGCAGCACCCCGGTAGGCCCAGTCCCGCAGGGGCGGCGGATAACAAGCAGGTAGTGTAGCATGGTGAACTCTTGTCGCTTAGCCCCGCAGGGGCAGAACTATAGTAACCGCAGGTCACGGCCTACGGCAGCACCCCGGCAGGCCCAGCCCCGCAGGGGCGGCGGACATCAGGCAGGTAGTGTAGCATGGTGAACTCCTGTCGCTTAGCCCCGCAGGGGCAGAACTATAGTAACCGCAGGTCACGGCCTACGGCAGCACCCCGGCAGGCCCAGCCCCACAGGGGCGGCGGACATCAGGCAGGTTGTGTAGCGTAGTGGAACTTCTGCCGAAAATCCCCAAACAAATCCTCCATTCCAAACACCCCCGTTTTCCCAATCAAAAACTCGGCGGCAGCAATGGCACCCAATGCAAAGCCTTGTCTGTTAAAAGCTTCGTGGGTGAGGGTGATCTTGTCAGCGGGCGACTCGGCCATGACGCTGTGGATGCCGCTCACCTCGCCCTCGCGTGTCGCTTTAATATATAAGGTATGGTCGGCGGGTGTATCGATACTCCATCGGTCATAGTCGTGGTTGACGGCGAGGATGTCGTTGGCCAACTTCACGGCTGTGCCGCTGGGCTTGTCCAACTTGTGGATGTGGTGGGTTTCAGCCACTGAGAGTCGATATCCATACTGTTCTGCAAACCTTGCCAACTGCTTGTTCAGCAGAAACATAATGTTCATCCCAATGCTGAAGTTGGGCGCATGGAAAAGGCTTTGTTTTTCTTCTATACAGCGTTTCTTGATTTCCTCGAAATGGTCTTGCCAAGCCGTTGTGCCTACCACCACGGGCAGGTGCAGGTTGAAGCAGCGGTCGATGTTGCCAGCCACTTGGTCGGGCTGGCTGAAGTCGATGGCGATGTCGGCTCGTTTCAGTTGTTCGAGGCGTTCGGCCCATTCCTGAGGGTTGTCGATAGTGACGACGATTTCATGTTGACGGGCAAGGGCGGCTTTCTCCACCTCGTGACCCATCTTTCCGTATCCGATGATTGCAATTCTCATGTTCGATGTTTTTGTCACAAAACTAACAAAACTTCATTTCTTTTGCCGTTTTGCATGTTTTGTGATTTAAAAGTTTAACTTAAACGAAAGCCCTACTTGGGCGTATTGCGGCATGTTGACGGGTGGTTCAGCGGGCCGCAGATAAGGGTCAATGCTGAAGCTGAGGTCATCGCTGATGTCGTAATTGTATAGGTGTCCGTCAACGCAGGCATCAAGGATGTTGAGCCCGTACCAAGCTATAGTGAGTATGGTATAGAACTCAAAATCACGGCGATAGGCCTCTTTGTAGGTCTGTAGTTGGCTGTCGGCGTATTTGTTGGCCAAGTCGGTTTCATGTTGGTTGAGTGTCGTGCCTTCGGGCAGGTCGCCCGTCTTGAATTCATAAGCGTGGAGGTAGGATTGGTATTCGTAGTAGTTATTCTGGGCCAAATACCCCAGCCCCCCCAGTCCTGCATACACGATAGGCACTTTCCACCATTTGCCGTTGTAGATTTGCCCCAGACCGGGGAGGCAGGCCGACATGATGGTAGCTTTTTTGGGGCTATGCGGTTTCTTAGTTTTGTCGGCTTTAACGGCAATGTCGGATTTATTTTCTTTTACGATGGTGTCGGCGGCGATGAAAGCGTTGCCGATGGTGTCAAACACCACAATTTGCGCTTCCGTTTGTTGAAAGGCGACGGAAATGAGGAAACCCACGAGAAACAGGAAGCGGCGCGGCATGGCTTTTACTCGTGGTTAAAAAGTTCCATGATGCGGTCGAATTCGGCTTCATCCTTAAAGTCAATGACCACGCTGCCTTGGCCTTTGATGTTGCGTTTCACTTTCACCTTGGTGTTGAGTGTTTGCGACAGGGTCTTGATTTTGCTCT
Source organism: Candidatus Limimorpha sp. (assembly GCA_041854745.1). GTDB lineage: Bacteria > Bacteroidota > Bacteroidia > Bacteroidales > F082 > Limimorpha. The sequence continues at coordinate 7,135 of JBHACT010000083.1, read as the reverse complement.
TGAAGTGCTCTGGCACGAAGTTGGTTTGTTTGCGTTCCTTGTCGGATTTGCCTTTGGCTTTGTCGGCCATCTCTTCGGTTTGACGCACATTCATCTCTTCCATGATGATTTGTTGGAGCAGCTTCAGCTGTTCTTCCTTGTCGTTGATGTTGATGAGGGCGCGGGCATGGCCCATGCTGATGTGTCCGTCGCGGATGGCGAGCTGTACCTCAGGCGGCAACTTCAATAGTCTCAAGAAGTTGGCCACTGAACTGCGGCTTTTTCCCACTTTTTCGCTCACTTCTTCTTGGGTCAGGCCGCACTCGTCTATGAGGCGTTGGTATGAGATAGCCACCTCGATGGCGTTGAGGTTTTCGCGGTGGATGTTCTCGATAAGCGCAAGCTCAAGCATCTGTTCATCGTTGGCTACGCGGATAAAGGCAGGAATCTTGCTGACCCCAGCCATCTTAGAGGCCCTCAGACGGCGTTCGCCCGAGATGAGTTGGTATTTGTTGTAGCCGAGTTTCCTGACGGTAACGGGTTGGATTACACCTTGTTCCTTGATGGACTGTGCCAGTTCGCGCAAGGCTGTCTCGTCAAATTCGGTGCGGGGTTGGAAGGGGTTGGTTTCTATTAGGTTGATGTCGATTTCAGCCACGGCACCAGCCACAAAATCACCACTGATGTCTTTGCTGGTGATGTCGGTTTCGGGGCTTTGTATGATGGCATCGAGGCCGCGGCCCAAAGCTCTTCTGTTTTTGTCAGGCATGGTGGTCAGTCGTTTTTGGTGGATAAGTTGTTGTTTTCGAGGATTTCGCGAGCGAGATTGAGGTAGTTGATGGCTCCCGTACTGTTGGCATCGTACATGACGATGGTCTTGCCGAAGCTGGGAGCCTCACTCAGACGGGTGTTGCGGTTGATGATGGTGTCGAACACCATGTCTTGGAAGTGCATTTTGACTTCTTCCACCACTTGTTTGGAAAGGCGGAGGCGCGTGTCGAACATGGTGAGCAGTATGCCTTCGATGTCTAAATTGGGGTTAAGGCGCGTTTGTACTATCTTGATGGTGTTCAATAATTTACCAAGACCTTCAAGGGCAAAGTACTCGCATTGCACCGGGATGATGACCGAATCGGCGGCTGTAAGCGAGTTGACGGTGACCAGCCCCAGCGACGGCGAGCAGTCGATGATGATGAAGTCGTATTCGTCCTTGATGGGGGCGAGGAGTTTCTTCATCATCAGCTCACGCTCGGGCAGGTTGATCATCTCTATCTCAGCTCCAACAAGGTCGATGTGGGCTGGCAACAATGAAAGGTTGGGCGTTTCTGTCTCGATGATGACCGTCTTGGGGTCCACTTGGTCGATGATACACTCATAGACGCTCGTTTCCACCGTCCTTGGGTCGATACCTACCCCTGAGGTTGCATTGGCTTGAGGGTCAGCATCAATGAGGAGGGTTTTATATTCAAGGACGGCCAAACTGGCCGCAAGGTTGATGGCGGATGTGGTTTTGCCCACGCCACCTTTCTGGTTTGCAATCGCTATTGTCTTGCCCATTTTTCAGTCTAATATTTACGCTACAAAATTACGGGTTTTGGCGCGATATATTGCCGCGCCAGATGGAAAGTTATCAACAATGGGCGAAAATGTTGATAAGTTTTGAGTTGTCATCAGGGACAAAAAAAAGTCGCAGCCTGTTGCCGCGACCTTTGTTTTTCGTTAGGTATTAAGATTATTTGTCCAAGCTCTCAAACCATTTGTCGATGGCGTTGTCGATTTCGCCGTGGCTTTCGTCTTCCATCTTTTCGTAATGGCGAGGCTCGGGCTGGTCGTAATAGTCGGCGGGATATTCGCCGGTTTCAATGTAGTTGATGGCATCATTGAGGCCTTTCGAAACCTTCTCAAAGTCTTCCTTGTAGAGGAAAATCTTGTGCTTCTCGTAGAAAAAGCGCTGCTGGTCTTCGTCAAAACGGCGCTTGCTTTCGGTTATGGTGATGTACTTCTCGTCATTTTTCGTTGACTTCACATCGAAAAAGTAAGTCCTCTTGCCAGCTTTCACTGCTTTCGAGAACAATTCGTCTTTTTCTCTCATTTCATTTTCTTCCATCATGTCTTTCAATAATTTGATACATTCTAAATAGTTCTTTTTTGTTTGAAAAGTGGGGCAAAAGTAGGAAAAAAATGAATATCGCACTCTATTATGTATTATTTTTGCACCCAAAATCTGAATTTTTATGCAATTGAATCTGAAACGCCCCATCGCTTTTTTCGATTTGGAAACGACGGGTCTCAATACCTCACACGACCGTATAGTGGAAATGAGTGTGCTGAAAATCAATGTTAAAGGCGAAGAGGAGCAACGCGTCTGGCTGCTTAATCCCGAAATGCCCATCTCTGCCGAATCCACCTCTGTGCACGGCTACACCGATGAGATGGTGTCCGACAAGCCTACTTTTCGCGAGAAAGCCAAGGAAATCGCCCTGTTTATCGGCAATGCCGACTTGGCGGGCTACAATATCCTGAAGTTCGACCTTCCGGTTCTGGTGGAGGAGTTCCTTCGTGTGGACTACGACTTTGATCTTCAGAACCGCGACTTTATCGATGTGATGAACATCTACATGAAGATGGAACCGCGCAATCTGAAAAAAGCCTACCGCTATTTCTGCCACGCCGAGCTGGAAGGAGCGCATGGCGCCATGGCCGACACCAAAGCAACATACGATGTGCTTCGTGCCATGCTTGACAGGTATCAAGGCGTTGATTTTGAAGATGGAAAGGGAAATAAGTCGCAAGGCCCGACCAACGACATGAAGCAACTCTCCGAGTTTTCGGCCCACCATAAGAATGCCGACCTTTCCGGACAAATCATCTTCGATGAAGAAGGCAAGGAAGTCTTTATGTTCGGCAAGCATAAAGGCAAAAGGGTGGAGGATGTTTTCCGTATGGAGCCGCCTTATTACGATTGGATTATGAAAAACGACTTTCCGCGCTATACGAAAAAGGTGGTAACAGCCATTAAGTTGCGCACGGGAGGCAAAAATGTAAAGCACTAAGACGATGAAAATCATCTGTATAGGGCGAAACTATCTGGCACATGTCAAGGAACTCGACAACGACTTGCCGACCGGCCCCATGTTTTTCATGAAGCCAGAGTCGTCCCTGTTGCCCACTGGTGCTCCGTTCCCATATCCCGATTTCAGCAAGGAGATTCACTACGAGACGGAGCTGGTGCTGCACATTTGTAAAACCGGTAGGGCGATCGGAGTGAAATCGGCCTCTGAGTATTACGATGCCATCGCCGTGGGCATCGACTTCACCGCCCGCGACCTGCAGCGCGAGTGCAAGGCCAAAGGTCATCCTTGGGAAAAAGCCAAAGCCTTCGACGGCTCGGCAGCCCTCGGCGAGTTCAAGAAAATCAATGAATTAAAGCATCCTGAGAATATCTCATTCGGCATGAAGCTCAATGGCAACTGGGTGCAGCATGGCCACAGCACGGATATGATTTTCGGCTTCGACACGCTTGTCTCTTATGTTTCGCGCTTCGTTACCTTGAACGAGGGCGACTGCATCTTCACGGGCACGCCGCAGGGCGTTGGTGAAGTGCATGTCGGCGACAGGTTGGAGCTGTTCTTGGAAGATGATTCAGTGTTTTGGCTTGAGGTTAAATAGAAGTTAATCAATGAATAATATGATGAAGAAGTTCTTGCTTATGGCCCTGCTTGCAGTGGCATTTCAACTCTCGGCCCAGCCGCTATGGCTGCGCCATAATGTGATTTCGCCTCAAGGCGACAAGATTGCATTTTGCTACAAAGGCGATGTGTATGTGGTGAGTGCTATAGGTGGAAAAGCCCTGCAAATCACAACAAACGCTGCTTACGATGGAGACCCGATTTGGTCGCCCGACGGCAAGCAAATCGCCTTTGCCACTGACCGTAATGGCAATTTTGACATTTATCTTGTAGCTGCTGATGGTGGCGTGGCCAAACGCATTACAACAAACTCGGCCACCGAGATTCCTTTGGCTTTCTCGCCCGACGGCAAGGAGATTTATTTTTCCGCACAAATCCAAAAATCGGCTGTGAATGTGCAGTTTGCCTCGGGATGGATTACTGAGCTGTACAAAGTGAGCACTGAAGGCGGTCGCCCCGAGCAGGTGGTGGCTGTGCCAGTGGCCAGCATGTCGTTCGACAAGGACGGCAAGTCGTTCCTCTATTATGACCGCAAGGGCAGCGAGAACAGCTGGCGCAAGCACCACACTTCTTCCGTAGCCCGCGATGTGGTGTATTACAACGCCAAGAAAAAGACACACACCATCATGACAACCCACTCTGGCGAAGACCGAGATCCGCGTTATCTACCCGGGTGTCAAGAGATCGTGTTCTTGAGCGAGCGCGACAACGGCAGCTTCAATGTGTATAAGGCACCTGCCAATGACCTTGAAAGAGTGGAAGCGGTAACGCATTTCAAGACACATCCTGTGCGTTTTCTTAGTGTGGCAAACGATGGCCTGCTTTGTTATGGTTATTTGGGCGAGATTTACACGCAACGCATTGGTGGTGAGCCTCAGAAGGTCAGTATCGAAATCGTCAACGATCAGGAGCACGAGCAGTTGGTGAAGCAGGACTTCAGGGGCATTGGCGACTTTGCTTTGGACGATGACGGCAAGCTGATTGCCTTTGTTTCGCGCGGCGAGGTGTTTGTTACGGGCGTGGACGAATACGCCACCACCAAGCAAATCACGAACACACCGCAGGCCGAAAGGAGTCCTTCGTTCTCAAAGGACGGTCGCACTATCGTATATGCCTCGGAGCGTGATGGTTACTGGAACCTCTACCAAGCCACCATCGAGCGCAAGGAGGATTTCAATTTCGCCTATGCCACCTTGATTGAAGAGAAGCCTTTGTTCGGCAACGACGGCATTGAGCGTATCGCACCTTCTTATTCGCCAGACGGTCAGGAGATTGCTTTTATTGAGAACCGAAATATATTGAAAGTGTATAACTTGGCTTCAAAATCGGTGCGCCAAATCACCGATGGAAGCCAACACTATCGCACCGACGACTATGGCTTCTCCTACGAATGGTCGCCCGATGGCCAATGGTTTGCCCTGACCCTAGTCTCTCACATGCGCGACCCGTATGCTGACATCGGCATCGTGAAAGCCGACGGTTCCAAAACCATCTACAACATCACCGAAAGCGCGTATATCGAAGGCAGGCCGAAATGGGCTATGGATGGTAATGCAATTATTTATAGTTCAAATCGTTATGGTATGCGTTCCCATGCTTCTTGGGGCAGCCAATCCGATGCTTTTATCGCTTTCTTGAATCAGGATGCCTACGACAAGTTCCGTCTCAACAAAGAGGAATATGCCTTGCTGAAAGAGACGGATAAAAGCAGTAAAGATACGCCGAAAGATGCCGCAAAAGAGGAAGATAAGGACAAGAAAAAGGGCAAGAAAGGCGATAAAAAAGACGAGAAGAAGGAAGAAAAGCCATCTGAAACCAAGAAGGTAGCGGTGGATTTGGAGCACTTGCAGGACCGTGTGCTTCGGCTTACGCCCATGTCATCGAACCTGAGCGGAATGGCACTCTCCAACGATGGCGAGAAGTTCTATTTCATGACTTCGTTTGAGAAAGGCTACGACCTTTGGGAAATGGAAGTGCGCGAAAAGTCGATGAAAATCAAAGAGAAGATGGGGCAGGACGGTGCGCAACTGAGGATGAAGGGTGACGATCTCTTCCTGCTTTCGGGCGGCAACTTGCGGAAAATCGACAAGGGCGGCAAGGCCACATCGATCAAATATGATGCTACTATGGCACTTAACTTGGCCGAGGAGCGCGAATACATGTTCAATCATGTTTTCCTGCAAATAGAGAAGCGTTTCTTCATGAAGGACTATAATGGTGTGGATCTGGCACTGATGAAGGAGGCCTACCGGCCTTTTCTGGCGCACATCAACAACAACTACGACTTCTCCGAAATGCTGAGCGAGATTTTGGGCGAGCTCAATGTTTCGCATACGGGCTCCGGCTACCGTTCCTCAGGTAAGGGTGATGTTACCGCCGAGTTCGGCGTGCTCCTCGACCTCGACTATAGGGGCGACGGCTTAAAGATAGATGAGGTGGTGGAAGGCGGTCCCTTCGATAAGGAAAAATCTAAAGTGAAAGCGGGAGTAATTATCCAAAAGATTGATGGCGTGGAGATTACGAAGGATATGGATTATTATCCGCTGCTCAACAACAAGAAGGGTAACACCGTTTTGGTGACCCTTTCAGATGGCGGCAAGACTTGGGAGGAAACGGTGAAGCCCATCAGCCACAGCGCGATGAACGAATTGCTCTACAACCGTTGGGTAAAGCATAACGAAGAGACGGTGAAGCGGCTTTCCAATGGGCGTTTGGGCTATGTCCATATCAAGAGTATGGGCGACGCCAGCTACCGCGATGTGTATTCGCAGATTCTCGGCAAGTACAACCTCTGCGACGGCATTGTCATCGACACCCGCTTCAATGGCGGCGGTCGTCTGCATGAAGACATCGAAATCCTCTTTAGCGGTGAGAAATACTTGGAACAAGTCATCAACGACAGCGTGGCCTGTGTGATGCCTTCGCGGCGCTACAACAAGTCCTCGATTATGCTCATCGGCGAGGCCAATTACAGCAACGCACATGGCACACCTTGGGTTTACAAATACAAGAAAATGGGCAGCCTTGTCGGAATGCCCGTACCCGGCACCATGTCGAGCGTTACTTGGGAGACTTTGCAAGACCCATCGCTGTATTTCGGACTGCCTGTGGTAGGTTACCGTACCGAACAAGGCAACTGGTTGGAAAACACACAGTTGGAGCCTGATATTAGGGTGCGCAATACGCCTGAGAAGATGGCGAAAGGCATTGATGAGCAGTTGGAAGCCGCCGTTAAGGAATTGCTGAAAGAGTTGAAGGATTTCCATTATTGGGGAAAATAATTCTGTAGGGCTGTCGTACCACGGCAGCCCCATAAAGATTATTATAGAGCCCGAAAGAGGTGATTGCCTTCCGATATTTGGGAAAACAATTCTGTAGGGCTGTCGTACCACGGCAGCCCCATAAAGATTATTATAGAGCCCGAAAGAGGTGATTGCCTTCCGATATTTGGGAAAACAATTCTGTAG
>JBHACT010000082.1:0-6785 GCA_041854745.1 Candidatus Limimorpha sp. | reverse complement strand
TGGTCGGGTTGTTGACGGTGAGCTGTCGCATTTCCTGCGTAACTTCGTTAGCGTTCCAACGGCGTTGTATGAAGCCTGTTCCTGCCACGCCACCTTCGGTATTGACAGGCGTGTTGCCAAAGCGCAGGGTAACATCCTTGCTTTCCTCGAACCAGTCGCTGCCGCGCAGTAGAAGCGCGTAGGTTGCATCTAATGTCGAAGCTGAACTCTCCCAGCGGTCTAAACGCTTTTTCGACAGCAGCCAAAAGCGCATTTGGTCGAGCAAGGTGTTGTCCTGTTCGATTTCAGCGAAGGCAGCCATAATTGCGGCATGGGTCGAGATGTTAGACTCAAAAGAGAAATAGTCCTTCTTCCAATACATCCCTGCTTCGTCGTTCTGTTGTACATGTTCTTTGAGTGACTGCATGATCAGTTTCGCTGTGTTGGTTTTCCCATTGCGGTAAAGCACCAAAGCGGCCTTGGCTTGTCTATCATAATTATATGATTTCCAATTCTTTTCTAAAATATTCATATAGCAATTCAAGGCTTCCTCAAAGGCCAATGTCGGGGTTTCATTATCAAAGAAGCTCAAAGCATACAATTCGTCGATGAGAAGTGTATTGATGACAGGTTCGGTCTTGGATTGTATTGCCTTCAAATAGGTGTCGCTCACCTCCTTTTCCACAAACCGTACCGCCTTCTTGATGATACCATCGGTCTTGCTGCCGTTCACCTTATTCAGCGACGACAAAGCTCCCATTTCCTTCAACTTGCCGAAACCCGACAGGATATGTGTGGTAATGAAGGGGCTTTCGGGCATAATTTCCATCCACGACCAGCCGCCAGAGTCTTTCTGCTGCTTCGATATTACTTGTAAAGCCCGTGTTTGTTGCAAAGGCAGACGGCGGGCATTGAACAAAACAGCCAAGCGCGAACGTTGTTCAGGTTCCGTCTTGGCTTGCAGTACCCAAGGCGTTTCCTTCAAAAGGATGGCTTTCAGCTCTTGGTCTTTCTCCAACTTCGATAGCAAAGCATCGGGAGTCTCCACTTTCCACTTGCGGATGTAGGCCATCAATTGAGGAATATGATCCGAGATATAGGCTGACAAAGTGTTGGCATAGAACACATAAAAGGCATTCTCGGCACAATAGGTGCTGATACCGTCGAGATATGGCAAGGGCTGCACGGCGTACCACACAGGGTTAGTACTCAAGTTAAGTGTCAGGCTTTCGTCGCGCTCGTTATCATTTGGATTGGCAATTGATTCAAAATCAAATGTCTGTAAAGTATCCGCTTGCACAATGAAAGGTAAAGTCTCGGTCGTGAAGACCTCACTGCTCAGCACGGGCAGCAGGCGTTGTTCGCCATCACTGAACTCGCCTGCATAAGCGATGAAACGGAAGGACAGCAAATCCAAACCTTGATAGGCGGCCACCTTCCAACGCACTTCCTTGCTGCGACCCGGAACTATCTCTTCCATCGGTACGACAGCATCAGATAGCAACAAGTTGACAGGCTTCATGGTGGCGGCATCAAAAACTTCGAGTTTCGCCTTGGGTGCAACAGCCTCGTCGCCAGTGTTGATGATATTTGCCACAAACCACAGTGTGTCACTGTCATACATATACCGAGGCATGTCGGCCATAATCATCACGGGTTTTGAGGTAGTGAAACTATACTCCGTAAAGCCCGTCTGACAATTTCGGTTGTATGCCAGTGCCATCATGTGCCAGCGCGTGAGGGCGTCGGGCATGGTGAAACTGAAGTTGACATTGCCGTCAGTATTGGTTTTCAGATAGTTGAAAAACGCAGTCTCGTTGAAATTCTCTCGTGGTGCAACAAGGAAGCGTTCCATCATTATGCGTTCTTCCACTTGCCGTTCCACCTCCTGCAATTCTTTGTGGCCAGGCCAAATGTATTCGTAATTGGAGTGGCTCCCTCTTATGCTGCCAACAATGCCGTCAGAGGAGAACACGCCACCCACATCAGCCGCCACACCTTCTGCCGAACGAACGGGCAACTTGGCAATTTCCTCCGCAAAGATGGTGGTGCCCGAAGTCGTGTTGTCCTTTGAAATCAAAGGTATCTCGTATTCGATAATCGTAACTTCATCAAAGTTGACGGCACCGGTCTCCATTTTGATGTCATAAAAAGTAATTTTATGGGCAGGAATGACAATACTCTGCACGACAAACGGCTTATAGCCTATGCAACTGGCACGCATATCGTAAGTCCCGGGTGGCACAGGGTTGATGTCATAAAAGCCATCAAAATCGCTATAACATCCGCCTATCGTTGTGCCGTTCTTTTCGATGATGATGTTGGCAAAAGGCACGGGCTCTTCCGCGTCATCGATGATTTGGCCTTTTACCCTACCTTGAGGACCTGCACCAACCGCTATTGCCCATGAGGCATTTCCCGGATACCCATAGACTGGGCCCTCCCTATAATTACTCCGACGAAGGTAAACAGCATCGAAGAAAGGTGCATCGGAAGGCAGGGAGAAATTGAACAACTTGACTTGGTAGATGTAGGGCTTGCCCTCCGTGGAAGACTCGGAAAATTTCTTTCTAGGTGCAGTGGTAAATCCATTGGCATAATAACTATTGGGTTTCATTCTCAGCGACCAAGAAGGCTTTTGGAAGACATCCAGTGAGGCATCGTACATTCCCGTCAACACAGCTGATTTCACGGGCTTGTCGTGATGGTCGCGAACGGTCAGGTTCCAGGTCTCTTCGGCTCCGGGATTGAGTTTGTCGCGCACTGAAGCCAATTCCACTTTTAAATCGAGATTGCTGTAGGGCACAGAGACATGATAGTCGTGGACACGGCAACAATTTTCCTTGAAGGAAGCCACCAGCAGGCTCAACATGCCACGGTCATTTTCGGTGACCACATAAGGCAAGGTTACCAAACCTTCGCTCACTTCCATCCATTGGTCTATCCTGACCTCCTTGCCGTCGTGGACGAGTTTCAGCCAAGCCCCGACCTCTTTGGCCGTGCTGCCCAAAGTGATATGAAGCGTGTCGCCCGGCTGGGCTGTGGTCTTGTCGATTTGCAGCCAATGTATAGCCGTAACAGGCATCTTCCCCGTCTGCCGGTCGGATATGATAAACTGTTCTGTCAGCGAGGCCAAAGTGTCGTCGAGACTCTTCAATTCCATGAGATAGCGCCCCGGTCGAAGCTGAAGAAAGTCGTCGAAACACCGTTTGCCATCCACCTCAAACTCGGTCTCGCTAACCAAGGTCTTGTCGTCGTTGGGATAAAAACTGTAGTTGGGGAAAAGCCGAGCCAGCTCCTCGTCGTTCATAATCTTTCTGTCAAGGAGGATGTCCATTTCCATCGCCTCGAAATAATTGATGCGGTCGGTGTTGTCATAACGGTAGAGCTTTTGCGATACCCGACTTTGAGTTGGCTCACCGCTCATGTTGAGTACCTCGATTCGCCAATCTCCTCCCTCCGACTTTTCCAACAAACCCGGCAAATTGCTACTGATGGCCACTTCATTGTAACCCGCTCTAATCGAGAAGGTTTCCTCGTGCGTCTCGCCTTGGGCATTGGTCACCGTCACTTCGATGGTGTAAGTGAAAACGGGTTGCAGCTCAGGCTTGATTTTGGCGGCAGGCTTCAGCATGAAACTTATGTTGAACTTGCCGTCGCCATCCGAGCGAGTTACCCCCTGTGCGATTTGCTCGTCCGCAACAAAAGGATAGGCCTGTCCATAGCAACGCCAAGGGAAGGAAGTCTTGCGCTCCACCCGGTAGCGGCATTCCACATCGTCCAAGCCGAAACCCGCGTAGGCCTTGACGCTACCTTCCACATCTATCTCCTGATTAAGTTTGTATTGCTCCTTCGGCTTGTCGAAACTGACCTCAAAGGTGGGCCGTTTGTATTCCTCCACACGGAATCGGCAACTGGCATAAACCTGATCAATCCCCAACATATAATTACCGTTCAATCCATCTTCGGGGATGACAAAAGAACCACTGAACGAGCCGTATTTGTCTGTCGTAATTTTCTGGCTGCCGATTTTCTGTCTGTTAGGATCATAAAAATAGATTTTCTTTCTCTGGTTGCGTTCCAAAGTAATCTTGTTGTTCCTTTTGTTGGTCACCACGCCGTGATAATAAACGGTTTGCCTGGGCCGATAGATGGCACGGTCGGTAAACAATGTGGTACTGGTGTAACCAGGGTCGATGGTAAAATAATATCCGTAACCCGTTGAAAAGTCCAAATTTTCACTGGTGTAAAGTATATCCTCGCCATAACGAAGACGAACATGAAAATAGCGGTTGACGCCCCTGCCGAACCTTACTTTACCCTCGGCATTCGACTTCTTTCGGGTTACAAGATGCTCCTCTATTCTACCTTTCCGGAACTTCTTTCGCAGACACTCCACCGTGACACCCTCCAAAGGCTTTCCTGTCTTGCGATCGACGGTAATTAGCGTGTTTTTCTCATCGGTGATGAATCCCAGTTTCGACACCTGAAAACTTATCATAAGGGTCTTTTTTTCGTCCGTGGTATTCCGTTCGGGCGTGACCAAAAGATAATACTGTCCAGACTCGACAGGCGGCAAGGCCACCAAGGTGGAATGCCACAGAAAGTCCTTCTCCACAGGCAAGTTCACCCGCTGTTCGGCCACGGGAGTCATAGACAACAACTTCCTTTTGAAGGATTTGTCACGCCACGACATACCCCAAAACTCTTCTTCGCTGACTTTCACGATCCTGAAATAGGCATGTTTCCCATTACGATAGCGCAGCACCAAAGGAAAGGGCTCGTTGGGCAACTGCACTTCGTTGAAGGAAACTTCCAGATGTGGCTCATATAGGTGATCCAACAGTTCTATACAACCCTCAGCGGCCTTCGTGTCAGGAAATTTGGCCACGGTTTTATGGCATATCTCGCCGGATTTGAGATAATTATCTTTGTAATTATCGCCCTTGGAACTACGCATATACTGCAAGGTCAGATTGTTGGCCCATTCCAAGGCGATGTCAGCTGATAATGGATGCTCACGATGCTTTTCCACCATATTATCTAAGGCTTGTTGAAAAGCGTCGTCGTCCCGAAGGATGGCATTTACAAAGCGGAAACGATTGAAATCGTTGTAAATCAATACTTCTTCATTGTCGTTTTCCAAATTGTACGCAATAAGTTCCTGATAAATCCGCAAGAGGTGTAGCACATCCTCTTTCCCCTCAGCCAAACCGACCGTTGCGAAGGCCTCGGCGGGCAACCACCAGTCGTCGGTATGCCATGCCGATTGTATGTCATCGTTCGAAGCCACTTGTTTATAGAACACCGCCACACGATGGAAGACAAACTCGAAAAGCGAGGGCTCGTATTGGATATTCTTGATGTCGGGTAAGGCTTCGTGCTCAAATAGCATAAGAAAATCCTTTGTCTTGGCGCGTTTCAGTTGGGCTGTCGGCCACAATGCCTCCGCAAGGTGTGCATTGATGGCATTGCGAAAGTTACCTTCTCCCCAATAACGCATCTCCGTCGCTTTAAGATTGCCTTCAAGGTCCGTATTGTGCTGGATAAAGCCTCTGAAATCTTTCAGTATACTACCATAGCAGCGGGCTATTTCCGTATGAAGAATAGCCGCCTGAACCGTATCAAGCATGGTAAGTTTCTGCTCCGCATAACGGATATAGGCTTCCTTGGCATTGCTCTCCTTGGTCAGCAGCATGATTTTCTGTCGAAAAAGAATGGCTTTCAACAACTGCATCTGATTGCCTTCTGCTAAGGCTTCGTTTTCGATACTGTCTAATACCAAGCCCGCTGTGGTCGGTAGCATATTCTCAAGGTGCCGGTTTATCCTGCTCCAACGGGCTTCATAATCAGATGGATAGGCGATGACGGGCAAGCTCAGTGCCAAACATGACATAAGCGCAATAAAAAAGTAACGGTGTCTCATAGAGAAATTTTTGGCGTAAAAATAGTACAAAAACCCTTTCAGTAAAACAGTTTTCTGTTTTTTTTGTAAAAGACCTGCTTTATTCTTTCACCTTCACCCGCATACCATCTGCACACGCGCTAAACTCGGGCGGGGTTCAAGCCTTTGAAGATATGTCATCCCTATGCAAACAGGTGCGAGCTCCAGAAAGCATGTCATTCCCGCGATGGCTTGTGTGGTGGCGGGAATCTATGCTTTCTGTCGCCGTTCAATCTAAGGTTTTACTTCTGTTATCCCGCTGCCCATAGATTCCACCATTCCGCACGCGCCCTCCCGCGGAATGACATGTGCAGCTAAAGCAGGCCTCAGAAAGCATGTCATTCCCGCGAAGGCTTGAGCGGTGGCAGGAATCTATGCTTTCTGTCTCCGTTCAATCTAAGGTTTTACTTTTTTATCCCGCTGCCCATAGATTCCACCATTCCGCACGCGCCCTCCCACGGAATGACATGGGCGGCTAAAGCAAACCTCAGAAAGCATGTCATTCCCGCGAAGGCCTGAGCGGTGGCAGGAATCTATGCTTTCTGTCTCCGTTCAATCTAAGTTTTTACTTCTTTATCCCGCTGCCCATAGATTCCACCCTCCCGCACGCGCCCTCCCACGGAATGACATGGGCGGCTAAAGCAAACCTCAGAAAGCATGTCATTCCCGCGATGGCTTGAGCGGAGGCGGGAATCTATGCTTTCTGTCTCCGTTCAATCTAAGGTTTTACTTTTTTATCCCGCTGCCCATAGATTCCATCCTCCCGCACGCGCCCTCCCGCGGAATGACATGGGCAGCTAAAGCAGACCTCAGAAAGCATGTCATTCCCGCGATGGCTTGTGTGGTGGCGGGAATCTATGCT
>JBHACT010000081.1:0-28674 GCA_041854745.1 Candidatus Limimorpha sp. | reverse complement strand
CCGTCATGCACGGTCAGTTCATGCACTTGTGCCTGCACCACGCCCGTGAAGGCCAATGCAAGCACTGCCATTAAAGAAAAAATCTTTTTTCTCATAATGATAATGAATTTAATGAATAAATAGGTGAATTAATTAGGTTTTTCTGAGGAAAAAAGGGAATGTTTTTAATCCCCCGCCCTGACGGGCACCCCCTTAAAAGGGGGACGGGAGGGACGGGATGGGGTTGGGGTTGAATCCCCTGCCCTGCGGGCACCCCCTTTGAAAGGGGGACAGTTGCCGGGCGCATGGTCTGGCGGGTGGAAATGCGAAACGCACCGCTGCCTGATGGCACGGTGGCTTTATTTTTCCTAAGCACTATAATAACATTCGAATGCATAGTAAACGCGTTGTTTTTGTTGTCTAGACACTTTAATGACTAACAAGTCGTGTTTTACCCTTAGTCGGAAATGTATTTTTTTTGATTTTTTTTCGAGGAGTTGGTTAATTGATTGTGGTTTAATGGGTTGTGATGGATGGTTTTTTTATCCCCCGCCTTGATGGGTAGTTCCTCTGAGAGGGGGACGGGTTGAATCCCCCGCCTTGATGGGCACACCCTTTGGAAGGGGGGACGGGAGGGACGGGTAGTCGCTTACTCATTTCATTTGGGTGTAGTCTCTGGCTAAGCCGCCTTGGGAGGTTTCTTTGTAGAGGGAAGGCAGGTCGTTTCCGGTTTCTTTCATGGTTTCTACCACCTTATCGAAGGAAACACGGTGCCGTCCGTCGGAGAAGGTTGAGTAGATGTTGGAGTCCAAGGCGCGGGCGGCGGCGTAGGCGTTGCGCTCGATACATGGGATTTGGACGAGGCCACACACGGGGTCACAGGTCATGCCCAAATGATGTTCCAAGGCCATTTCAGCAGCATACTCGATTTGTGCGGGGCTTCCGCCAAACAGTTGGTTGGCGGCGGCGGCGGCCATGGCACAGGCCACGCCCACTTCGCCCTGACAACCCACTTCGGCGCCTGAGATGGAGGCGTTGGTGCGCACAATGTCGCCCACCAAGCCCGCCGTTACCAAGGCGCGCAGGATGCGCAGGTCGGAGAAGTCGTAACTCTTGGAGAGATGGTAAAGCACGGCAGGCATCACACCGCAAGAACCACAGGTAGGCGCAGTAACGATACGCCCGCCCGAGGCGTTTTCCTCGGAGACAGCCAAGGCGTAGGAATACACCAGACCACGGCTCTTCAGGGAATGCGTGTAGCCCGAAGCCTTGATGTGGTACATGGCGGCCTTGCGGCTCAGGTTGAGCGGTCCGGGCAGCACACCCTCAGCCTGCAAGCCCCGCTCGACAGCGGCTTTCATCACCTGCCACACTTCCATCATGTAGTCTTCGATTTCCTTTTGGTTCTCGTATTCGTAAACATACTCCCAGTAAGTTCTTCCCCGCTGTTCACACCAATCGAGGATGTCGGTCATCTTGGTCAGTGGATAGAGGTCGGGCTGCTCGCTCTGTTTGCCTTCTTCGGCCAAGTTGCCTCCACCAATGCTAAACACCAGCCACTCTCCTTTCAGCTCCTTGGCCCCATCGAAAGCTTTGAAACGCATTCCGTTGGGATGGAAAGGCAAGGTAACTTCGGGTTTCCAGACAATGTCTGTCGGAGCCGGCAGCGTATTGAGGATGGCCCAGTCGGTCATGTGGCCCTTGCCTGTGGCGGCGAGGCTGCCATAGAGCGTTACCTCGAAGCTGGCAGCATCAGGATAACGGTCGCTGAAGATGGAGGCCGCCTTTTGTGGGCCCATGGTGTGGCTGCTGGATGGCCCTACACCTATTTTATATATGTCTTTTATGGTTTTCATTGTTCGAAATTGTTGATAGATGTTGGTTGCGTAGGTGGGGTTGGTTTTTAATCCCCCGCCCTTCGGGCACCCCCTTTGAAAGGGGGACGGGTTGAATCCACCGCCCTGACGGGTAGCTCCTCTGAGAGGGGGACGGGTTGAATCCACCGCCCTGACGGGTAGCTCCTCTGAGAGGGGGACGGCCACTTACGCGGGTGCAAAAATACGGCAAAAAGCTGTTGAAAGAAAAAAAATGAATTTTTTTCGCAAAAAATGTTTGTGGATTGAAAAAAGTTGTATTTTTGCAGCCGCAACTGAGGGGGCATTAGCTCAGTTGGCTAGAGCGCTTGCATGGCATGCAAGAGGTCATCGGTTCGATTCCGATATGCTCCACAAACGAAGAAGACGCAGATCGATTTGCGTCTTTTTTTTGTTTTTGGGGGCTGGTTTGGGTTTGTTTTAATCCCCCGCCCTTCGGGTAGGTGCTTAGAGAGGGGAGTGTTTTTAATCCCCCGCCCTGACGGGTAGGTGCTTAGAGAGGGGAGTGTTTTTAATCCCCCGCCCTTCGGGCACCCCCTTTGGAAGGGGGACGGGGGGACGGGTATGGGGTGGGGTTGGGTTTTAATCCCCCGCCCTGACGGGCACCCCCTTTGAAAGGGGGACGGGAGGGGACGGGAGGGGGCTACTGTGTAAAGGGGGTGTTCTTTTGTGCGCGGATTTCGTGGCATTTCTCTTCGATATACTTTGCCACCCGTTCTGCGTCCTTACGAACCTCACTATCCAACACGCGCACAATTGTCAATCCCAACACACGCATCTGCCTGTTTCGCTCTTGGTCTCTTTGCCAAGCCTCAGCAGAAAAATGAGACGCCCCGTCTATTTCGACCACCAAAGCAAGCTCTTTGCAATAGAAATCCGCTATGTAATTCAAAATCGGTTTCTGCCGATTAAAGGCAAACCCGATTTGTTTTGCTTTCAGGTATTTCCACAACATGGCTTCCGATTTTTCTCCCAGTGTGCGTAAGTTTCTGCTGAAACCTCTTAATTTCGGATTATAGGGCAAGTGATTCAGGCCAAAGATCATCCCCTCCGGGTTAATGCCATTATCCATGAGGTATTGTGGGGTGATTTGAGTGGTGGTCATTTTGTTTTTTTGGTGTTGGTTTGGGTTTGTTTTAATCCACCGCCCTGCGGGTAGGTGCTTAGAGAGGGGAGTGTTTTTAATCCCCCGCCCTTCGGGCACCCCCTTTGGAAGGGGGACGGGGGGACAAGTTAGTTGGGGCTGAGTTCTTTTAGTGCGCGTTGTAGTACTTCGTCCATGGGGGCGTAGATGGGATAAAAGCCTTCGTCATCGAAAAGGTTGCGGGCGATATAGGCCTTAAGGAGTGTGTTGGCCTCGCGACGCGCCACCTGCTGTTGTTCTTCCCCGCCTTTGATGCCTTTCTCTTCGGCCTGCTTCACGAGTTCGTCAAACATTGCGTCGCTCACCACGAACGACTTGTCAAAAGCCTCGACCGTTTTGTAATGCTGCAGTTGCGCACGATGCTTGTCGGTATAATCAAAAGCGTATTGGTAGAGCAGGCCATTGTTGACGATGCGGTTGAAATAATACTCGGTGCTGTCATCGATGAGCGGCACATAGATGTCGGGCATGATGCCACCTCCACCGTACACGGTTCTGCCGTTCGGGGTGGTGTATTTCAGCGAGTCGGCAAAATGGATGCTGTCGGGATGGAAAAGTTCTCCGTTCTCATAACGCTCATAAGATTCGAGCAGGTACTTCCCATGGTCTTTGTCGTAGGGTTTCTGGATACAGCGGCCCGAAGGCGTGTAGTAGCGTGCCACGGTAAGTCGGATGGCCGACTGGTCGCTAAGCACAATCTGTTCCTGCACCAGTCCTTTGCCGAAAGAGCGGCGCCCAATGATGGTACCGCGATCGTTATCCTGCAAGGCACCGGCCACAATCTCGCTCGCACTGGCCGACTCGCCGTCGATGAGCACCACGACGGGCAGGTCTTCCAACATGCCATGACGCCGGGCATTCATGTACTGGCGTGGGCGGTTGCGCCCTTCAGTATAGACGATGAGACTGCCCTTGGGCAGAAACTCGTCGGCGATGTCAACAGCGGCAGCAAGAAAGCCCCCCATGTTGCCCCGCAAATCGAATACAAGTTGCTTCATGCCTTGGGCTTTCAGTTCCTTTATCCCCTTCTTAAATTCCTCGACGGTAGTGGCCGAAAACTTACTGAGCTTCAGATAGCCCGTTGTTTCATCCAACATATAGGCTATGTCCACACTGTATGTCGGAATGGCGGCGCGGGTGATGGTGTAGTCGAGCAAGCCCACCACGCTACGGCGCAGCATTTGTACGCGCACCTTGGTGCCTTTGGGGCCTTTCAACTTGCGCATCACATCCTCGTTCTTCAGTTTCTTGCCAGCCACCAGCGTGTCGTCAACATAAATGATACGGTCGCCCGCCAGTATGCCCACTTTTTCTGAAGGGCCGCCTTTGATGACATTGACGATGGCGATGGTGTCTTTTTCGAGCCGGAACTGCACGCCTATACCATCGAAGCTGCCCAAAAGCGGGTCGTTCACCTCATTGAACTCGTCCAAAGAGATGTAGGCACTGTGCGGGTCGAGTTCCTCCATCATGGCGGCGATGGCTTCGTCTTGCAATTGCTGCGCGTTGGGCACTTCCACATAGTCGTTGCCTACATACCACATCACCTCATCGAATTTGCTGCCGCCTTCGAAGCTGATTTGACGTTTGCTTACACCTATATTAATATAAAGGCCCAAAAGAAGGCCCGACAAGAGAAGGATAATGACCCAAAAGGGACGTATTCTGTTGTTTTCCATTTCCGGCAAATCATCAAATTTGTAACTATTCAGAGTTGATTACAATGGTATTGACTGCAACACGGGTTCCGTTTTCAAGTGAGAGACACGGGACAAATGCCATGTCTCGTGTCTCACGCCTCGCATCTCGTGTCTTACAGTCTTGTGTGTTATTGGACTGCCGCACTCGCCACTTCCAGATTTCTGTCCATCTTGCGGAAGAGGCCTTGCAGCACCGTGCCCGGGCCCACCTCGACGACGGAGCGCACGCCCGTGGCCAAGATGTTGGTCATGGTTTGTGTCCACAGCACAGGCGAAGTCAGTTGGGCGATGAGGTTCTTTTTGATGATTTCCGGGTCGTTGACCGACTGTCCGGTAACATTCTGATAGATGGGGCAAATGCCTTGGCTGAAGGTCGTTTCGTTGATGGCTTCGGCCAATTCAACGCGCGCAGGCTCCATCAGCGGGCTGTGGAACGCACCACCCACACTCAGCGGCACCACGCGCTTGGCACCTGCCTCTTTCAGCTTCTCGGAAGCGGCATTCACACCCTCGACGGAGCCGGAGATGACCAATTGACCGGGACTGTTGTAGTTGGCCGGAACGACCACCAAGTCTTTCACCGAGGCACAGATGCTCTCGATAGCGGCATCTTCCATACCTAACACGGCAGCCATCGTACCCGGCTGTACCTCGCAGGCCTTCTGCATGGCCAAGGCCCGTTTGCTCACTAAGCGGAGGCCGTCCTCAAAAGTCAAAACCTTGTTGGCCACTAATGCCGAGAACTCGCCCAACGAGTGACCCGCCACCATGGAAGGGTCGAAGTCTTCAAGCAAAGAGGCAAGAATGACCGAATGCAAGAAAATGGCCGGTTGGGTTACCTTGGTCTGGCGCAGGTCGTCCTCAGTGCCGTCAAACATGATGTCGGTGATTTGGAATTTCAAGATGGAGTTGGCCTTACGGAACATGTCTTTGGCTTTCGCCGATTTCTCATAAAGGTCTTTGCCCATCCCAACAAATTGGGCTCCTTGGCCCGGAAAAACATACGCTTTAATCATTATTCAATATTTAAATTTCAAAATTTTAAAGATACCTAATTGTTAATGCAAGTTGCTGCCGATGAGTTGGAAGAACTCGGCACGGGTGGTCTCACGCTCGAAGGCACCAGTGAAATCGCTCGTGGTGGTTACCGTGCTCTGTTTCTGCACACCGCGCATAGACATACACAAATGTCGTGCCTCGATGACGACAGCCACGCCCAAAGGTTGCAGAGCGTCGTTGATGGCGTTCTTGATTTGGGTGGTCAGGCGTTCCTGCACTTGCAAACGGCGCGAGTAGGCCTCCACCACGCGCGCAATCTTGCTCAGCCCTGTGATGTAGCCGTTGGGGATGTAGCCCACATGTGCCTTGCCGATGAACGGAATCAAATGATGTTCGCACAAGGAATAAATCTCGATATCCTTGACGATCACCATTTGGCGGTAATCCTCCTCGAATTTCGCCGACAGCAAAATCTCCATCGGGTCACGCTCATAGCCATTGGTAAGGAACTGCATCGATTTGGCTACGCGCAAAGGCGTCTTCTGAAGGCCCTCGCGTTGTGGGTCTTCGCCCAAAAGCTCCAAGATGGCGGTATAGTGCTCCTGAAGTTTGGCCAAGCGTTCGGTGTCGTAATGCTCAACGGCCTCGTAACCGAAACGCCTCCTAAGCTTTTCGTCCATCATCAACCAATTTTTTGCTTCGGCATGGCCACTGTGGACTGCTGTCCCATGACGCACTTGCCCGTAAACTGGGCACCCACTTCGATGAGCAGTTGTTTGGTGTTCAGGTCAACTTCCACTTTGGAGGTTGATTTCAGGGCGGTCAGTTCCTCGGTGGTGATGATGCCCTTCACGGCACCTGATATTTCCGCTTGCTTGCAGTTGAGGTCGCCTTCCATGACGCCCGTCTGGCCAATCACGACCTTGCCGTTCGACTTCAGCGATCCGATCAGGTGTCCGTCGATACGGATATCGCCACTCGACTCGATGTCACCCTTTATGGTGGTGCCGGTACCAATGAGATTGCGTACTTGTGATTCCATGAGTGCCATAATGTGTTATTTATTATTGTTATTGGATTCGTAAAAGGTACTGTATTCGTCCATGTCTTTCGACTGATAGAAAACAGGATAGTTCTTTAAGGAGATGGGGATTATCTTGTATTTTGCCTTGTCGATGCCACCAAAGACATAGTCAGAGAGCAGCATTGAGGTGATGTAGTTGGCAGCTTTGTTTTGGCTGCTGAAGCTACTGATGGTAATCATGCTTCGGGTATCATCGAGTACCACATTCTTGACGTTGAAGGTTAAGGTGCGATGTTCCCTCTTATTGAAGTCGCTGATACGCACCATAAGCGGATCGATACGCACCGACTTGGTTTCGCACACAATCATGACAAAGTGTTCGCTATTGGGTTCAAAGGTGTAGGGGGCTTCCTTCTTGACCTCAGGCTTGTCGCCCTTTTCACCGTTGTCGATTTCGGTCAGCACCAAGCCGAGATGATACTCCTCGTTGACATCCTCCAAAACGCGGCGCGCATAGGGCGAGATGCTGCTTTGTGGATAGGTGCGAACCAAATTGTACAAGGCGAAAGCCATGGTGTCGACGGAGACCAGACGGCCCTCGGCCACCGCATTCAGGAAGGCGAAACGCGGCATGAAAGCAGTATCTGATTGATAAAGCTGCATGGCCCGTTCGGTGTTCATCTTCACACGATAGAACTGTCCCTGCTCAAAAGCCTCATAGGTCTTGTTGTAGAAGTCGGACGCTTCGCGCTCCTGGGCTTGCAGTTTCTCGAAATAGGCGGGGTCGTTGATGAACTCGGCGTAACTCGATGTGGGATACTTGTCAAAAATCTTACCTTTATAGACCAAAGACCGTTCATCGTGGTTGAGGTCTTTGTGCATTTTATAGAGCGCGTACCAGGTAGGCAGCTCTTTCGTGTTGTTCGGATAGCGCGTGTCGAGTTGCTCATACGACTCAATGGAGCGAGGCAGGTCCGACAGGCGGTCCATATAAAGGAAGCCCAGATGATACAGGCCATCGGCAATGAGCGAGTCGGCCACTTCCTTTTGTTCGGGGGTGAAGGGCAGGTCTTGGAGGTAATACCCTCGGTCGCGGTTGGTCAGGTTGGCGTTCAGCGAATCCTGCGTCGAGCCAGCGGAAGTCGGGTCGGCGCCAACACCGTCACCACTTAAAGCTGCCGCCAAACTCCTTTGGTCGCTGATGCGCCAGTTGTCCCCATTCTTACGCATGCCCCATTTGCGGGTAAATTCGGTGATGCCTTTCGACACTGAAGTCTGGTTGTAGAAATACCATGAACTGCCCGTAGTTGCGGAAATCGGTTCCGACTTTATCTGATCTTCAATCACGGTTGAGCCCATCAGGGCGAGCTGTTCCTCATATTCGCGGCGTTGCTGTTCGATTTGCTCCTGCTCGATAACTTGAGCGATAATTCTGTCAATGAGCGCATTGCGCGACACCGAGTCCATGGCGGCCACGCGCATCAAACTGTCTTGGTCGCGCACCACGCTGGAATACATCACCAGTTCGTTGAGCGTTTGCGAGATGTTCATAATGCTGTCGTAGCCTTCATATTCACGGTCCATGTCCACAACGGCGGTGTCGTAATAGGCTTGCGCCAGTTCGTATTGGTTTTTCTCAAAGAGCATAGTAGCGGCTTTGAGGGACGACAGTACCCTTTGGATTTTGTTGTCCTTAAAGGCTGACACCGACTTGCGCAGGTAGTCAATGGCCTTGTTTTCGTTGCCTTCACGAAGAGCGAGTTCGGCCATGGCGTAATAGATACGGTCGCGGTATTCCTCATTGTTCGCATCGCGGAGCATTTTGTTCATCATCTTGTAGAGCTCGGTGGCGTTGTCGGCCGTACCCACTCTGGCCATATTCATCCGCGACTCGAAGACCATTTCATGCACGGGATTGCGCTTGATGACCTTTTTGAACTGAGCCGTGGCGCGGTTCGAATCGCCTTGATGCATATAAATTTGCCCCAAGATGAACATGGCGCGGGTGCGCAGGTCGCGGTCGTTGTTGAGCAGAATGCCGCTTTTCAGGTATTTGACAGCGTTGTTGTAGTCCTTGACGGCGATGAAATAGTCGGCAATGGTGAAATCGAGGTTGCGCGTCAGTTCCTTGGGAGGTTTGCCCAGTCCGGCGGTCTTGGCTTGCAGTTGCTCAATCATGGCCACAGCCTTGGGATATTCCTCCGTTTGGATATAGGTTTTGACAAGCCAAAGATTGGCTACATGTGCGATGTCGTTGTAATAGAATTCGTTGGCCACGAAATCGAAGGTGCGTTTGGCGGGGATGTAGTCGTGCTTGAAGAAGTGTGCCTTGCCCATGACGAGGTAGGCATCGTCAATCCATTTCACGTGCTCGCGGCTACCGAACTTCATGGAGTGTTTCTGCACACAGATGGAGGTCTTCTCCAAGGCGCGGTCCATGGTGGAGTTCATTGCCATGCCGTTCTGCATGGTGCCGTAGTTGTAAACACGCAGCACCTTGGTATAGTCGTCTTTCACTTGGGTGCGGAGTTGCTTTTCGCCGTCCTTGACACTCGCCTCTCCGTTGAAGTAGATGTTGTAATGGCTGGTCAGGTTATGGTACATGCGGCGGGTCAGCGTGTTCTTCTTGGTGGAGCAGCCGCTCAAAAGCAGCAGTCCAATGGCGCAGCCCATCGTCAAAAATATGTTGGTTCTTTTATGCACTTCGTTGTCGTTTTATAAAAAGGATAACTCCGATTTGGCCTGATTATTACAAAGGAACATCAGAAAAATCATTGGCGTTGCCCATACCATCTTTTGGCCTCGTTGAGGAGCATTTCATTGGTAGGCTCCGTCAAAGCCGAGCGCATCATCTCGGCGATAGTGTCGGGGGTGGTCGTGAACTCGTCTAAAAGGAGTCGATCGAAATCGGCCTGCCGACTTTTCTCGATACCGGCGCGTTGTTGTTGTATGACTTGCATGGCCTTGTCCACATACTCGTCCATGGCTAAGTATTGCAACAGGCTCTCCACCATTTGTATGCTGTCTTCAGACCAGTCGAATTTGAGGTTGTCGTCGAGCGACTTCAATTCATACTTCTTGCAAAGCTCAGGCAGTTGCCCTTGCAGCTTCTCCGCTTCGCGGTTGAAGTCGACAGCAAGGCGTTCCGCCCGCTCTTTTTCCACATTGGCCTTGATTTTCGGCACATAAACAAGAGCCAGTCCCGCCAAGGCCGCAAGCACAACGACAATGATGAGCACCTTCACGAAAGGATGGCTTTTGGTGATGGCCGAGCGAACATCGGAGATGTTGTCGAAACGCTGTTCCTTTGAAAATTGGGTGCAGTGCATGGCCACAGCGCCAAACTGCTTGGAGATGTTACGCTCTCCGATGAATTCCATGATTTTCCCCAAGGAATAGATGTCGGCTCGCGAATCGAAGTCCTCGCCTTTGATGATTTCGGGGGCGACAAACTCCATCTCCTTGATAAGCAGTTCCCGGTCGGCATCTTGTTTCGTTTCGGGAATGCCCACATCGATGAGTTTGGCACGGCAGTCGTTGGCGGTTACCAGTATGTTCTCGGGATTGAGGTTGCAGTGCACAATGCCGTTGCGGTGCATGTATAACAAGCCTTCGCACACTTCGGCGAGGAGGCCCTTCACCTGTTTCTCCGAAAGCGTGCCCACGCGCACATGCTCGGCCAGCGACTTGCCGTCGATGAACTCAAAGACAATACAATCGCCAAGACCTTCGATTTGGACAAAGTCCAAGGCCTTGCGGATATACTTGTTGTCGAGCATGGAAGTGGTCTCATACTCCTGTCGCAGCGAGGCCTTGCATACGGCATCGTTGGCGCATTCGGGTTTCAATGCCTTGACAATGACTTTCTTACCATTGAAGCTGGCTGTATATACACAGCCGTTTCCGTAGCGTGAAGTATGGAGCAGGCGGAGGTCGGTGTAGTCTGTTGAATAGTTGTTTTCTGACATGCTGAACAATATATTTGCGCGCAAATATAGTGCATTTTTCCGAAACAGAGGCAAAAGTGGCCATGAAAGTTCAACTTTTGCCCCAAACCACCGGCCCGAAAACTACTCGTCTTCTTGGTATTCAAGGATGTCGCCCGGGGTGCATTGCAGTTCGCGGCAGATGGCATTGAGGGTGCTGAGGCGGATGGCCTTGGCCTTGCCCGTTTTGAGGATGGACAGGTTGGCTTGGGTGAGGCCAATGCGCTCGGCCAACTCGTTGGAGCGCATTTTGCGCTTGGCCATCATCACATCTAAATTCATAATAATCATAGCTCTCAAATGGTTAAGTTGTTTTCCTCCACCGCATCGGCGGCCACTTTGTACATGAAGGCGAAGAAGAGCAGCAGGAATGGAAGAATAAAATTAACACCTTGCAAATGAATTCCGTCCATTCCGTGAAGAACAGATTGATTCATCCAGCAAAGCATATAAAAGAAACTCACCACAGCCAACCAAAGTAAAGGCTTTACGTTGTTTTGCGGGAAGGCATTGTTCTCGCGCATTCCTCTAAGCGTATTGAACACAACCTTTACACACAAACCTATCAACGCAACAGCGCTAATCAGATAGGCGATGAAAAAGATGATTTTAATCGTTTTGTTTTCCGACCATTCCACTTTCTCGCTTACACCTCCCCAACCCGCAAGAAGACCCATGAAATGGAACACTTCAAACACTGCCCAAAGAAGGCATAAAATGAGGGCAGTAATACCGCATACACGGATGCCTTTTTTAGTTTTATTTGTCAACATTGTACTTTTACTTTTAAAACAAAACGATGCAAATATCTAAAAATTTTGGATATCCGCCTCAGAAAAAAAAATGTCATTATTGACAAAATAGAGCTTAACATCCAAATTGGATGCGCAACATTCAATGTTTTCAAGAACCGTCATAATGGCCGAACGAGAAAACTTGTACAACATGTTTGTCCAAAACACCACGACACAATATCCATCGTTTTCCGCGATTTCCGTATATATGTTTCGGTAATCGGCAAGCGACAACGAATAGTCTTTGACCTCAATGGGCGAAACAGGAGGAAAAGATTCGAATCTGCCTTGGTAATTCCAATCAAGGTCGAGTCCTTTTGACGGGGCAGTACAATTGATATGATAAGACACCAAGTCATTTTTATGAAAATATAAGATCTGGATGGGTTGGTATAGGCTATGACGCATGGTTGAATCCGAGGAAATCTTCATTACCGACTGGAACTGCTCAGCATCACCAACAATATCTACATAATCAACATCAGGCAACTTCTGCAAAAAGCCATCGTATGCCTTTTTATCGAATCCATTCAGATGTTTCACGCCTATCAACTTATATCCAAGAGCCTTACAACTTGAAGTGGTGACAGCGAGAAAAGAAACACAGCCAACGATTGCTATCGTTTTTCGAATAAAAGAGTAAAAAGCACTTAAATACTTCATAACTATATGCGTTGGGACAAGTACATTTTTCAAAAAGAAAAAAGCCATGGCTGTTTTTGAGTTAGTCATGGCTTCATTTCTTCACTTATCATATCGTTGAAAGCTAAAACAATATAGAACCATTTCTATTCCTTCATTTCGACGAATCGATATCCACAGCCACTGACGTGTATTTGCCTAATTCCTCGTCATAATAGGCCGTATAAATACCTTCTCTGACAATAATAGTGTCATTCTGTATTTGAATAGGAGCACCTACGGCCAAATAACCATCGGCAGTAAACCCGTTTTCCTCCCCGATCGGAACGATAACAAGTTTCCCGTTCTCAAAATATCCCCTTGCATTTGATTCGTAAGAAAAAATATTACGGATTATCAAACAGACTCCTGGGTATTTACTGATACAATCGTCAGTTTTTGGAGCCCAATGCCATTCGAAAATGATCTCTATTTGAGAGGTTTTCTCAGCTCCCTCGCAGTCGTTCATTACCATCTCGCACAAGTCGGTGTAATCCTTAATAGGTTGATTCTCAAAAAAACCTTTGCCTTCTTCCCAACTCATGGCTTCAATCATTTCTGCGAGGGTGTAGTCATTCGGATTCTTTGATTGTTGTTCGTTTGTTAACTCTTGTTGTGCTGTTTTTTCCTTACTACAGGCGATGATGGCTGCTGTCATCACTGCGAGAGCCAAGGCTCCCATCAAAATCCTGAACTTTTTCATTTTTCAGTTCCTTTCATTTTTAAATTGTTGATAATTAGTTTGTTTTACTTCTATTACGGACTTTTACGCCCGCGTTTTAGGTGTCATGACGCTGCAAAAATACAACTATTTATTGAGTTACAATACATTTTGATGAAATTTTTGATTTTTTTTTGAATAATCGAAAAATCACAGCAGCGGGGCCATAGAGATAGGATAGGGTTATCTTCGCTCCGTAACGGCAAAAAAAATCGAGTTACGGAGCAAGTATCGATGGATACTCAATCCGTAACGCATAAAATTTCTGACTTAGGGAGCGGGTATTGGGGAATTTTAACGGCTAAACAGGTCGTCCATCGTTACCTCGGATTGAACGATGCCACGATAGGCATTGCTGCTCAATCCGTAGGTGGTTACAAAAGTGAGATGCAGTGCTTTTCGTGTGCGCGACAGATGACGAAAGGTAGATAAACGCTGCCGCAATCGCTCTTCATAATCCTTGTCAATCAAATACTTATCATTGGCATACTTCATTTCGCAAAGGTTGATCACCTGATCGCGGCGATCGATGAGCAAATCGATTTGGGTGCCTTGCCAATGGTTACCGTCCTTGTCGGTGAAAGACGGGCACGACCAAGCACACACATTACTCAGCACCCCCTTAATGCCGATGGTCTCTTTGATTTGTGAGATATGGTGCAGGCAAACCTGCTCGAAGGCATAGCCGCGCCATGTCACCCGCGACGGATTTTCGCGCATATTGCTCCAAAAATGTTCATCCTGACCATTGTTGTCGGCCACAAAACGCAAATGAAACAAGCTGAAAAAGTCGGTAAGTTGAAATATGGCATTGCGCTCACTTTTGCCGAAAGCGGCATATTTGCGTAAGAAATCGCAGCGGACTAAATTGTCGAGCACGGTGGTGAGTGCTCCGCCATTGCCAATGCCCAATTCGGCCTTGATTTGCAGTCGGGTCATCCCTTGCGAGCGTTTGGAGATGATTTCAACCACGCGCCTATAAAGTTGCGCATCGTTGAACAATGAGCGAAACAAAAATCCATATTCCATCCGCAACGGCGCATGAGGTGCAAAAAACAGATTGTCAATATTTTGGTCGAAAGGCAGCTTGGGGTTCAACATCTCCAAATAATAAGGGATACCGCCCATAATCATATACATTTCAAGCAATTGATAACGATTCCATCGGATACCGTTGGCATTGAGGTAAGACTCCGTTTCGCCCAAGGTGAAAGGGGCCAAATAAACAGCATGGGTCACACGAGCATACAAGCCACCTTTGGCGCCTATCAACTTGTCAATCATCCAAGTGGTGGCCGAGCCGCAAACAAAAAGTTTCAAGCCACTGCGTGCAGAAGCCCAAGAGTTCCAAAAATAGGAAAAGGCCTGCAAGAAACCCGATTTTGGTGTTTCCATCCACGGCAATTCGTCAAAAAAAAGAACAAGGCGATCTTTATCAAGCGATGAAAGATATTGCCGCAATTGGTCGAAAGCCGAAATCCAATCCTTCGCCAAAGGGAAGTTACGCCCCGAAAAAAGCCGCAATTCCTGATTGAAAATGGAAAGCTGCCCCTGCCGCGACATCTGGTAACTGCCTGTGAACACAAAATCAAAACGGTTGTTGAAATGCTGCCTCACCAAGAATGTTTTTCCAACACGCCGACGACCATAAACCGCCACCAAAGCAGGTTTTTGTTGCGAACAAATGTCGTCAAACAAGCCTCTTTCCTTCTTTCGCCCGATGATTCCGTTGTCATTCATAATATTACAAGTCTTATTTCAAGGCGCAAAGATAGTATTTTTCTTTCAAACAACAAGGATACTCACTCCGTAACGGCAAAAAAAATCGAGTTACGGAGCAAGTATCGATGGATACTCGATCCGTAACGCATAAAATTTCTGACTTAGGGAGCAGGTATTGGGGAATTTTATCCGTTACAAAGAATATTTTCGTGACATTTTGTCAGAATTTCGTAATTTTGCCGATTTGTAGAAGCATGGTTTATGCAAACTGCGAGACGCAGTTTGTGACAATGGATTGATAATTAAATAATTATAAATAAAATGAAGATTTCTTATAATTGGTTGAAACAATATGTCAACTGCGACTATCCGCCTGAGAAAGTCAGCGAACTGCTGACCTCAACGGGCCTCGAAGTGGAAGACCTCAAGCGTTTCGAGTCGGTAAAAGGCGCCTTGCGTGGCGTTATCGTAGGCAAGGTGCTCACTTGCATTGACCACCCCAACTCCGACCACCTGCACATCACCACCGTGGATTGTGGCGGCGAAGAACCGCTGCACATCGTTTGCGGCGCGCCCAATGTGGCAGCAGGGCAAAAAGTGCTTGTGGCCACCATCGGCACCGAGCTATGGAGCGGCGACGAGCACTTCACCATCAAGAAAGGCAAAATCCGTGGCGAAGTCTCGGAAGGCATGATTTGCGCCGAAGACGAGCTGCAACTTGGTGCCTCGCACGAAGGTATCATGGTGCTGCCTGACGACTATGAAGTGGGCAAGCCTGCCGACTTCTATTTTCCTGTGGAAGAGGACTATACCTTTGAAATCGGCCTCACCGCCAACCGCAGCGATGCCACATCGCACATCGGCTCGGCCCGCGACTTGGTGGCCGCCCTCAACCAACGCGAGAACACCACAAAATACCACCTCATCCGCCCATCGGTAAACCAATTCGAGGTGGAAAACACGAACAACAACATTGATGTGGTTGTGGAAGACATGCAAGCCTGTCCGCGCTATTCGGGCGTGACCATCAGCGGCGTGAAAGTTGGCGAATCGCCAACTTGGCTGAAAAATCGCCTTGCGGCTGTCGGCATCCGCAGCATTAATAACATCGTTGACATCACCAACTATGTGCTGATGGAAGTCGGCCAACCCTTGCACGCCTTCGATGCCGACAAAATCGCCGGCAAGACGGTCGTGGTGAAATGCCTGCCCGAAGGCACGCCTTTTGTTACTTTGGACGGAGTGGAGCGCAAACTCAACAGTCGTAACCTTATGATTTGCAACGCCGAAGCACCCATGTGTATTGCAGGTGTATTTGGCGGGCAACAGTCGGGCGTAACTTTGGGAACCACGAACATCTTCCTTGAAAGTGCCTATTTCAACCCCACCAGCATCCGCAAGACGGCCAAGTTCCACGGACTACAGACCGACGCCTCGTTCCGCTATGAGCGTGGTGCCGACCCGAACATCACTCTCTACGCCCTAAAACGAGCTGCCTTATTAATAAAGGAGTTGGCCGGCGGCAGTATCTCGTCCGAAATCAAGGATGTGCGGAATGGCGACTTTGCTCCTGCACGCGTGGATTTGAAGTTCGACTACCTGAACAAACTTGCCGGTCAAAACATCGACAAGACACAAGCCGTCAACATATTAAAAAGCCTTGAATGTCAGGTTGTTGAGCAGGACGAAAAACATGTGGTCATCGATGTGCACACCAGCAAAGTCGATGTAACCCGTCCCGCCGATGTGGTGGAAGAAATCCTCCGCATCTACGGCTACGATAACATTGAAATCCCGAGCCGTATTCATGCCTCCATCAGCCGCGCCACCAAACCCGATGCCGACAAGATGCAGCAGAAAATCAGCGACATACTCGTCGCCAACGGCTTTTACGAAATCATGAACAACTCACTCACCAAGGCTGCTTATAGCGAGGCTTTCCCCGCCTTTGACCCTGTTGAGAATGTGAGAATCTTGAACCCGCTCAGCAGCGACCTCAATGTAATGCGCCAAACCCTGATGTGGGGGGGCTTGGAGAGCATTGCCTTCAACCAAAACCGCAAGGTCGCCGACATGAGATTTTTCGAATTTGGCAATGTATATTTCTTTGACGCCAAGGGCGTTGGCGATGAGACGAAGCCGCTCAAGCCCTACAGCGAGCACACCCGCCTCGACCTCTTCCTCACCGGCAACAAACAAGCCAAGCTGTGGAACAACCAAGCCAAGGCCGTTGACTACTTCGACTTGAAGGAATATGTCATGGGCGTGCTCAACCACTTCAAGTTTGATTTCAAGGTGCTGGAGGCCAAGGAAACCGCCTTGCCGCATTTCGACTATGCGACCACATATTGCATTGAAGGACAGGACATTGTCAGTCTCGGCAAACTCAGCAAGAAAGTCCTGAAACACTTCGACTTGAAGAAAGATGTGTTCTACGCCACTTTTAATTGGACACTGATGATGCAATGCTTGGCCCAAGCCAAGGAAGTGCATTTCGAGCCCTTGTCGAAGTTTCCTGCCGTGCGCCGCGACCTCGCCATGATTTTTGACAAAAATGTTACCTTCGACGAAGTGAAGAAAGTCGCTATGGCTGCCGAGAACAAAATCTTACAATCGATGAGCCTCTTCGATGTGTACGAAGGCGAAAAGATTCCGGAAAGCAAGAAACAATACGCCATGAGCTTCGTGCTGATGTCGCCCACTACCACCCTCACCGACAAGGTGATAGAAAAGGCCATGGGAAGGATACAAAGCGCTATGGAGCAACAACTTGGAGCAGTGCTTAGATAGATTAACAGGGACACGCTTCGTGTCATTGCTTCGCTGCGCTTGCAATGACACGAAGCAATAAAACGACTACACATTGATAATGGATGTACAAGCAATAAAGAGAACCTTCGGTATCATCGGCACCGACCCCGAGTTGGACCGAGCCATAGGCATTGCGGCACAGGTGGCCGCCACCGACCTCACCGTGCTCATCACAGGCGAGAGTGGCACGGGCAAGGATGTGTTTCCGAAAATCATACACCAGAACAGCGCGCGCAAGCACGGACAATACTTCGCCGTGAACTGCGGCGCCATCCCCGAGGGCACCATCGACTCGGAATTGTTTGGCCACGAAAAAGGCTCATTCACGGGAGCCGTCAACGAGCGCAAGGGCTACTTTGAGATTGCCGACAAGGGCACTTTGTTCTTGGACGAGGTCGGCGAACTGCCCCTCTCCACCCAAGCGCGTCTGTTGCGTGTATTGGAAAACGGAGAGTTCATCCGCGTGGGCGGCAACAAGGTGATGAAGACCGATGTCAGAATCGTGGCCGCCACCAATGTTGACCTGCCCTTAGCCATTGAAAAAGGGCGTTTCCGTGAGGATTTATACTATCGTTTGAACACTATCCCTATCCATATCCCCAGTTTGCGCGAGCGGAAAGCCGACATCCCGTTGCTTTTCCGCAAGTTTGCCGCCGATTTCGCCGAGCGCAACCACATTCCCGCCATCACCGTTACGACCGATGCGTTGAAGCTGTTGGAAAACTACCGTTGGGATGGCAATGTGCGCCAGCTGAAGAATGTTACCGAGCAGATTTCCATCATGGAGACCGAGCGAAGCATCACAGCAGAAACACTGTCCAAATACCTGCCCAACAGAGTGCAGAGTTCGCTGCCCATGTTGCTACCTCACGAAGACACGATAGACAGCGTTAGCGAGCGCGACCTGCTCTACCGGGTGCTCTTCGACATGAAGAAAGACATCGCCGAGCTACGGGCACAGGTCAACAACATGACAGGCGGTCACCCGATAGAGCCAAGCTATATGCAGGCCAATCCCGTCACCCAAATCGGCGACACCGTGGTAACCCGAGTCACGCCAAACGAACCTGAGTTGACCGAACAGGAATTTACAGAGTTTGTTCCCGCCGAAGAGACCCTTTCCAGCATAGTTTCAACGCTTAGACCCAGTTCAGCGACCGAAACCCTCTCTCTCGAACACCATGAGAAAGAAATGATCATCAAGGCATTGGAAGCCCACCGAGGCAAGCGCAAAGATGCCGCCAAAGCCTTGGGCATCAGCGAACGCACCTTATACCGCAAAATCAACGAATACGGCATCAACTTATGAAAATCAAAGTGAAGATAGCGGTTCTTGTGACGGCATTGGCTTTCGTTTGCCAAGGCTGTGGTATCTATTCCTTCTCAGGCGCTTCGATACCCGCCGAAGCCAAAACCGTCTCAGTCGATTATTTCCCGAACCATGCCCAACTCGTCAACCCATTGCTGAGCAACAACTTCACCAATGCCTTGCGCGATGCGATGACCAACCAGACGACTTTGGACATGGTGGAAACAGGCGGCGACCTTGTCTTTGAAGGCGAAATCACCGACTACAAGACCATGCCGGTGGCCATCACTTCGGGACAGACCGCCGCCATGAACCGCCTCACCATCACGGTGAAAGTAAGGTTCAGCAACCACATCGACGAAAGCAAAGACTTCGAGAACACCTTCTCGAGATATGAAGACTACCCCAGCGACCAAGACCTGAACTCAGTACAAGAGTCGCTCACCACCACCATCATCGAACAATTGGTGGAAGACATATTTAATAAAGCATTGGTAAACTGGTAAATAAGAAACGAGACTGGAAGATACGAGGCAGCCATCAACGCTTCGACCAGACTCAGAGACCTTACAAGAAAGAAAAAATGGACAGCAAGCGACTGACAGGATACATGACACTGCCCGAACAGATAAAAGGCGATGTCGTGAAGGAAATGGAACAGCTGGTGGCGGATTACCCGTATTTCGCCATCGGGCAAACCTTGTTGACCATTGCCTACCAAAACACCGGCAGCAAGCACTATGACAGCCAGTTGAAGCGTACAGCGGCCATTATGCCCAACCGCGACAAACTTCGGCTCTTCACCCTGATTGCCCGTCACCGCTGGGAAAGTGAGCCGGAGACACCTACCTTGCCCGATGAAATTGCTCCCGCCGACAATGTCTTCTCCACCATCGAACCCATTGATACAAAAGAAGAACAAATCACCGGCATCATCCGCGAAAAAGTATTCATCATCCCCGAAATCGACCTCAGCGGAAGCCAAGAAGAACTTTCGGCAGAGATGGCACTTCTGGAAGAAAAACGCAAATCCTTAGACGAACTGAAAGCCATCATCGCCAACCGCCTGAAAGAAATAGAAGAAGAAAAACAACGCAAGGAAGCCGAACAGCTGAAACCCAAGAAACTATCCCGTAAAGAACTGATAGATAAATTCATACTTGAAAATCCAAGCATCACCAGACCCAAGGCTGAGTTCTACAATCCCATCTCGGTGGCCCAAAACAGTATCATCGACCAAGAGAACATAGTAAGCGAGACTTTGGCCATAATTTACGAAAAACAGGGGTATATGGAGAAGGCAATTTCAATTTATGAAAAATTAAACTTGAAATATCCAGAAAAAAGTCGTTATTTTGCAGCCCAAATTGAACGGCTAAAAGAAATTAATCATTAAATCAATAAAAATGTACACAGTAGTAGTAATTTTAATCTTGATTGTCAGCGTGTTATTAGGATTGATTGTTCTGGTTCAGAACTCAAAAGGTGGTGGTTTGGTCTCCAATTTTGGAGGTGCCAACCAGATGATGGGCGTTCGCCAGACAACCGATTTCCTTGAAAAAGCCACATGGACGATAGGCGGTATTTTGGTGGTGCTTTGCCTCATTTCGAGTATCACACTTCCAAAAGGTTCGAAAGAAGGCTCTCCCAAGAGCGAACTGGAGAATGTGATTGCGCCGCTTCCCACTGTTGAGACGCCTGCGGCCACGACAACCATGCCAGCTTCCGCTGAGGCTCCGGCCGAATAAAAAAGACAGCTGAACAAAAGATAAAGAGGATGGCGGGGCATCCTCTTTTTTTGTTATGCCTACCGTAACACGACGGTCCTAACGAAAACGGTTGGATGATTTACAGCTGTCATACTGTCGTTGTTTGTTTCCATCTGTTCAACACCTTATTGTGCCAAAGCCCCCGCTATTGGGGTTATGGCGCAAACTTGAGGAGATGACGACTATTTCCTTCATGTGGTCATAAATCATTTGGCAATACAATTCTTATCATCAAGCCGTATGGGGCTGCCGTTTCTGCCAAAACTATTCCACCATGATAGGCCACAGCGTTTTTCACTATGGCCAAGCCTAAGCCCGTGCCGCCCATATCGCGACTGCGCCCCTTGTCGATACGATAGAATCGCTCAAACAGATGCGGCAAATGTTCAGCGGCAACGCCAACACCATTGTCGGCTATGGTAATTTCAATCGGGTTGTCTTTAATGCTGATACTGATCAGCGTTGCGCCTGAATATGCGATAGCGTTGTCAATCACATTCCTAAACACGCTATAGAACAGCGAACTATTGCCTTTGACAAGTAATTCTTCAGGGATATGGCTTGACAACAAAATACCTTTTTCCTGAATGGCCAATTCGGTATCGTCCAACACATTGCGCATTATCTCACATAAATTAATTTGTGGCATATCAATAGGCGGTTCGTGCAAATTATTGGCCGAAACATTGACTTTTTCGTCTAACCACGTGAGTGTTCCCATATCGCGCAGCAAGGCCGTCATTCGTTGCGCTTGCGAAAACGACCGCTCAATAAAACACTGTCGTTTGTCTGCTGACATTTCCGGGTGAGAAAGTAATGTTTCTAAATATCCCAGCACGCTGGCGGCTGGTGTTTTCAGTTCGTGAGCTGTGTTTTGCGTGAGTTGCTGTTTGATACGAACTTTATCCTGTTCGGCTTGTCGCACCTGCCCTCTATAGGCATCAATAGTTTCGGTTATATGGTTCCCCAACGCCCGGGTATAGACAAATAGCACTATGCATAAAATAAGATACACCAAGATGCTGACATAAACAAATGTGTAATCAGCTTTTAAAGAAGCAGTCAGTTCTGCACTATACGGGACGGCCGAGCGTATCACATATTTTGACAAAGGGAAATAAGTTGCCGAATAGAAATAACGCTCGCCATTATACTCCGACTTTCGTTGAATGTAATGGCCTTGTCCTTTTTGCAGTGCTTCGCGAATCTCTTTACGATTGAGGTGGTTGTGCAGTTGCCGCACATCTTGCTGCGAATCGAATATCACAGTACCTTCGGACTTGATAACGGACACGCGCAAGTGCTCCAACGGATGGCTATCTATGTACGCCTTTAACATCGTTTCGGAAAAGGGAAAAGTGTCGTGCAACGTTTCATACAATTCGCGATTGTAGGTTTGAAGCCGCGAATGCAAGATGTCTACTTTATATGTTTTTTCACGCTGATATTGAAACCACACAAACAACACAACAAACAGCAGAAATATCGCACTAATAAACACAAACAGCCGCAAGTGCAATTTATTGGGATGAAAAATAATAGCCATATCCTATCTTTGTGCTTAAAAAATCCTTGTATTTGCCAAGTTTCTTGCGCAATCTATTAATCGTAACATCTACGGTTCGGTCTAATACCAATCCGTTGTCTGGCCAAACACTTTGGAGCAAATCGTTACGAGAGAACACCACGCCCTGATGGGTTATAAAAAAGTACAACAACTCATATTCTATTTTTGTCAATTCCATAGGCATCCCGTCGAGCGACGCTTGCTTTTTTCCATCGTCAAACAAAATTGGGCTGCCCAAGGCAGGCTGTATTTCGCGCACATATCGTTTTAATACTGCTGCCACACGAGCCAACACTTCACGCACCGAAAAGGGTTTGGTTATATAATCATCGGCGCCCAACTCGAAACCGCGAAGCAGGTCAGACTCTTCGCCTAACGCGGTAAGAAAAATAATTGGAGGCAACTGTCCTATATAGTCGTTTTGGCGCATCTGTTGCACCAGTTCAAATCCGGACATTCGTGGCATCATCACATCGAGCAGCAACAAATCTACTGGCCTGTCTGACAGTAACACCATCAGGGCATCAAGGCCATCTTTTGCCGTTATGCAATTATATCCAGCTTGTTCCAAGTTCCACGATACAATTTCACGCATATCTTGTTCATCGTCCACCAATAAAACCGTTTCCATTTTCATTTGCGCGAATTTTTCTGCAAAGATATTTCTTTTTTGCAACCCGACAAAGCCAAACCCTATTTGTAACACAATTGTAATATTGCTGTTACAATCATGTAATACCACCACTATATTTTTGCCGTGTCAAAACACAAAAGCATAATGCAATTGTATTAAGAATCATAAAAAACCAAAACCAATGATTATCAACATTCTTTCTTTTCTTGGTGCCTTAGGCATATTTCTCTACGGCATGAAAATCATGTCAGAAGGTCTTGAAAAAACCGCTGGAGACCGCCTCCGCGCCATCCTCGCCCGAATGACAGGCAACCGGTTTGCTGGAGTCGCCACAGGGCTTGGCGTAACTGCCATTATCCAATCCTCTTCTGCCACTACGGTAATGGTGGTTTCGTTTGTGAATGCTGGCCTAATGACTCTTCGCCAAGCCATTGGCGTGATTATGGGCGCAAATATTGGCACCACCATCACCGCTTGGATAGTGGCTTTTGTAGGCTTCAAGATGAACATCTCGGCATTTTCGCTACCGCTGATGGCCGC
The DNA here is from genome assembly GCA_041854745.1 of Candidatus Limimorpha sp. Classification (GTDB taxonomy): domain Bacteria; phylum Bacteroidota; class Bacteroidia; order Bacteroidales; family F082; genus Limimorpha. The sequence goes on along the minus strand of JBHACT010000081.1, from coordinate 5,420 downwards.
TGCCGCACCATTGCTCTTTATGGGGAAGGGCAAATGGAAAAACATCGGTGAGTTCCTCATTGGTTTTGCTTTTCTCTTTATGGGTCTCCGACTATTATCCGATACCGCCAACGCGCTTCAGATAGGCCAACACATGGGCAATTGGCTTGCACACCTTGACGTCAATGCTTGGTGGGCAATTCCTATCTTTGTGTGCTCTGGCATGATACTTACCATTGCGATGCAGTCGTCATCGGCATCAATGGCCATTACACTCATGCTCTTTGACATGAACATACCTGGTTTTGGCTTCGCTCAAGCCGCAGCCCTTGTTTTGGGACAAGAAATAGGCACCACCATTACCGCAATCCTCGCCTCACTCACAGCCAACACCCAAGCCCGACGCGCCGCCTTAACACACACATTTTTCAACATATTCGGCATCGTGCTTATACTCTGCATATTTCCTCTTTCTATCCGCTTTGTAGAGTGGATTGTTACGGAGATTTTTGGCACGGCATACACCAGTATGTATTTGCTTTCTTCTTTCCATACCTGCTTTAACTTATTCAATACCCTTGTCTTAATTGGATTCGTGCCGCAGATAGAACGGTTCATTTGCTGGCTTGTGCCCGATCATGGCGAAAAAGAGGAGAAACGCCTTGTCTATATTTCCGGAGGACTTTTGTCCACTGCCGAACTTAGTATATTTCAAGCCAAACGCGAAATTGATGTCTTTGCCGAAAGATGCGGAAAAATGATAAAAATGGTTGGCGAACTCCTACACACCGACAATAATGCAACATTTGATAGTATTTACGCACGCATCAAAAAATACGAAGTGATTACTGACAATATGGAAGTAGAGATAGCGCAATATCTTACCAAAGTGGCCCAAGGGCGGCTTTCCGACGAATCAAAGCAAACTATATCTGCAATGCTTCGTCAAATAGACGAACTTGAATCTATCGGTGACCAATGTTTTCATCTTGCACGAACGCTCGCCCGTAAACGCGAAAATCATTCCGGTAAATTTACGCCAGAACAAACCCGCCACATTGACCGAATGTTAGATTTTGTTGATCTATCCGTAGTAAATATGCAGCAAATGCTCAATGCCGGCAAACCGTTGGACACTCAGTCCGCAAAGCCATATTACGAAACTGAAAGTATCATCAATGACTACCGTAATGTGTTAAAGAAGCAAAATCTTCAGGATATTGAAGCAGGCACGTATAGTTACCAGTTGGGCGCGTTCTATATGGACTTTATCAACGAATGTGAAAGACTTGCCGACCACGTCATCAATATTGTTGAGACTAAGTCGAGCAGCAAGTCCATGGATATGGAGTAATTTGATTTCACATTCTTCAGCCTGTTTTCTTACCGAAGACAAATTGCAAAAATAGTTTTTTGGTCATGAAAAGCACTTTCCACCATGTCTATCTTTCGTCATAGTTAAAGATGTGTGCTTTAATGTTTTGCAAACAGATTGAGAAAAAATAGCAGGCGGCAAAACCGCCTGCTATTTTTATCAAATGATAAAGAATGATTATTTCCCTTCGCTCAGCTTCCTGTAACTTTCGTAGCGGAGCTTGGCAAACTGCTCAGTCTTGGCGAACAGTTCCTTGGCTTCCTCGGGGAAGGTCTTCAGCAGTGAGTTGTAACGCACCTCACCCATGATGAAGTTCTGGAACTCGGCCCAGTTGGGCTCCTTCGAGTCGAGATGGAAACCATTTTGACCAGCCTCTTCCTCGGCAGGGTTGAAGCGCCAGAGGTGCCAGTAACCGCAGTCGACGGCGAGTTTCCCTTCTTGCTGTGAGCGGCCCATACCTATCTTGATGCCGTGGTTGATGCAAGGTGCATAGCAAATCACCAAGGACGGGCCAGGATATGCCTCAGCCTCCTTGATGGCCTTGAAGTACTGGGCTTGCGAGGCACCCATGGAGACCTGAGCCACATACACATAGCCATAGCTCTTGGCAATCATGCCGAGGTCTTTCTTGCGTACCTTCTTACCTGAAGCGGCAAACTTGGCCACAGCACCGGCCGGGGTAGCCTTACTGGACTGGCCGCCCGTGTTGGAATACACCTCGGTGTCGAGAACGAGGACGTTGACATCTTCGCCACTGGCCAGCACATGGTCGAGACCGCCAAAGCCAATGTCGTAGGCCCAACCGTCGCCACCGAAGATCCATTGGCTCTTCTTTACCAGATGATCCTTCAGGTCGATGATTTGTTTGCAGTAGTCGCAGCCACACTTTTCGCACTCGGCAATGATGCGTGGTGCCAGTTCGGTGGTCTTCATGCCGCACTCGCGGTTATCAATCCATTCCTTGAACATGGCCTTCAGCTCGTCGGTGCAGCACTTGCACTCAGCAATGGCTTCCTTCATAATGCGTTCGACGCGGTCGCGCAGCTTGCGGGTAGCGGTGGCCATGCCAAGACCGAATTCGGCATTGTCCTCGAACAAGGAGTTGGCCCAAGCCACACCCTTGCCCGTGCGGTTGTTCTTGCAGTAAGGCGTTGCAGGAGCAGAACCGCCATAGATGGACGAGCAACCTGTGGCGTTGGCGACAAGCATGCGCTCACCAAACAACTGCGTAATGGTCTTGATGTAAGGCGTTTCGCCGCAACCGGCGCAGGCACCCGAGAATTCGAACAGCGGCTGTGCAAACTGGCTATTCTTCACATTGGCGTATTTGTCGATGAGTTCGTCCTTGTAGGTAACTTTCTTCTGTCCGTACTCCCAGTTTTTAGCCTCATGCAACTGGCTTTCAAACGGTTTCATCACGAGGGCTTTCTCCTTGGCAGGGCACACATCGGCGCAGTTGCCGCAACCGGTGCAGTCCATGACAGAAACCTGCATACGGAAGTTCATGCCGGCCATTTCCTTGGGCATCTTCATCTCCACGGCCTTCATCGAGGCAGGAGCGTTCTTCATTTCCTCGGCGGTCATCACGACGGGGCGTATAGCAGCGTGCGGACACACCAGCGAGCACTGGTTGCATTGGATGCAGTTGGCAGGATTCCATTCGGGAACGGCGGTGGCCACGCCACGCTTTTCGTAGGCGGTGGTACCGGACGGGAAGGTGCCGTCGATGATGTCTTTGAAGGCGCTCACGGGCAGGTCGTTGCCGCACTGGGCCACCATCGGGCGCATCACCTTATTAATAAAGTCAGGATCGGCATCGTTGTGTTCAAAAGTGAAGTCGGTGGTGCAATTCAGGTTGGCCCACTCGGCAGGAATTTCCATCTTCGTAATCTCGCCACCGCGGTCAACGGCAGCATAGTTCATCTTAACAATGTCCTCACCCTTCTTGCCGTAGCTCTTCACGATGAACTTCTTCATCTGCTCAACGGCAAGGTCGTAAGGTATGACACCCGAAATCTTGAAGAAAGCGCTCTGAAGGATGGTGTTGGTGCGGTTGCCCAAACCAATCTCATCAGCAATCTTCGTGGCGTCGATGATATACATATTAATATGGTGCAAGGCCAAGTACTTCTTTACATAGTCCGGCAAGTGTTGTTTGGTCTCTTCCACAGTCCAAGGGGCATTGTAGAGGAAAGTTCCGTTGTCTTTCAGGCCGCGCAGGCAGTCGTACTTACGGAGATAGTTCGGGACGTGGACAGCCACGAAATTGGGCGTGCCGACGAGATAAGGAGCCATGATGGGCTGGTCGCCGAAACGCAAGTGCGAGCAGGTGTAGCCGCCAGATTTCTTGGAGTCATAGTCAAAGTAGGCTTGGCTATACTTGTTGGTGTTATCGCCAATGATCTTGATGGAGTTCTTGTTGGCACCCACGGTGCCGTCGGCGCCGAGGCCGTAGAACTTCGCCTCAAAGGTACCCTTCGGCAGAATGGAGATCTCAGGCAGAAGGGGCAGCGAACGGTGCGTCACATCGTCGTTGATGCCAACGGTGAACTGGTTCATGGGTTGGGCAGCGGCCAGATTGTTGAACACGCTCATGATATGGGCGGGTGTGGTGTCCTTGGAAGACAAACCGTAGCGACCGCCAATAATCATCGGTTTGTTGGCGCTATCCTTGAAAACTTCGACGATGTCGAGGTAGAGCGGGTCGCCATTGGCACCAAGTTCCTTGGTGCGGTCGAGGACACAGATTTTCTTCACACTCTTCGGCATGACCTCCATGAGGTACTTCACGCTGAAGGGGCGATAGAGGTGCACGCTGACCAGACCGAGCTTCTTGCCGTTGGCATTTTCGCGGTCGACGACAGTCTTAATGACATCGGTGACAGAGCCCATGGCGACGATGACATCGGTGGCATCGGCTGCGCCATAGAAAGTGAACGGGGCATACTGGCGGCCCGTAACCTTACTCATTTCCTTCATGTATTTGGCCACGATGTCGGGCAAGGCGTCGTAGTACTTATTCTGTGCCTCACGGGTCTGGAAATAGATGTCGGGGTTCTGGGCGGTGCCGCGCGTAACGGGGTGCTCAGGATTCAAGGCGCGTTCGCGATATTCCTTCAGGGCTTTCTGGTCGACAAGTGGGCGGAGGGCTTCCATGTCGGCAGCTTCCACCTTTTGTATTTCGTGAGAAGTGCGGAAACCGTCGAAGAAGTGCACAAACGGCACGCGGCCTTCGATGGCGGCGAGGTGTGCCACAGGAGCGAGGTCCATGATTTCCTGCACAGAACCGGTAGCCAGCATGGCGAAGCCCGTCTGACGGCAGGCCATCACATCGGCGTGGTCGCCGAAAATGGACAGGGCTTGCGCGGCGAGGGAGCGGGCCGAGACATGGAACACGCCCGGGAGCAGCTCACCGGCAATCTTGTACATATTGGGAATCATCAGCAACAGACCTTGGGAGGCCGTGTAGGTGGTGGTCAGGGCGCCAGCCTGCAACGAGCCGTGGACGGCACCGGCGGCACCGGCTTCGGATTGCATCTCAACCACTTTGACGGTCTCGCCGAAGAGGTTCTTCTGACCTTTAGCAGCCCATTCATCAACATACTCAGCCATCGGCGACGACGGAGTGATGGGATAGATGGCGGCCACTTCACTGAACATGTAGGCAACATGGGCCGCAGCCTGATTACCATCGCATGTCAAAAATTTCTTTTCTGCCATTTCTGTTATTTTTAGTTGAATTTTGTGTTTAGTAACTCTTTAAAATTTGGCGGCAAAATTAGTTATTTCGCGACAAACAAACAAAATAATAAGAATAAAAAAACGCGAAAGGCTTTTTTCCGGTACTTTTCCCAAAATGACACTGTCAATGACACGAAAAAACATCCCGCCAAACTATACTTTTGGCGGAGTACAAAAAGTAATTGTTTTTCACTATTGTCCGATAAAAAATAATCCAAAGTGCAGGGATAAAAATAAATTTTCATCCCTTACACTTTTTTAGTAGTTTTGTGTTTACCACAACGCAATACTACAATGAACAAAAATACACATTTTTTCGGACAAT
>JBHACT010000080.1:0-12690 GCA_041854745.1 Candidatus Limimorpha sp. | reverse complement strand
TTTGAACTTTTGGACGGAGGCAAAGATAGGCATTTATCCGGCTCAAACAGGGGGAGGGGTTTTCTCCTCTCTCTCGTTTGAGTAAAATATGTTTCACCTCGTGCCTCCGAAAAAGTTGCATTTATGTGTTGAATTTAGGTCTTAAATTTTGCCAATCGCTTGCTATGGGTAGGTTTTCGTCCATCACTTTCGTTCTTTTTCATTGTCCAGCCTGTCAAGTTTGTCAATGTTTTCTTTTACTAATTGTTCCAATTCGTACGAGGCAACGCCCAAAGGTTTTGTCAAGCCACGCATCGCGTATTCTACTTTTAGTTCAAAATTGTTCAACGCTTTACCGTCTCGTTCGTAGAGCTTGCTGTGTATATGTAAAAGCATTACATCTCTGCTCCTTTCGTTTTTGGCGGTTTCGGCAATATAAAAAGCCCTTTCTGTCGAGTCTTTTACTTTTGCTAACAAACTGGTGTGATGATACCAAGTAATTTGTGCAAGTGCCGCTTGCACAAATTCATTTTCGCTTTGTGCAAGCGGCACTTGCACAATCGGAAACTGCGGGTACGCTTCGGCAAAAGCTCGCATATACTTGAGGTTCCGCACCGAAAAGCCCGAATTGTCGGGGAAATTTTTAGCCAAATCACTTGCCAAAAGGTCAATCACTTTACTGCCCCAACCATTCTGGCTTTGCTTTTCAAGAATGGAATTTCCAATTTCCCAATAAAGCGTAAGCAATCCGGAATTTACCTTAAATGCTGTTTGAGTTTGAGCAAGTTTGATCTTGGCGGTAATAAATTCCGCCCAATTTTTATAGTCGTGATGTTGTGTGATTTCGTTGCTCTTTTCGCTCATTCTTCTTTCGGCTGCAAAGATACAGCTTAATGACGAAAAAATACTTTTTTGCATTTTTCGTCATTAAGCTTGCCGGATTATGTTGCAAACTTAACCATAACGGTTGAGGGCTTCACTTTCGGACGGGCGGGAAACTTGTAAAGTTGCTCAAATGTTTTTGCAAAGCACACTGCCACTTATGCCCAATCGCGTGTTAGGCGCCGGTGGCTGTTATTGTATTTATCGCATACAACGGTAAATTTGTCATCCGATTCTCTTCTTTATAGTTCACGAGAGAGGTTTTTATTGCTGTTTTAGGTTGGTTCCGCTCACAATAAATTTTAAAACTTGACGCAGTCAGGTTTTCCCCTGATTTTACTTCAATCGGCACAAGTTCGCCATCTTCATTTTCAATTAAAAAATCGAGTTCATAACGTCCGTTGTCGAATGGAAAGTAGTTGATCGTCAGTCCTTCATTGAGTAACAGTTGCTGAAAAACGTATTGTTCTGACAACGAACCCTTAAACTCTTCAAAAACAGCATCGCCATCAATAAGCGTTTTGATTTTGAGTTTAGACATTGCGCCGAGTAATCCCAAATCGTTGTGATACAACTTAAAAGCAGAAAAGTTTTGATACGAAACCAAAGGCAAGCCCGCTTTTGTTACCGCAAAAACTTTGTGCAAAACTCCTGCATCTGTGAGCCATTGGATTGCCAATTCAAACTCTTTTGCCCGTCCGCCTTCCTTCACAACGCCATAAATAAACTTTTTGTTTTCCTTCGATAATTGAGCGGGAATGCTATCCCAAACCATATTGATACGCGGGACTATCTCTTTGGGTGCATGTTTTGAAAAATCGTTGCGATAGTTATTTAGGATTTTATTTTGAATCTGTCTCGATTTTTTCCAGTCCCGATTCTCCGCAAACGCCTTTACTGCTTCAGGCATCCCGCCCACATAAAAATAATATTTCAGGTATTCCTTAAACTTTTCGTGAAAAATCGGCATTATGTCAAATTGCTTCTCTTCTATGATTTTTGCCAAACCATTTTCTTCTCCCATCGCCATCAGAAATTCGTAAAACGACATCGGATAAAGCGTCATCATATCAACCTTTCCAACAGGAAAAGACTCGTCTTCGTGCAGATTGATCCCCAAAAGCGAACCTGCCGCAATTATTTGATACTCAGGGGCTTCTTCATAAAAATATTTTAATGAGATTATTCCTCGTTTGGCGGCTTGAATTTCATCCAAAACAATAAGCGTGTCTTCGGGCGTAATTTTTAATCCAGAGTAAAATTCAAAGGCGGTAATGAGTCGTTGGGGGTTAAGGTCGTGCAAAAAAATGTTGCGCATTTCTTCGGCTCGTTCAAAATTGACATACACCATTTGACGATATTCTGACTTGCCAAAATCTTGGATAATCCAAGTTTTTCCCACTTGTCTTGCACCGTAAAATATAAGTGGTTTTTTGTTTTTATCTAATTTCCATTGTTTCAGTTATTTAATCTTACTTCTATACATTTTTTATCAGTATTTATGATTGCTATCTTACATTTTATATCACTAAATATTACTGCAAAATTACACTTTTTTTCATATATTTCAAAATGCGCATTACATTTTCTACACTTCGCAGTTCTATGTTGAACTTAGGAAGCTTGCTGGATTATGTTGCAAATTTAACGGGCTAGTATAAGAGCAGTAGCGGATTTCAAGGCGATTACCTGCCCGCCACTACTAAAGTTTATTAAATGCACAAACCTTGAATTTACCACTTCACCCGTTATTGCTTTTATACAATGTTGGCAGCTGGGCTTTCTTCCAATTCTGCAAATTCGTATTCTGGTTTTGCAACAAAAAGGTCTTCTTCAACTGTTTCAAGTTTATTCATAGTCGCCTTTATAGCGTGTTCTGATTGGTCAATTCCTATCCATTTTCTTCCATTTGTTTGGGCAGATTTTAAAGTTGTTCCTGAACCACAAAAACAGTCAAGCACAATACTGTTTTCATTGGAAGAAGTCCGAATAATTAAATCTAGCATATCAGGATTTTTTTCAGTTGGATAAGTTGGATATTGTGGGTCTTTGTATTCCCAAATATCTTGTACTCGTTTACCTTCCCGTTCGTCGGCAAATATAATTTTTCTGGGATTTCCTGTTGATGACCATTCTATTAATCCCTCTTTGTCCCATTGTTCTAAGGTTTCAACATCAACTCTCCAGTGTCTTCCTTTTGGCGGTAATATTCCTTTAAAAGGCTGATTTGATTTTCCGTTTTCCGTTTCGCCTGGTGCGTGAATTGGCACAGTTGTGTATCTTCTGCCCTGTTTATCTTTTTTAGGAAATAATTTCTCAAAATCTTTCTCAGTATATTTTTCTCTTGGCTCATTCCAAATTGGAGTTGCCGTCTTGGAATAAAATAAAATTAAATCTTTCATATTTCCATAGCCAATTCTGTTAAAGTTTTTTGGATTACATTTAATTCTCGTAATATCATTTTTGAAATTTTCTATTCCAAAAACTTCGTCCATCATAACTTTTACATAATGACCTATTTTGTAATCAATATGCAGATAAATAGACCCTTGTTCCGACATCAATTCTTTCAACAAAAGAAGTCTCTGCCTGATAAAGTCCAAAAAATCGTTTCCAAGTAATTTGTCAGAATAGGCTACATCTCCATTTCTTGAATTACTAATTGTTGAAGCTCTACCATCTGTAATTGTAAAGTTTCCACCTGTTGCAAAAGGTGGGTCAATATAAACCAAATCAATCTTACCTTTCAAATCCTTTTCGTTCAGCAAGTAATTCAATCCTTTAATATTGTCAGATTTTATAAGTAAGTTTTTCATATGCTTAAATTTGATACAGAAACTCCCTTAATACAAGAGCACTCATTATATTGTAATCTTTATATGTCTCTGTAATTGACTTATACATTTTATTTTTCCCTTCAATAAATAAAACACCGTCAAGAATGGCAATTTTCACGGCTTTTACACCTTTTGCTTGAATGGTACTAATTGCATCATTGAACTGTGCATTTTGGTGTCCACCAAAGTCGGTTAAAAATTTAGCTTCACCAATGACAAATTGCTTGTTAAAACGACCGACAAAATCTAATCCTTTGTTGTGATTATAACCTAAATGTTCTTTCGCAAAGTTCATCATTGCATTATCTCCCGCATCTAAAATTGCGTCTTTGTCATTGCTTAAAAATTCATCTAAAGATACAGGTTCAACTCCTAACGATTTTCTTTTTAACCAATCACGAAACATAGGACCAATCTGCCTATTGGTTTCTTTTGGTTCACTACATCTTTCAAATATTTTATCAAGCCCCATTTCATAAAGTCGTCCGCAGATTCGGTTTATAGTTCTTGGATTTCTATTTATTGCCGAGCCATCTCTTTTTAAATATGCAATGTAACTGTCTTTAATAGGAAATAAGTCAAATTTTAATAATTGTCTTATCAGTAAATCATTATCCTTTTTCTTGAATGACTTTTCTACTTCTGCCCAAACATCTTCATTAATTTCCCTTATTCCTTCTGGAATAGTTGGGTAAACTTGAAATAAGTCGTCCAAATACGACCTCTGGTTTGCATATTCAATGCTTAATTTAGTCCATTTATTCATATTACAAATATAGTCCTTTTATTTCTGTATTGTCGTTTTTTCAGCGGTGCGGGCGATTTGCGAAGTGATTTGCATTTTGCAAATCGCTTGTTGGTGGACAGTCCCGGAGGGCTGGACACCGCGAATCGCCAGCACCGTTGGGTGGGAAGCCCGAAGGGATTTCCACCCAACGTATTATTCACGCAACAAATATACAACTTTCGTATATATGAAACTTATAACATTCGTATATTATTTTCTATTTTTATTCTCTTTTTCCTAATACAGTGCTATAAACCAGCGAAATACAATAAAAAAATCTGGTTTGAAATTATTCGCATTTACGAATATTTTACTTTTTTGCAGAAAAATTCAGGCCTGTGCAAATTGAGCCTTCTTTGGCAGAATAGGAAAGGAAGCTCGTGTTTCAAAATACAGTAAAAACGCCATTCTCAATGCGCCACATATACTGCGGCACAGATATATTGTGTCGTTTTTTCAAATACCATGCCTTCTTTTCGGGACGATTTGGATTTTGGATTTTCAGAGATGACATTCCTATTATAACGGATAGCAGCTATCCGAGGTGACGATTTCGGAGCACATCGCTGTTCATTTTAGCGGACGACAATAACAAACAATCTCTCCCGCCGAGTCCCACCAACCTCCACGGGGTCGGGCGGGGAGGCGGGGCCGACATGCGGGGCTGCCGCAACAAACCATCAAGGCCCATGAAGGCATGTCATCCCTGAGGTGGCATGGGACCTATGCCTTCATGAGCCGGCCATCAAAGTTGCTGGCTTCTGTACCGCCTCCCATAGATTCCCTCCAACGCACCTGCCCTTGACGGAATGACATGGGAGGCTGGCATTCCGTCTGATGGCCGGTTTGCTATTGAGCGGACGGAAATAGTTTTAATACCGTGAATATTCAAACCATTCTACGACTTTCTTATCATTGACATGAGGCCGTTCAAATGTATAGACTTCTCCACAGCCATTTACTTTTATTTTATCCTCTTCTGTCGATATAAAAGACCAGTATATTCCATCTTCCTCAAAAGAACAAGCATCCGGTATAAATAGCGTATTGTTTATGGTAATATCTTCTTTCGTTTTTTCCAAGTTGTTTTCACTCATATATACATTGCTATTCGACTGACTAACCATTAACCTTATGTTTTGGGCAAAAACGCTTCCCTGATTGTTGTGTCTTATTCGCGCAGCTCTGCAATACACTTGGTGAGGGTTTTCCACAAAAACATAAACATGGCGATTTGTGCCTATTTCAAGCCAAAAGTCATCTTTGGACATGTTTTTTTCAACGGTACCTAATTGCCAATTTTGGAGACATTCTCCTACAGTATTACGCTCGCTAAATGGCATTTCATAAGGCGGGCAAATGTTTATCTTTTCAACAAGTTCTAAAACAAGAGGATTTCCGTTTCTTTCTATCAGTAACTTGTTGTTTTTTAACGAAATAAAATCAACAAACCTTATGATGCTCTTGTCAAGTGTGGATTTGTCGATTTTTTCGCATTTCTTTGTTGATACAATAAAATTGTATCCTGAAACGAAGGTGCTGTATTTTTCTCCTTCAATTTGCTCTGTTTGTCGTAATATTGCTGAAATAGTATCGTTTTTCCGTTCAAACAGAAGCGTGTACTTTTCGGTTTGCACCAATTCACAGTCTGCATTGGCCCAAACTCCGTAATAGAGTTCATTGTCGTTTTGACCTATCGCAAAAAGTGCTGAAAACAAGAATAGATTGCCCAAAATCAATTTGACGAACAAGGGCTTGATGAAATTTGTTGTTGTCATGATGATAATTTGTTATTAGTTAGGATTAAGTTGTTTAAGGTTTAGTATGGTATTACTGCCAACGCCCAAACTTACGCATTTCGCTTAACTTGCACATATTTTCTTCATTTATCGAAATCCATTATTTACCACAACAAGTGTTTATTTTCCACTCATTCTTTTTGTAATGTTTCTATAGGATTGGTGTTCATCAGGCGGATGGCTTGTGCGCTGATGGCCAAGGCTGACACCAACAGCACCACCAACAGCACCGTGGCATAGATCCACCAGTGGTTTTCGATGCGGCAACTGTAGTCCTGCAACCAGAGTTTCACCAACACGAAGCCCAAAGGCAGGGCGAACAGGGCGGCATAGAGCACGATTTTCATAAAGTTTTTCAACATGCTGAAAAACACGTCCTTGCGCTCAAAGCCAAAGACCTTGCGGATGCTTACATTCTTGGCTTGCTGCTTGGCGTAGTAGGTGCTCATCGCCACTAACGCCATCACGGAAAGTATGAGGGTCAAGAGGGTGAAAAGGGCAATGAGCTGCATGTTGTTGTTTTCGTGGGCATACATCGAGGCGATTTCGGCATCTACGGAACGAACGCTGATATTGCTCTCGATTTGCCTGTCACGATAGAACTGTTCGAGCGCCTTGACAGCCTCTTTTGTGCCGCCGTTCACCTTTACGAGCAATTGCCTAAGGTTCTGTTGGGATCCTTCTTCGTTGATGTCCTGCACATAGTAGCAGAGGTTGATTTCGGCCGTCTCTTCTACCGAGAGGTTGCCCCGCCGGAAGTCGCGGACGACACCGCAGATGGGATAATCATTGCCTCCGAGAGACAGGAGGTCGCAGGAGAGATCGACACCGAGATGCCGCATGGTGCTTTCGGTCAGCCATAAAGAATTGTTCAAGGGGGCGGCGTTGCGGCTCATGACGCGAAAGCCCAGCAGGTTGAAAGCGGTGGTATCGCCGATAAACATCTCCATGTTGATGTTCTCGCCGTTATAGTCGAAGCCCCAAGACGAACGTCCGGAGGCGACCGGCGAGAACTGCACGTGACCGATTCGTTCCACGAAAGGCAGGGCGCGAAGCTCGTCCACCCCATAGTCGGCATATTCCTTGGCTCCTACAACCGAAATCACACCTTCCCTATCATAGCCTCTATCCTGATTCGCCATGTGCCGAAGTTGCAGGAACATTGCGAAGACGACACAGAGCGTAGCAATCGTTACCGCACTTTCGAGACCAATGAAAACTCGTCCCAAGCTCATACGGCCGCCATCGGCGAAGCTTCCTTTCACCACATCGATGGGCTGATAGCGCAACATCAGCAGGGCCGGCAAGATGCCCGTCAGGAGAGAGAGCGCCATGAGCAGCAGCACAAGCAGCCCGATACCTGTAGCATTGACATGTCCGAACAAGTCCACCTCCTTGCCTATCAGCCGGACGAACAGCGGTTCCAGCCAAGAAGTCAGTACGAGCGCGATAGCGAAAGCAAAGAGCGTCAGCAGAAACGCTTCCTTGATGTAGCGGAAGACGATGCCGCTTTTTTGTTCACCCAGCAAGCGGCGGGTGGCCATTTCCTTCGCGCGGAAACCGATTTGGGCGACCGTAAGCGAGATGTAGTTCAGCACGGCAAAGACCAACAGCAGGATGCCGGCAGCCAAGAAGAGATACACAAATTTCAAGTTGATGATGCCTTCAAAGGGATAGCTGCTGCCCTCCGAGTAGAAGTGGATTTTTCGGAAAGGCACAAAGGTGAATGTTTTGAAAAGGCCGCATTGAAAGAGCACATCCTGCTCCTTCAGCACTTTCAAAGCCTTTTCCTCTAACGCCGTCACTTCCGCTCCGGGTGCCAATCGGAAGAACAGCTCCGTGGTCCCGTTTCCGTTGCGCAGCAGGTTCGGATAGAAGACATCGAATTGTTCAATGCGATAGATAAAGTCCGCCTTAGGGAACACCGTGTTCCGAAAGTCATCGTACACCCCTGTTACTGTCAGGTCAACCGACCCTTCATCAATGTTGACTTGCAGCCGCTGCCCCAGCGGACTTTTTCCGTTGAAACAGTGTTGGGCGAAACTTTTAGAGACCACCACGGCATCCCTTGTCTGCAAGGCGGTGTTCCGGTCGCCTTCGGCGAAGGGGAATGTAAAGAACTGAAAGAAATCCGCATCCACCCCGAGGGCATTCTGCTTGAATTCTTCTCCGTCATGGGAATATGTGAGCCTCACGCCGCCCATCGACGCGGTGGCAATCATGCGGCAACAGCCCTCGATTTCGGGCAAGGCTTCACTCAACTGTTCTTTCATGGTCGCGGAATTGCCGTAGTACTCGCCGGATTTCACGACATAGACATTGTCCGTGTTCTTCAAGGTGTTGTCATAGCCTAATTCTTGCAGCACAAAGGCACTGATGAACACGATAAACGACAAGGCAACAGCCAGTCCCACCACCTCGATAAAGGTGTAGAGCTTGTTGCGGGATAGAAATTTAAGAAAGGTTTTCATAGTTTATATCTTTTTAATATTCAATACTTTACATGATCATCACTCATTCTTTCTGCAACACATCCACCGGATTGACCCTTGCCACTTTCAGTATCTGCCAGAGCACGGAGAAGAAAGCCATCAGCATGGCGATAATGACCGCAACGACGAATATCCAAGCATAGTTTTCGAGTTTGAAGATGAAGCCTTCAAGATATTTCCGCGCCGCCCAAACCGCCACCGGAGCACCAACAACACAGGCTACAGCGACTAATATCAAATAGGCCCTCACATTGCGCCGCGTTTCGGTCTCAATAGTACCTCCAAACACCTTGCGGACGGCTATGCTCTTGGCGTTCTCACTTGCATAATAGGTGCTCATCGCAACAAGTCCCAACAATGAAATCAACACGGCAAGAAACATGAATACTTCAAGCAAACGCATGTTGTTTTTTGTAGGCCTCAACCCTTCATGAAAGTTATCCGTCAAATAGAATGAATAATTTGCCTCCAAGTCGTATCCCAAACGATCCATGCACCATTTCTTGTAGGTGTCTTTGATTTGCCGCTCGGCTTCCGCATGATTTCCTTTGGTTTCAATCAGCCATCCTCCCCAAAAATCTTCCGATTTCTGCACAGATACCACCTGATAGCCCTCATCCCCAAGGTTGTCATTCCGAATCGGGAAATCGGTATAAACACCCGCCACCAACTCACAACCTTGTGTTCTTTGTGCAAGGGTGTTGCTTACATCGTGAAACACATCATCAAACCCATTGGCCATAAATGCCTTTTCTCCAAACCAAACATTATTGTACAAAGGTGTTCCGAAGTCTTTCTGCTTTTCAAAGTCCAACATGGCAAAAGCCGTACTGTCGAAGCGGTAAAGGCAATACATTATTTCCTCTCCGTCCAAAGTGGTTGAGTACTGTCTGCCCGGATTGACGCCCGGCACTCCTCGCGCCTTTCCCACCCTGTTCACGCAAGGAAGCATGGCCAGCTCATCCCTGAGTGTGCCCTGATCCGCATCAATTAAAGCCATCAGGTAGTATTTGTCGGCAATATCAGCGTGGACAGGACGGTGCAGCGAAGTATGATACTGTGCTTCCATTACCAAGGTAAGCGCTATGAGAAACACCGCAAGCGCATTCTGCAAAGCAATAAATATCTTGCTGAAAACCATCTTGTTTAACACCCGAAACGAGCCTTTCACAACATCTATGGGCTGAAACCTTGTTGCAAACCATGCAGGCAACAAGCCCGTCAACCCTCCCACTACAACTATGAGCAGCAAGAAAGCCAACACATTAAGGAAGTCGAATTGTATTCGTATGCGTACATCAGGGTCGTTGAGAAACTCGTTCATCACAGGCAAGAATGCGACAGCAATCAATATGGCCATTCCAAAACACATCGCCGTGAACACGACGGATTCCAAAATATACTTTCCAAACACACCGCCTTTTGAAGCACCCATCAATCGGCGGGTCGCCATTTCTTTCGCGCGTTTTCCGGTAAGCGCCACATTGAGGTTGATATAGTTGAAAACGGAAGACAACAACAAAAGAACGCCCACGATAAACAACAGTTTCATGCTGTCGCGGCTGCCGCTGTTGAACTGCTTCTGGCCCCATCGTCCTAAGGTGTTAAAGAAAATCTTGTCCAACCGCGTCATCTCCAAGTGCCCAAAGAAAGCACAGCCGTAAAACTCGCCATAAACTTCCTTGCAAACAGACTCCGCCTTTTTGTAGAAGTCCTCAGGATCAACACCCTGACGCAGTTTTACGATAGGAATTGTGCTTCCATAGCGGTCAAATGGCATTTCGTATGAAGCTTTGTTGATAATATTATCGGCACTCGTAATAATATCCACATACGGAAACAAAGTGTTCTGAAAATCTTCAATGATGGCGGAAACCGTCATGTCGGTGTTCTTGATTTGCAGCATTTGTCCGATTTTGAGATTATGTGCCGTTGCAAAACGCCGGCTCACTACAACAGCATTCTTGGAATCAAGCACTTCCGGAGCGCCTTCAACAAAATGGTAGTACGGGAAGATGTCAAAAAAACTCTTCTCAACGGCATCGGCCAATACCGACAGTTTTTCTCCCTTAATATCCACCATCACATCAAGCGGACCGGAAAAACGCGCGATTTCCTCAATTTCGGGAATGCGCTCAGATAATACATCGTTCAAACCGTAGGTCAAACCATAACAGTCAGGCATTCCAAGTACATAAACCGATTTTCGATTGGGGTGTTCCCGGGTTACAGCAATCTGCTGGCTAATATAACTTCCTATCAAAATGACGAATGCCAAACTGATACTCAGCCCCACCACCTCGATAAAGGTGTAGAGCTTGTTGCGGGATAAGAATTTCAGGTAGGATTTCATGGGTTGTAGCAATTTGAAGATTAGTAATACTTATTTCCCTCTTCCTATAGCATATCCCATGCCGAAAATGTATCTATTTTATAATCAATCACTTACAAAATACGCATACAAAAAAAGTGTAAAGTTTCTTTACAGTGGTGTAAAGAAACTTTACAGTGAGCGCCTTTCATCCGAGCTCCGACACCTCTTTCCCGTGTCGGATTACCATCTCCTGTCACACCCAAGATTTACGAAAAACCGCTCTCTTTGGAAGAAAGGCTTGTTGCGTTTCACCCAGCCACAGTCCATGGCATCGGGTTGGCGGGTGAAGCAGAAGGCCCTCATTTCATAATTAATTTGTCAATCTTTGTCTTTCTTCATCACCAATCGTCCGAGAACGGAATGACTTCTTTGCTTTTCCAAATTTGTAGCTTACATTGAGTGTGACTCCTCTTCTGCCTGAATCAATATAAGTGTATCTTTTTCCTCGGAGCAAACTCTGTTGCCTATTCACATTAGTACCTAATATATCTGAAAAACTCAATGTCATGTTCAAAGCTTTATTCAGCATTTTCTTAGTTACTTGAACATAAAGATTACATAAACCTTCATTAATCACCGTTTGCATTGAATAGGCAGACGAAGCGTCGAAGTTTACCGCGATTGTCCAATCCTTTGGCAGTTCTATCGTATTGGCAATCATTCCTCCAAAACGCGGCTTGTTGTTGACAATTGCAACTCCGTCCATCTCAAACACATAACATCCTTGGTTATAATACATATCAAGATAAAGATACCACCACTCCGTTGGCGTTAGATTCGACCAAATATCAAACGAATAACTATTGTATGGGTTTCCGTTATACCATCTTCCTTCCAATAAATTGGGATTTTCCTCACTTGACTGAAAGTATTGCATGATCGGACTAACAATGCGGTTATAATTGAAACTTGCGCCAATGTTGAAAGGAAACGCCAAGGATAGCGAAAGATTATGCGTGAATGAGTTAGTCAAATTCGGATTGCCTGTGTTGTTTGAGAGCGAATCCATAGACAAAGAAGGATTAAGCGCCGAAAAAGAAGGTCTTGCAACTGTCTTAGAGTAAGACGCTCTAATGCTGTATGATTGAGCCGGGACATATTGGATGTTTACTCGCGGATAGAATCCCTGTTCAGTAAAATCAAGTTTTGGATTGCCATTTTCAGTATTAGACCGATACATGCGTTCGCCCCTTAATCCTATTATTGCCGACCACTTTTCTGATAACTTCCATAATGCTTCCACATATCCTGCCACATTACGCTCATCAGTTTGATAATGGTTCTCATAGTTTGTGAAACCGTTTACCATAGTACGGTTGTCTCCCAATATGGCATAGTATTTTGAGCCGATATTCAATTTGAGCATTTCACCCAAAGGCAAACTGTAATCTACTTTTCCAATCATTGTTGTCCGATAAAACTCGGTTAATCGACTAATCTGCTTGTATATTATTGATAAACAGAAGATAAAAAATTTTCTATCCTCCTATTAAAAAAGCAAGCCCTGCCTGTCGAATAAGTTTTGCTGTTCCAAATTTTG
>JBHACT010000079.1:0-49561 GCA_041854745.1 Candidatus Limimorpha sp. | reverse complement strand
TCTCGAGTTCCATCCGATGGGCTTCGCTTAGTTCTAATCGTACTGCTTTTCTCATATCCTATAAGGTTTGTACTGAGATAACGAGAATCGCAGCATAATAGTATTAATAGAAAACTAATTTTGAACATTTACTTAATAAAATGAAGCGTCAAACTCAATCATACTCTCCCCACTTCATGCAGGCACCTTGCAACTGTTTCTTGATAGGCAGCATGAAGAAAACGCTGATTTGTGCGCCAGCGCAATGACGTTTGTAATTGAACTCATTCTCCAAATCAAAGGCTGTGAAAGTATTCAATAGGTCGAAGTTGACCGAAGCGTCTATCTTAGTAAGAAAATAGTAATTCCCCACGCTGATATTGAATTGCGTTCCCACGCCAAGCATCGCACCCACATTGATTTTCTGGAAAGTGCTGTCGTTGATCCTAGTGGTATTAAAAGCAGCCGTGTCTGATTCGGTGGTTTTCAGATAGGTCATGGTGCCATCAAGAATGTAGGACGCGTGTGGTGCAACGTATACGTAGGGCTTTACGGTTTTGGAACCGATTGGAATATACTGGGTGAAAGGGATATAAGCCTCGATGGAACGGTAGTTCGCGCTGAGGCTATAGCGAAGTGTGTCGTATTGGTTGAAGCCTGTGGGGAATTGGTCGTTCAGAAATCCTATTTTCATATTGTGTTGGGCGTAAACCACATTCAGTCCGATGGACGAATTGGGTTTCAACATGTATTCCAAGGCGATACCGCCAAAATAACCGAAATCAAATTCAGGCTTGTAGCTGATTACAAACCAATCCGAGGTTTGAGCGCTATTGAAATGCTGCCATAGTGTATAATTGGGCCCTCCAACTAGACCTATGTTGAATCGCGCCTCAGATTGTCCGTTATGTGATGAATTGGGTAAGGCTTTTTTGAATTGCGCCGAGGCTGTGCCGTATGACAGCAGCATAAAACAAAGGATAAGTATATGTTGTTTTTTCATTGCAAAAACTTGTTGTTCTGTTAGTTGTATTGTTCGGGATCCCATTCGTCAAAAGGTGAGAAATCTTGGTGGTAAATAATAATATCACCAATGTTGAGACAAAGGTCACCGGCATCCGATGGATCGTCATAACCAAGGATTTTTATTCCATAATATAAATCTTGGATCCCGTTAGAAGTAATCTTTCCTGAAAGGATTACAGCCTCATGTGACCCATAATCCACTACTGTAGAATACAAAGCCGATTTTTTCCTATGTCGGATTTGCTTGTAATAAGCTGTAAAAAATCCATTTTCCCCCATAATGAAAACAGAGTCAGTAACAGATGAAACTTCAAACATGAAATCATTTGGTCCGTTATCGATATACTCGCATCTATAGTCGAGATCTGCAACGCCTCTATGCTGGTCATAAAACCTGAAACAATCTGAATATCGTTTGATATCTCCAACGGAAACGTTAAATGCTATCGTTGTATCAGATGGAAGATAATAGATTATTTCAGTGTCTTTTTTTCTAAATCCCATAACTGAATCCAAGTAAAGCTTAGGTGGGTTGTCGCCAAAATAAAGCGCATTCAAAGAGTCCATCGCTTTAACAAGGTCGATTGGCATCACCTTATGAATGTCAGGAATCACCTGCAAGGCATAGTCAATTGTTCCGTTGGTATTTGGTTCAGGGCTCGGCTTTTGGCAGCCGGTTGCGAAAAACAAGGAAAACAATGCGAAACTGCAGAAAACCAGTTTTTTTCTTCTGTAACGGTGCTGTCTGTTCATAATCGTCAGTGAATTATTACAACTTTCTTGGTGAAACAGCGTTTTCCGTCGTTGAAAACGAAGAAGTACACGCCATCGGAAAGCCGTTTCATGGAATATTGGTATTGATAGGGGTTATGCATGACTTCGATTTCAAAATGATCCTCAAGCATACCTGCCGTGTTATACACTTTAACGTCAATTTCTCCTTCCATATTGTCGAAACGCAGCTCCATTTGTCCGTTGTTGGGGTTGGGTATCACGCTGACCGATACGGGGAAAAGGTCTTGGTCGTCAATGCTGTAGAACGAGGAAACGAGGAAATATTTGTAAGTTACGCTATCGCAAGCGTTTACGGAGGTGAAAGACAGCCACACTGTGTCATCGGTGTGGTCCATGGGGTAAAGCTTGCAAGAGAGTTTGTCTTCTGATTCAACGATACGCCATGAGGGATAGCTAATGGACCATCCGCATTGGTCTGTGTTCCAATGACTGATGTTGGATATATTGTCAGTAATGTAGTAGGTGTATTGATTGACAAGAAATTCAGTAGCGGTAATGGGGTAGTGCGACAGGGCGTCGTTGCTCATAATCTTCGGTTGTGGGGTGTATTCCATATTCGTAATGCGAATCGTTTGTTCATGAGGGCAACCATGTTCTGTTTGGCCCAGAAATCTGTGTACGGTGTTGGCGTAAAACACGGTGTCGCGACCTTGCCATGTGAATACTACTGAATCGCATGGGGCATTATCATAGATGGTGTCCGCTTCCATGATTTCTGGATGCACCGTGATGTATATGTCGTCCGACTTCGAAGTCAGGTCATCGGTAATGTAGCATATGTATTCGGAAGTCCCGACAGGGGGTGTAATGGTTGGATGTTGCTCATTTGAACTGAAATTGTTTGGGCCGCTCCATTGGTATGTGTAATTGCCGGTCCCGTTATGCGGGGTGGCATGGAGTGTTGTCGATTCGCCTTGGCAAAGCTCGGTTTCGTCGGCACTGACTGTTGCCGTCAGGTTCGAGCCTTCCATGCCCACAGACACAAGTTCAGTACTGACACAGCCGCCTTGCTGATTGGTAACGGTAACGGTGAAAACCACAGGTTCTTGAATTGGAATGGTCTGTGTGACCGCACTGTTGGGGTCGGTCACTTTGTTTTCAGGAGTCCAATGATATGTGAATGAGCCTTGGGTTGCGACGGTAGCCGTAAGGGTTGCGGTTTGACCGTATGGAACTTCTTCTGGGCTGGCGGTTGCTGTAATGACAGGAATGGCATACACCGATACGGTTCGGGTCTTGCTGTCGGTGCATTGGCCTTCCCCAGTGGTTACGGTGAGTGTTACTTCATATTCGCCAGCTCCATTGTAGAGGTGACTTGGATTGGTGCCGGTTCCGGTTTGTCCGTCACCGAAATTCCACATCTGCATGATTTCCCCTCCCGAAGGATTGGTGGTTGAAGTACTGGTGAACTGGATGGGCTCACCTTCGCAAACAGGAACGAAAGTGAAGTCAGCTGTAGGTTGAGGATAAATCACGACTTCCGTGGTAGATGTGGTGGTTTGGTTGTCGATGGTGGTTGTGCAACTGTAGGGGCCAGCCATTTCCTGGGTGCAGTTTGGGATGGTTGGGTTTTGATCGTTTGAGCTGTAACCGTTGGGGCCGCTCCATTGATAAGTCGCATTCGGTTGTGAATTGACGGTCAAGTGAATATCGTCACCAACGCAATAGGGGCCGTCGTTATTGACGATCCCAGGAAGGATGCCGCAGTCTGTCTCACCGGGACCTGAGCTAGGTATTTTTGTGAACGAAATTACACAAGGTTCACGCGAGTAGTTTGTAATCAACAGGATGTAATATTCTCCCTCTTCGGGAGTGTGTTCGTTGATGGTGCCATGACCGGTCTGATGGACGTGTGCCGATTCAGGATAACCCAAATAGATGTCTTCCGAATAGCTTGTTGAATAGTTACAGTCGATGATTTTATCGGACGTCAATTGTGCCACGCAAGGTGTGACAGGGTCATCGAAGGGCCCCCATATACAGAAGTCAATGTCTCTATGAATGTTAGAATTGTCAGGGTCAACGCCTTCCATGTGAATGATGAACTGCCCTGGAACGTTGATCCTCATGTGAAACCATGAAGGATTGTAGGTATTGATCAAACATCCATCGTCAGGGACTTCTTCGGCTTCATTGTCGCTGTGTGAGGCTTCAAACTGGATGGTGTCTGAAGTGCAGAACGGGTCTGAATTGACACAAGAGTCATTATCTCGAGTAACATTATTGAGAGCCAAATCCATGGTTATCGACATGAAATCGGCAGGATTTACACCTGCTTTCCACCGAGCTGTATTGTCGTAAATATCGTACTTCGAAAGCATTCCGAAATCGAATAGCGTGTTTTGGTAGAAGGTCTCAAAAGTCTCCAAGAAGTTTGAGACTGCACTCTCTTCGTCGGCACTGACGCTGAAAAGTCCGTTTTCCTCAGAGGCAGAAAGGACGAATCTCTGGTCTTGGCTGAGTTGATACAAAAGGAATAACCTAAAGTCATGATTGTCAATTTCAAAGAAGTTCATGCTGATGCCTTCTTCTGCGTAAGGTTTGAAGGGCGTTTGTGCCCAATGTTTCATCGGTAGTGCGAGAAACAATAAAACGGCGAAAACGGTTTTTGTGATTTTGTTCATTGTATTCAGGTTTTTTCGATTTCTTACTTGTAGTCAAAAAATATAACGAAGAGTGTCCGCTTAAATTACATATTGAATGAAAAAATCAAGGAATGATCACGGCTTTCTTGGTGGTGATGCGTTTTCCGTCGTTGAAGACGAAGAAATACACGCCGCCTGAGAGCCGTTTCATAGAGTATGGGTAATGGAAAGGATTCGGTTGGGCATTGATTATGAAATGGTCAACAACCGAACCCGCCGTGTTGCAGACTTTTACGTCAATTCTTCCTTCCATGTTCTCAAGCCGCAGCTCCATTTGTCCGTTGTTGGGGTTGGGTGCGATGCTGACTGCGGAAGAATGGGCATCGTGTTCCTCTATGTCATAGAACGATGGAACGAGGAAGTACGAGGTGGTAATACTATCGCATTGGTTGACTGCTGTAAATCGGAGCCAAATGGTATCTTCTAAATAATCCATTGGGTAAAGGAGGCAAGAGAGTTTGTCATCGGATGGTACGATACGCCAACTGGGATGGGTGATGGCCCATTCACATTTGTCTATGTCCCAATGCGATTTGTTTGAGAGGGAATCAGCAATGAAAAAAGTGTATCGGTTGACAAGAAATTCTGTTGCGGTGATGGGGTAATGCGCCAGCGGGTCGTAACTCTTGATTTCTGGCCTTGGAGTGTATTCCATGCCTTCAACCTTTACGGGATGTTTTCTTATGCATCCATTGTCGCTGTGGGTGAAAGAAAAGCTCGTGTCGGCATAAACTGTGATGCCGTATGTTGTAGTATCATTAACTTCCCAGGTGATGTATTTGGAGTCACATAGGGGCTCAGTCTCGTTGCTGTAGAGTTCGAGTGGGTCTTCTCCTTCCGCGTCATAGATGGTTAGGTTGAGGTAATAATCCTGTCCGCAACCTTCAAGTGCTGGATTTTCGACATAGCCGTGAATGTTGTTTTCAGAGCTTTCGTATGTATGGCCGGTAATATGCCAATAGAATGAACCGCAAGCAGTGGTGTCGATGGTGATGGGTTCGGGCTTGTCATAAAACTCGAGATTGATCAGGTAGGTTTGGGGGCATAATGCTGAGTTGTCTTCATAGACTTGAGGCCCGCTCTCCGTGTAGGTTTGTCCGTTCACTTCCCAAACATATTCCGGGTCGGTGGCACGGCAAAGAATAACCGTGCCGAAGTCGGTGGTTTGGTTGGGCTCAACGACATACAATGTCAGCGTTCGAATGTATTCACAGCCGAATTCAGTTTCTCCGACGACGGTGTCGTAATAGATGCCTGCTCCGAAGTATTCCACATTGAAACCGTTTTCGGTATAGAGCATGGGGTTGTTGCCCCCCTCCCAGCAAATGTTTTCGATGATTGGTTCGTTAATGGTCGGATGAACCTTGATAGTGAAGTTCGTTGTGGTCGTGGATGTCCCAAGACAAGGGTCTTCGATGTTGATGGTCAAAGTGACGGGATAGGTGCCTTCGTTGAGATAGGTGTGCTGTGTTTGGGAATTTTGGCTGTTGGGTGTGTTGTCGCCGAAGCTCCATTCCACCTCTATGCCTTCTTGGTTGGTCTCCGCATGGAAGTTGATGATGTCTTTGGCACAGTATTCCAGCTGGTCACCTTCGTGCACTTCAACGCCATCGATGAGAAGAACCGTACTCAAATCCTCAGCTTTCGACCCAACCATGTAGGCGTATCCTGTGGCATGGCCGAAGCCGTATACATGGGCGTTGAAACCGTTGGGGCAGGAGAGGTGGTGCCTGTCGTGACTGATTTCCCTACGATGGAATTTGTATTCATCGGTGCCGTTCACCGACTCAAACTGGTTGCTCTCGATGGGAATGCCGTCAAGAATGACATTATTAATGTCTTCGCTTTGAACGATGATGTTGATATAATGCTTGTCAACACTGACATGATTTGGTTCCAAATCATTAAAGGTAGAGAAAGTCAGCTCCTCAATGCGTTGTTCGATGGGCGCAATCCACACCATACTCGGAGCTCCATTTTCCGTATCATAGTCCTTCGAGTGGTTGTACATATACACTGCGCAACTATGAGTGGCTTCAATGAAACACGATTTGTCATTTGGCCACAGTTCAAAAATCCTTGATTCGTTGGCATCCAGTGTGGCCAATAATACGCCGTTTTTGTTGATGACATTTCCATCATGGGCAGAGGTGATTTTCACATAATCGTTGTATGCGCGGCCTAATGAAGCGGTAACGATAAACTTTTTGCCCCATGCTTTGATGGGCATGGCCTGCTCGAAGATGCAGTCTGAGTCAGCATCAATGTCGGAGGGCACTTGGGTGAGGTTATTGCCGTTGAAAACAGCAATTTTCTTGCAATCTCGGGCGGTAACTCTTGTTCCACTCAAATCGCGGCTTTCAGCTTTCCCCCACCCGCTATAATCGCAATTTGAACGCACCTGATAAACTTGGCCTTTTTGCAAAGTGATGGAAAAGGTTTCTCCTGCGAGATGGTCGTCCAATGTTTTTACTGTAGGGATAATGTCAATTGTGGTTTCTCCATCCTCTGTGGCAATAATCAGGAAGGCGCTGGTATGATCCCAGTCGTAATCTGATTGGTCGTAGGTTTGTACGATATAGTCATGTCCTATGGCTGGAAGAGGCAAAACATAGGAGGCGTCGAAGGAAAACCGCGCAGCATTGGCGCAATATACTGACACCGGGGCAGATGTTTGAACAAACAAGCCTTTGTTCACCGGTGTGCCATGCTGATACGAACTGGGATAGGCGTATTGGCTTGGGATGTCAATCACTTCAATGCCATTGGCTTCCACGGTGAAGTTTATCGCCCAGTCAGGAAAGAAGGGGTTGCTAATTGTTCCAGTGCAATTCTGTTTCGAGCTGATGATCAGTTGGCTGATTTGATACGCGTCGCCACCGTTATTGTTGGTTTCATACCCATTATACATGAACGATACCCAAAACTCGGTGCCTTCGGTGGAGATGCTTTGCGCTTTGGCGTTGGTTGACGTGAGGTTGAATATGAAAAGGCATAGTAATAGTTTGATGATATTTTTGACGTTTTTCATGGTATGTCGCATTTATGTTTTCATCTACGTTGACTTAGGATTATTCTAATTGTATTTCCCCCAATTCATGCAAGCGCCCTGAAGCCGCTTTTTGATGGGCAGTTGGAAAGTGATCGTGGCTTGCGCCGAACCGCTGTAACGCTTTCCGTTGAATTCATAAAAGAGTAAGTCGGCGCGTGTGTAGGTGGATAAGGCGAACAGGTTGGCAGACAAATCAAACTTGAAGAGAAAGTAATAACTGTTCGTGTTGACTCTCAGCAGTGTACCGATGCCCATTGTGCCTCCAATGTTGATGGTTCTGTAGGAATAAGTCCCAAAGCCTATCTGTTCATGTGATTCTGCTTGGTTAGAGGGTTGGTGCTCAGTTTGATAAGTTATCAGGCTCGTGTCGTTTAGGAAACTGGGCGGCACGTATGAAAATCGTGGTGCAACAAAAACGTAGGGCTTCACGTTTTTCATTGCAGAGGAACTGAAATAATAGGTGAATGGCACAAAAGCCTCAATGCTGTGGTATTTTGCAGAGAAAATGTCTGTCTTCGTTCCATAAATAATGGAGGAGTCGGCCGGGTTCCAGCCCAAGGCAATATGGTCATTTGTATTGGTAGCTTTCACGTTGTGTCGTGCGTAGAGCGCGTTGAAACCGATGGAAAAGCCCTTGTTCACCATGTACTCCAAACAAATGCCGCCGAAATAACCCACACTGGAAAGAAAATCTGGACGGTAAGGCTGCAGGTACCATTCCGCCGACTGGTCAGGGTGAAGGTGCAGCCATGTAGTGAGGTTGGGGCCGCCCATGATGCCAACATTCAGCTTTGCGTCGTTGATGGCGGCTTTGTCTCTCGCCGATACAAGGGGCTTTCTGAACTGTGCCGCGGCGTTTAATGCCAACCAGCAGAAAGCAAGGATTAAAACAAATTTCGGGCTTGGTATCTTTTGGGGTCTCATCGTAGCGTTAACTGAAAATTTATTAAAGGTCAATTTCCTGTGGCAGATCCATTATAAAACGTGGTATCGATGGTAACTGGATATGGATAGGAGAATAATAGGATATCATGTATGGCATAAAAATCCATGCTCTCAACAGCCACTGAGTTTTCGATCCTGGCACCAATATGAAGGTCTTTTATTCCAATAACCTGCGTTGATTGGAGGGTGTCAAGATATCGAACCTCATGAATTGGAATTTGAATGTCTCCAACAATATAGGATGATGAATCCTTTGAATACGTTTCGGTACGTATGGTTCCACCGTCTTTTTTTGTGAACAAATAATATATGTAGTTTTGGTTGATCGCTGTGCCGCAAATGATGATGCTTTCTTTTAGTTCCCTGCCGTTGAGAGGGGCAAGATAAGTGGCCATTCCGATATTTGAAGCCCAAGTTTTTAGGGTGTGATTGATTTTGTAATACACAGTAAAATACGGGTCTTCGCCAATGATGAAGATGCTGTCTGTGCCGTTTGAAGTGGCAAAAATTTGATACGAATCGTCGTTTACGATGGGCTCGTCATGCCTGAAGCGGTCAATAACACATTGATGCTGGCCATTGAAACCCCAAGAGAAAAATGGATAGGCGAAGGTTTGAGGAATTAAATAGAATGGGGTGGAAGGGTCTGCCTTGATATACCTGTCGAGACGGATGCTGTCCGTGTGGAAGCAGGTGTCAATCCTTGGAGGATTATCGCCGAAATGAAGATGGTCTTGCATCGCCAACAGCAAATCGCGAGGCATATATGTGCCAATGTCAGGAATGGACTGAACAATGTAGTCGAAGGGCAAATTCGGCGTGTTGGGGCCAATGCCTGTCGGCCCATCCTGCTTCTGGCAAGAAGCGAAGCAAAGGCTTGCTAAGCAAATGACAATCAAGAAGAATGAAGGCTTGCTCATCGTTATTGCAATGGAGATTAGTGGATAATTACGGCTTTGCGGGTGAGTGTTGTTGTGTGGTTGGAAATGACGAAAAAGTACACGCCGTCCGCAAATCGCTTCATGTCATACTCATAACCGCTTCCGCTGTGTGCCACTTGGGTGTTGAAATCGTCGATCAGGTTTCCTCTCATGTCAAATACCTTAATATATAAACGGCCTTCCATGTTCTCAAAGTTGAGGCGCATCTTGCCATTGTTGGGGTTGGGAACAATGGTTACGTCCGACAGGTCTTGCGTTTGCTCGTCCACATCGAAGAAAGTAGAACGGAGGTAGGCTTTCTTTGTGATAGGTGCTCCACATGCACTGGTGGCCGTAGCTGTCAATACCACATCTTCTTCGTTGCGATGCTTGACATGCACTTTGCAGTAACTCGCATTGTTTTGGGCATCGAATCTTTGGTCGATGCTCCATTCTGGTTCACTGATGGTCCATACGCAATTGGTCCACCGGCTTAGTCCCGCTTCATTAATGTAGAAATCGTAATTGAAGGAGAAGAATTGCGTATTGGTAATCACGGCAAAAGTAGTGTCGTTGAGCAAAATGGGGCCGGATTCGCCTTCGTCCATGCGGCCAATCTTTTCGGGTTGGGGCGTGTATTTCATATCGGTGACGGTAACGGTCATCAGGCTGTCGCAACCTTCAAAGGTTTCACCCTCAAAAGTATAGATGCCATTGCGCTTCAAATATTGTGTTTCACCAAACCAATTGAATGGTATGGAATCGCACTCGTTATGATATGATTTTTCGTCCGAACGCGAATAATGGATGGTTAACGCCAATTCATATTCTTGGTCACAGGGATATTTTGTACTCGGGTCATTGGAGTCTTCGTAGATGGGAATGGAA
This sequence comes from Candidatus Limimorpha sp., assembly GCA_041854745.1. GTDB lineage: Bacteria > Bacteroidota > Bacteroidia > Bacteroidales > F082 > Limimorpha. The sequence goes on along the minus strand of JBHACT010000079.1, from coordinate 39,311 downwards.
TGATGATAGTTGCCCGACTGTGTGTAGGTGCCCACTTTTACGCCGTTAACATACCAATCGTAACTGTCGCAAGCGGTTTCTTGAATTGTTGTCACTTCCGGCTTTTCCATCATATGCAGGTCGAGGCGAAAGATGCCATCACAATTCGCCGTGGGGATGGTGTCGATGTAGATGTCCGATTCGTAGTATGTTTCTCCGTTGATTTCCCATAGGTAAGAAGGCGTTCCTTCCCAACAAACATATTCAGTCTGGACAGGGGGAATATAGTAATTGCTGATGGTTAAGTTCAGACGAACGAGGCTGTCGCAGCCGTGGATGTCGGTATCATGCACTATAATATCGGTATCTTCATAATAATCAACGCCATAGAATGTGTAGGGCAATTGTTCGGGACAAACCACAACTGGATGGAGCGTAACGCCGTTGTCAGGATAAACCGTTAGATTAAGCCTTACAATACTGTCGCAGCCGTTGACCGTTTGGTCGGTATACGATGTGTTAATTGAAGAGGTGTAGGTGGTGCCGTAGAAGTCGTAACTTTCTCCGAAGCAGATGGCTTCGGTAATCGTTGTTTCATCGTAGGAGGGATAGTTTTCAAGATGCAGATAAATGGTCTTGTCGCAGCCTTGGGCGGTGATGGTGTCGAATTGGTATGTGTTTGGATGGTTGTAGCTAACCCCGTGCCAATGGTATTCCTCGCCCGGGCAAATAGAGACATATTCGTTCTCTATAATGACGTCGTTGACGGTAACCGTCACACTCACATTTTGAGAGGTCTGTCCGTCGCTCACTTGGCAGGTGTAGGTGGTGGTTTGGTTGGGCGAGGCAATGGGGTTGGCTATGTTGGGATTGCTGAGCCCCGTGGTCGGTGTCCATGAGTAAGTGAAGGCTCCGGTGCCACCGCCTGCCACAACATAGATTTCGCCGCTGCCGCCTTGGCAGATGGCTATATCCGGACCAGCAGAAACGGCCATTGCATTACCATTAATCCGTATAGTAACTTGGTCGTTTTCAATGCATTGTCCTTGTTGATTGGTTACGGTGAGCGTATAGGTTTGGTCTTGTGTCAGGGGGACAGTCTGGGTGTTTTGGGCGTTGGGGTTTGTAACCATGTTTGCGGGTGACCATTGGTAGTTGAAACTGCCGGCGCCTCCCGATCCATGAAGTTGGGCGGTAGCTCCGTAGGCAATGTATTGGTCGTTGCCGGCGTTTGCCATAGGCATGGCATACACGGGCACGGTCTGGGTTCTCGAATGCGCGCAGTGGCCGTTGCCGGTGGATACGGTAAGTGTTACCTGATAATTGCCTGAATTGGTGTAGGTGTGACTTGCGTTTTGTCCCATACCGGTTTGTCCGTCACCAAAGTTCCACTGGTAGTTTTGGATTTGCTGGCCACCGGGGTTGGTGGTGGAAGTGCTGTTGAACTGGGTAGGTGTGCCCTTGCAGACCGAGGTGTAGTTGAAGTTGGCGGTAGGTTGGGGATAAATCACAACGGGCGGGGTTGAGGCACTGTTGCTTTGACCACCAACGGTGATGGTGCAGGTGTAGACACCAGCCATGGCCATGGTGCAGTTGGGGCGAGTGGGGTTTTGTTGGTTGGAGTTGAATCCTCCAGGGCCAGTCCAACTGTATGTGGCGCCGCTTTGGCCTTGTGCCGTCAGTTGGATGGTCTCACCCACACAATAGGGGCCTTGTCCGCTCACCAAGGGTGGCAAGATACCGCAGTTGGTCGTGCCGCTGCCGCCTACCTTGCTGAACGTGATGTTGCAAGACTGGTTCGAATAGTTGGTGATGACGAGGATATAGTACTCACCCGTTTGGGCGGAGGCAGGAATAATGCAGTGTTCACTGGAAGCGGTAGAATAGCTGCAGCTGACGACCTTGTTCTCGGTCAGGCCGTTCGGGCAAGGTGCAGTCGGGTCGGAGAAAGGTCCCCAGCAGCAGAAGTCAATGTCGACATTCGGTGTACTGTACATGTGTATGTCCATATTACCGGGATTGTCGATTTGCATGTAGTACCATGCCGGGTTAGGCTGGGTGTATAAGCAATCGTAGTCAGGGCCAGACTCGCCGCTACCGGCGTTGACACCGGCGGGGAACTGGTATTGGCCATTGTCGGTGCAGAAGGGGTCGGCATTGGCGCAGGTGTTGTTCTGCCTCGAACGGTTGTATACATCCATCATCAACGAAAGGATATAGTTTTGAGGCAGGGCAGCTTTGTAGTTGGAAGCCAACTCGGCGGCTTCCTCTTTTCCCATCTGGGCAAATAGCAGTGCTTGCTGCTCTCGAAATTCGGCAAAAGTTTCATGGAGGTCGATGCCGCCAAAGGCTTCGCTGGCAGTGATGACAAACACGCCGTCACCTTCACCGTTGATGACCTCGAAACGGCTGTCGTTCATCACATTGTGTAAGAAAAAGACACGCTCGTCAAAAAGAGAAATGTTTGTGATGTCAAAGTCAATCGTTGGAGGATTGTGACCTGATTGTGGTTGCTGTCCAAACTGCCTCATCGGTAGGACCAGCAGCATCATGGCGATCAAAACGGTTTTTGCAAATCTATTCATAACATTGGTTTGTTTTGCGTGGATATTCTTTTTCTAAGTTTTCCTGCGCTCATCAAATGAGCAAATCAGCGCGTAAAAGTACGCATTTTTTTGGAATAATGATGTATTTTTTTGCTGAAATGTGGATTTTTTCTTTTAAAACACCCCATCGCTTCATTGGCATGAAAATGGGGAGACCGCATTTTGCGGTCTCCCCATGCCAATTGTTGTTGATATTATTACACGATTCCCGTGAATCCCATGAAAGCCAAGGCCAAAATGCCGGCGGTAATCAGGGCGATGGGGGTGCCTTTCATGCTTTTGGGAGGATCCATCAGATCGATATGCTCGCGGATTCCGGCAAAAAGAATCAAGGCCAATGCGAAACCAAGGGCAATGCCGACAGCATAAATCATGGATTCGCCAAGGCTCAGCAGATGGGTCGTGCCTCCATAATTGAACTCCTTGGTAACTACGGTCAGTGAAACGCCCAACACGGCGCAGTTGGTCGTAATTAGAGGCAGAAACACACCCAAGGCAGTGTAGAGCGAAGGACTGATTTTCTTCAGTATGATCTCCACCATTTGCACCAAAGCAGCGATGATGAGGATGAATGCTATCGTTTGAAGGAAGGTCAGTTTCAATGGCGTCAGGATGTACTGGTTCGTTAGCCAAGTTACCAAAGTGGCGAGAGTTAGGACAAAGATGACGGCTGCACCCATTCCCAAGGCTGTGGAAGTCTTCTTCGATGTGCCCAAGAAAGGACAGACCCCTAGGAATTGGGAGAAGATCACGTTGTTGACCAAGATGGTCGATAGGATAATGATGAGGTATTTCATGGCTTAGTGACTTTCTTTTTTGAGTTTGTTGACGATAGCGATAACGAAGCCGAGGCAGATGAAGGCACCGGGGGGCAGGATGAACACCAGAATATTGGCCGTCTCAGGTAAGATGCCCAAGCCGAAAATGGTGCCGCCGCCGAGCAACTCGCGGATGCAGCCTAACAGTGTGAGAGCGAGGGTGAAACCCATGCCCATGCCAAGGCCGTCGAGCAGCGAGGGGAACACGGGGTTCTTCGAGGCGAAAGCCTCTGCGCGACCCAGCACGATACAGTTTACCACGATGAGCGGGATGAACAGGCCGAGGGTCTCATAAATGTCGGGCACATAAGCCTGCATGATGAGTTGCACTAAGGTTACGAACGAAGCGATGACCACGATGAAGCAGGGGATACGCACCTTGTCGGGGATGAAGCCCTTCAATAGGGAGATGAAGATGTTCGATAACACCAGTACGAAGGTGGTGGCCAAGCCCATCGACATGCCGTTGACGGCACTGGTAGTGGTGGCCAATGTCGGGCAGCAGCCCAACAGCAGCACCAAGATGGGGTTCTCTTTGATGAGACCTCTGGTAAAGGTTTGCAGGTTGTTACTCATTGTCTTGTCCTCCTTCCATATTTTCGTTTACTTCTTCCGTTTCGGAAACGATCTCCTCAGCGGGAGCGTTGCTTGTGAATTGTGCTTTGTTGGCCATGAAAGCTTTGTATGCCTTATCCACCGCTTTCGTGAAGGCTCTCGAGGTGATGGTGGCTGCGGTGATGGCATCGACATCGCCGCCGTCTTTCTTGACAGTCAACTTGAAATCCGTGGGGTTCTTGCTGACAAACTGGTCCATGAACTTGCCGGTCATGTTGGCGCCAAGGCCGGGGGTCTCGCTGTGCGACAACACCGAAGTGCCTTTGATGGTGCCGTCGGCAAGGAAACCGACCATCATGTCGATCTTGCCGCTGAAACCGCCTTCACTTGTCTTGACGGCAGCACCTTTGAAGGTGCCGCTTTGGTCGTAGGCCAAGTTGCAGGGGAAAGTCATGGTAACACCCTCTTCCGAATACATTATCGTGTCGGCCTTATAGGTAATCTCACCGTCTAATGGCAACACGGCTTGTATGGCAGCTTCATTCTTTTTCCGGTCAACTTCGGCGATGGCGTCTTTGGTCATGCCATACACCAAGCCGAGTACGCCGCCCGCCACCGCCGTGATGACGAGCAGGGCAACAACCATATTGATCAATGTGGATTTTTTCTTCTTAGCCATAACTTTACTTTTTAGAGGGTTTGACGACACCGAACACTTGGGGCTTGAAGGCCTTGTTGATGAGGGGTGTGAAGGCATTCATGATGAGGATCGCGAACGAAACGCCTTCGGGATAGGCACCCCACAGACGAATGACGACCGTGATGGCACCAATGCCGAATCCGAACAGGAGCTTGCCTTTCGTCGTCATCGGAGAGGTTACCATGTCAGTAGCCATAAAAAAGGCACCGAGAACGAGACCGCCATAGACCAGATGGTACCACGGAGCGACATATATTTCAGGATTGATAAGGTAACCGATGCCCGTGAAAACGAACACGGTGAGCAAGATACTCAATGGCGTGGCGATGTCGATGACCTTGCGGGCGATGAGGTAGATGGCACCCAACAGCAGGGCGATGGTGCACACCTCGCCAAAAGCACCGCCACGGTTGCCGAGCACCATGTCAAGGAATTGCATGTGGTCGAGCGAGGAAGCACCTGACTCCTTCATGAGACCGAGCGGGGTGGGACCCGTGACGGCATCGGTGAAGAATCCCGCCTTGAAGATAGGGGCGGCCTGCGGCCAAGTAGTCATGGCGGTTGGGAACGACACGAGCATGAACACACGGCCCAGCAAAGCCGGGTTGAAAGGGTTCTTGCCTAAGCCGCCAAAGGCCATCTTGCCGATACCGATGGCGAAGACACTTCCCACGATGGACATCCAAATGGGAAGGTTGGCAGGTACGTTGAAGGCCAGCAAAATACCAGTCAGCGCAGCCGAGCCGTCGTTGATGGTCAATGGGCCTTTGATGAGGAATTTCTGAATGAGCCATTCGGTCAACATGCAGGTAGCCACCGTGATGAGGGTGAGGCGTAGGGCATACCAACCGAAATAGTAAATGGCCACAAGCAGGGCGGGAAGCAGGGCGAGGAGCACGCGATACATGATTTTCCTCGTGTTTTCCGTCGAATGCACATGCGGCGAACCTGATATTGTGTATTTTTTGTTCATTGTTGAAGTGTTTATCGTTGAATCGTTTAATTGTTGTTGGTAGAACTGCAATCAATGCGTCTCTGTCAACATTCATTTCTGGCTTCTTGCCCTGATAATAGCACCGGTCTTGGCCTTGCCATAGCGGATGTAGTCAAGCAGCGGGATGTTGGCGGGACAGGTGAACTCGCATGAGCCGCATTCGATGCAGTCCATGACATTGTTCTTCTCGGTCTCGTCGAAGTCATTCAGCTTGGCCAGTTTGTGAAGCAGGAAGGGTTGCAGACCCATGGGGCAGACACCGGCACAACGGCCGCAGCGAATGCAGTTGGTCTGACGACGGTCCTGTGCCTCTTTGAGGGTCATGAGCAGGATGCCTGATGTGCCTTTCATGCAAGGGAAGTTGGTGACCGACACCGACTTGCCCATCATCGGACCGCCGTTGATGACATCGGTGATGTCTTCAGGCAGACCACCGGCGGCCTCGATGACGAGGTCGGCAGGTGTGCCAAAACGCACGCGGTAGTTGGACGGTTTCTTGACCGACTTGCCTGTGACGGTGACAATGCGCTCAATCAAAGGCTTGTTCTTCTGCACGGCCTCATAGATGGCGAATGTTGATGCCACATTGACCACAACGCAGCCCGTCTCAATAGGCAGCTTGCCCGAGGGCACTTCACGCCCGGTGACGGCTTTGATGATCTGTTTTTCACCGCCTTGCGGATACTTGGTCTTCAAAGGTTGCACTTCGATGCCTGCATAAAGGTCTTTATGTTCGTTGATGGTCTTGTCGAGCAGCTCGATGGCCTTCATCTTGTTGGTTTCAATGCCGATGATGCCTTTGTCGGTGCCAACGCCTTTCATCACAATCTTCACGCCCATGAGGAGCTCTTGGGTCTTTTCGAGAAGGAGACGGTAGTCGCAGGTCAGATAAGGCTCGCATTCGGCCGCGTTGATGATGACATATTCGGCCTTCTTGCCTTCGGGAACCATCATCTTAATATGGGTGGGGAAGGTGGCGCCGCCCATACCGACGATGCCGCATTCCTTCACTTTGTCAATAATCTGTTTAGCGTCCAACTTGATGTCGGTCAAAAGTTCGTCAGTTTCAATAATGCCTTCTGCCCACTCGTCTTTTTCTTCCACATCGATGAAGATGGCGGGTTTGTAATATCCCGTATGGTCCATCACCACATCGATCTTGGCGACAGAGCCGGTGGCGGGGGAGTGGACATTGGCCGAGACAAAGCCCTTGGCGGTGCCGATGAGCTGTCCAGTCAGCACGCGATCGCCTTTGTTGACGATGCATTCAGCGGGAGCGCCGAGGCATTGTCCAAGCGGGACGATGATTTGCTTGGGCATTGGGAAGTCTTGTATGGGCTGGTCGGCTGAGAGCTTGTTCTCTTCAGGATGTACGCCGCCCTTATGGAATGTCTTTATCGGGTTCATGCTGTGACGGTGTTTTCAGGTTTGACTTCGGTTTTCACATCCACGGGCTGTGCCTCAGGCTGTGCTTGGGGCTTCACGACGGGTTTTGCGTCTTGCAGTGCTTTCGGCTCGACGGGAGCTTCTTCCTTGGGCTTGCGTGGCGGGAAGTTGATGGCGTGGATGCTGCCTCTGGGACAAACCTCAACGCACTTGCCGCAGACCCTGCATTTGGCTGGGTCGATGTAGGCTAAGTTGCCGCGCATTTCGATGGCCTCAAAGGGGCAGACCTTCAGGCACTTCTGGCAACCGATGCAGCCTACAGAGCAGTTCTTGACGACCAAGGCACCCTTGTCGGTGTTGGAGCAGCACACATAGACACGACGGTCTTTCTTGCCACGCGGCCGCACTTCGATGATGCCGCGCGGGCAGGCACGGGCGCACACGCCGCAGCCCACGCACTTGTCGGGGGCGATGACGGGCAAGCCCGTCTCCTTGTCGATGTGCAGCGCGCCGAAGTTGCACTTCTTCACGCAGTCGCCCAAACCGAGGCAGCCTTTCGAGCAGCCGCCCTCGCCAGCATAAAGGGTGTTTGCGAAAGCGCAGATGTTGGCACCTTCATAATGCACCTTGGAGGGAGAGTTCTGGCAGCTGCCGTTGCAGCGCACCACGGCGATTTTGGGCTCGAAAGCAGCGGCGGTAAGTCCTAAGACGGCAGCCACCTTGCCCATGTCGGTACCGGGGCAGGAGAGACCGTCAATGTTGCCTTTCGCCACAGCTTGCTTTACGCAAGCTTCGGCCAAGGCACGGCACCCTGCAAAACCACAACCGCCGCAGTTGGCACCGGACAAACAGGACTCCACTTCATCAATCAAAGGGTTCTCTTCCACTTTGAACTTCTGTGCTACGAAGAACAGAATCACGGCTAAAACGCCGCCCATGATCCCAAGAACCGCGAGGGAAATAATTAAAATGTTACTCATTAGTATGATATTTTGAGTTTGCTTTCAATTTTTAGAACCTGCAAAAATACGGAAATTCCCTTTTTTGGCAAAGGATTTTTTTTGGTTTTTATTCGATGGTATATTCGAATTGTTTCTTCAATTTGTCGCGGCGCAGGTAGAGGACTATATAATAAGGTATCAGCGCGACTATGCTGATGAGGGCAGCCAAACCTTCGTTCAAGCCCAAGCCGAGGCAGACGAAAAGTATGGCAAGAAGCAACAAAATCGGTATCAAATAGGCCAATACGGCAGCCTTGTTGCCCTGCCTGATGGACATTCTGACATTGACTTTCTGCATTATAGAGAAGTTTTGGCTTTTGGGGCGTGGCACGGTGAGGATCTTCTCGGCTTGTTCGCCCATGCCGCAGGCGCTTTTGGCATGGCAGGCCGCGCAGGCACTTTGTGCCAATATCTTGATTTCCAATTCTTCGTCCGTGATTTTCGTTACGATGCCTTCGTGGGAGATAGTGTTGCTTTCGTTGGTCATAGATAGTTGTTTTGCGCTGCAAAAATAGGGATTTTTTTGTTTTGCTGCTGCTTGGGGGGTAGCTGCGCTTTGCATTGGAGTGTATTAAGCTGCCCTTTTTAGGGCGGGGCCGATATGGGCATACAATTAGGAATGGTCTTGTATACGGATAGGCACGCTCGTGTATTTGATGTGAAAAGAGGCGTGAATGTATAGTTTTGAGAGTGACAGGGACATAATTGTGGTGTTTTTTGAAGGCAGAACTACAATTATTTCGCTATTGAACCAAAAACCTGTATTTTTGCATTCTAAAATCCGGTTTATGGCAAACATGGAAAAGAAAGACGGTAAACTCAAGCTGTGGTTCAACGCCAAGGCTGACGCACTGAAGGCTTGGTACAATAAAGACGACAATTTTTTACGCAGGGTACGCTTCCCGGGCACCAAATTGCCTATGCTGACCGTGCTGGTCAACTTTTTCAAGCTGTTCACCAAAGGCCGAACTGTTGATCGCGCTGCTGGCGTGGCATTCAACTTCTTTGTGGCCCTCTTTCCTCTGATTCTGTTTTTCTTTACTTTGATACCCTACATTCCCATTCCACAACTCTATGAACGGGTGTTAATGCTTCTCAACGATTTCTTTATCCCATCGGGAACTCTCGACTTTGTTACTGAAACCATTGATGGCATTATGAACCAGCCTCACGATGGCCTGCTTTCCATCAGTATCATCTTGTGCCTGATTTTCGGCTCTGGTGGTATCGTGGCTTTTTTCAACGGGTTCCGCAATGTGTATGCCGACTATGTTACCTCGAAAGGCTTGGGCTTCAAGGGATGGGTCATCCAGCGTGTGTTTGCCATCATCATGCTCATTTTCATCGGTGTGCTGATTGTGATTTCGGTGCTGCTGATTTCGCTGGGCGGCACGGCCCTCAAGTATTTGGTGGCGAATAAGGTCATCGAAGGCGGTTCGTTTACTTTCTTCCTGTTCAGTGTATTGCGTTGGGTGGTCGGTATTTTTGCCTTGAGCTTCGGTATTTCCATGCTGTATTATTTCGGCAATGTCAGATTCAATGAGCATTATCGCAAGGAGTTGAAGCGTCCGCGGGAGAAGGCCAAAAAATACAGGGAGTTTGTCATTTTCAGTCCGGGAACCATCCTTGCCACCACGCTCTTTGTGCTCGGTACGGTGGGTTTTAATGCCTATATCTCTAATTTCTCGCGCTACAATGTACTGTATGGTTCCATCGGTACCCTCATCATCCTTTTGCTTTGGATTTGGGTGGTCGCCATCCTGATTTTGGCCGGTAACGACCTAAACTCAGGCATTCGCCGTGAGGCCATGAAACTAAGCTCGGTCGAGGATACTACGCGAAGAAAGAAGATTGTCATCGACGATTTGAGAAAGCATATCCATGTTTATCAGATTGCCAATGAGAGCCGCGACGGACGGATCGAAGAACTGAAAAAAGACATCAAGGAAAAGCAAGACCTGATTTTGGATTTGGAGGAAAAGAGAAAAGACTATGAGTTGATTATCAAGGCTTATCAGGATTATGCTGAGCAAGAGCGGAAGAGTTCTGATGAACAATACAACTTGGGTTTCGACCCCAACGATAAGGAAGAAAATCCTAAAAACCAAGCATAGACTGTCATTATGGGCATTGTAGCACGGCAGAGCATCAAGGGTACTGTCGCCACCTATGTCGGGGTGGCTGTGGGCATTGTTACCACCTTTTTCGTACAGACGAAATACCTGACCACGGAGGAGATCGGTCTTATCGATGTGTTGCTCCAATCGGCACTGCTGTTTTCAGGTCTGGCACAGTTGGGCACCAATACATCGGCAATGCGCTATTATCCCTTTTTTAAGGATGAAGAGCACCGCGATCATGGTTTCTTCGGCTGGACTTTGGTTGTGCCCTTGGTTGGATTTGCCATTTTCCTCTGTTGTTTCTTCGCTCTCCAAGGTCCCATCGCTTCGTTTTTCTCCGAGAAGTCGGCCTTGTTCATAGATTACATCTACTATGTGATTCCGCTGTCCTTCTTCATGCTCTATATCTCGGTGTTCGAGACCAACTCCAACCTGTTGATGCGTATCGTAGTGCCCCGCTTCATCCGCGAGGTGGGTTTGCGTGTGTTGACAATGGTCATCTACCTGCTCTATGGTTTTCACATTCTCTCGCTCACGGGCATGATTGTCGTGTTTTGTGTCTCCTATGGCTTGGCCACGGTGGTCAATATAGTGTATCTGCTCTCGCTACATCGTGTGTCGTTCCGCATCGATAAGAAACACCTGACACCCAAGTTGAGGCGCGAGTTTTTGATTTACACGATTTTCCTTATCACTTCAGCGTTGGCGGGCAATATCACGCCTTTGTTCAACCGCTATTTTGTGGCGGGCAAACAAGGCCTTGCTATGGGTGGTATCCTCACTATTGCTATCTATATTGCTTCGCTGGTTGAGATGCCTTACCGCTCACTCGGTACCATCAGCAAGCCGCAAATCTCTCAAGCTATGGCCGATGGCAATGTGAAGGAGGCCGACCGTATATGCAAAAGTGTCTCTTTTCACCAGTTTCTCGTTGGCTCTCTGGTGTTTTTCTTCATCTGGATCAATATCGACACGGTCTTTGCCCTATTGCCCAACGGCGAGGTTTTCAGCGCGGGAAAATGGGCGGTGCTCGTCTTGAGCCTCAGCCGATTGGTCAATTCTACGCTGAATGTGGGGACCACGGTTCTGAGCTATTCCAAAATCTATCATTACTCCTTGTTTTTTACCATTTTGCTGACGGTTCTGGCTTGGTATCTCAACGAACGATGGGTTGACGAGTGGGGCTTGGATGGTGCGGCCATGGCGACATTGGTGGCCTATATGGTGCATTATGCGCTCCTTTTGGCTTTAATCCGATGGAAGATTGGAACTTTACCCTTGTCGTTGAAGCAACTTCCTGTCTTACTGATAGTTGCCATCTTGTTCGGATTGAATTGGCTGTGGTCGAAAACTCTGACACCTTGGTCTGTCGGTCTGTTTGGCAAGATGGTGCTTGGTTTGGTCGTCGACTCGGTGCTGAAATCTGTCATTTTCCTTGTCGTAGGACTGCTCTTGGTTTACAAATTAAAGATTTCCCAGCCAGTGAATAATGTGATCGACAAAGGATTACACCTTTTTAGAAGGAAGTAGTCATTTCCTTTTCCATTTGACGGATATTTCACCATTCCCAATTGATTATTCCATGCGTGCTTGGAGTGTCCTTGATGACTTTTTTGGTCACCTTTTCAAAACGATTCATGACATTGATCAGATAAACACCAGCAGCCTTGCCGGCTAAGGAACAAGGCACGATGGTACCCGCCAGATCCGTATCGACTCTGAAACGACCAATGAATTGTCCCAAATAGTCATAGATGACGATGACAGCTTCGCCCTGCATGCCATAAAGGACGATGTTGAACTCGCCTTTTGTGGGGTTGGGGTAAACGACAACATTAGGTCTGGCATCGTGGTTGATAAAAAGGCTGCGCGCAGTAACACCGCATTCGGTGTAAACTCTTACGGTGAGCGTGGCAACTCCTGATGAGTTGATGTTGACGGTGCATTCCGGAGAGTCAGGGGAGAAAGCAATGTTCCATGGTCCGTCAATACTCCATTCGTAGCCGAAGCATCCGGGCACTGTGTCGATATGGTAGGTGTAGTTGCCGTTGCTTTGGTAGTGGATGAGGCTTTCGCCGTGTATGGAGCTGACATAAGGCGCTGGCTTGATGGTCAGGTTAAGCGTGACAATACTGTCGCAGCCCTGTATGGCAGTGAATGTTTGTTCATACTCTCCCGATGTGTTGTATGTGATGCCATTCCATGTATAGCTGCCGCAAGCAATCTGGTCTTTTGTGGTGTAGATGGTATCGCCAATTTGGACATGGATGGTCATCAGCGTGTCGCAGCCCCAAGGATTCTTGATTAAGTACTCATAGTCGCCGCTTTCAGAATAGGTTATGCCATGATAGGTGTAGGTCTCACAGCCTCCGCCATAATGCTCTGCCTCCACATGGTCGCTGGGGTTGTATGGCTCGCCTTGGGGCGTGATATAACCTGCCTGTTGCAGGAAGTTGTTGTAAGGCCTGCGGACGGTGCCGTCAATGCCGGTAAAAACGGTGGCTTTATCGAAGCAATAGGTGGGTATGGTCAGGTCTTCATTTATGTTGGTAACATGGTACATATATTGGTTCCATACGGGCCGTGCGGGAGCCCAACCGCCCGGGCTGCCGAAGACATGAATGCCGCCATAACCGGGGAGACTTGAATATTGGTCTAACAATCCTGTGGTTACAATCTCTGCTGAGCCGTCACCATTTACATCCGCCACGATAGGGTATTCGCATCCAGTACCGGCGGCCATCATGCGTCTGTAGATATTGTATGGGCAGATGGTGTCGTTGCCCGTGATGTGGCTCTTGCCGCTGCCATTGATGATACGCAGGTTGTCGCTGTCGCGGTAAACGAGCTCCATAATGTTGTCTTGGTTGAAGTCGAAAAGCGTTAGACCCGTTTGCCCTGAAGAGTCGTCGTGTGGCATGTGCCAAACGGTGTTGAGCCCGTTTTGTGCAGTGTAGCGCCAGCAATAGATGTTCATGGGATAATGCTCTTGTTTCTCCAAAAAGACGATTTCGGGATGTGGGTCGTTGTCAATGTTGCCGATAAGTGGATAGCCTGTGCAAAGGCACTGGATAGACTTCTGGAAGAGGATTTGGCCGTTTGATGGTTTGTAGGCATAGAAGTAGGTTTTGTCCGAGGTGTGGTCGTTAGTGTTGTCGCGAATTACGAGCACTTCACATTCACCGTCAAGGTCGAAGTCGGCAAGGCTGACATGGCCGTCTTGTGGGTATCCGTTGGGCGGTGATATGGTTTTCTTGACGGTGATGGAGTTCAAGTTGGGATTGGTGCGGCTGGTGATGTTCACTTCGTAGATGGTGTTACCGCAAATCAGCTCTTGTTTTCCATCACCGAGCACATCACTGGCCAACGACATGGCAAAGTAGCAGCGGTGATGGTTGACAACGCCTACTGCGGCTCCTCTGAAACTGAGGCCCATGTTGCCGTATTGAGGGCCAGAGCATAGCCATTTCAGCGTAGCAGCATCGAAGATGTCGCTACCGACATATACCTCAGGATAGCCGTCGCCGTTGAAGTCGGCAAGCGAGACCATCCCATCGCATGTGGTAGCACGGTCGGATATATTCAGCAGCGTGCCGTCGATGGCGTAGGCACGGATTTTCTTGTCATAGCCGTGGACGAAGAGGGCTCCTTGCATCAAGCCGTTGGACAGTGGGTATTTGCCTATGGCGTAAGGGCCGTTGGAGACATAGATGGAGTCATGGATGTTAAAGCTGTATTGCAAAGAGAGGTCAAGGCCGCTGTATATGTCCAATGTGGTGGTGCGATAGTTGTTGCCATTATAATGGGCCATTACAATATCGGTCAAACCGTTGCCGTCGATGTCGCCCGCCAAAACAGGTGCGTATGTGGCCACAGGGTTGCCTTGGGTTGAGTAGAGTAAGTGCACATCCCAAGTGCTGCCGTTCATGGGTGAGTTGCAGTCGTCTTCTAAGATGTTGTCGGGCCATGTCGGATCGAATAGTCTTACGGCTTGGCCGATGGCAAACATTGAGAGGGTGAGAAGAACCAAAAACAACAGCGTTTTTTTCATACTAATAAGATTTAGGATTCATATCAGCAACAAAAAGACCCAATTAATTCAATTGAATACTTTAATAATCAATTTTTTTTGAAAGCCCGTCATACAATTCGATGTACCTTTCGATGATTTTTTCCCATTGGTAGTTTTCAAAGGCTTTAAAGTAAGCATTCTCAGCCAATTCGTTCCTGAGTTTGTCGTCGTCAATGAGGCGGTACAGCAATTCGTCAAATGAGTCAGAGGAATCGCAGAAGAGCATTTCGTTTTGGTCTTCAAAAACGCCCCAAATACCCGTGCCTTTGGTGGCAATGACAGCGTTTTGGTGTGCTGCGGCCTCCAAATAGACCAGCCCAAAAGTCTCGTTGACGCTCGGGAGTGCAAAGATGTCGGTTTCTCGAAGCAGCTCACCAATCCTTTCGTGGTCTATTTGTCCTAACAGTTGGATGTTGTCATGTCCCCTTGCCAAGGCCTCCAATTCTGGGCGCATTGGGCCTTTACCGGCAATCTTCAAGGTGATTTTTTTGTTGCCTTTGTAATTCTTAACGGCACGGATGACCCAGTCAATGTGTTTCGTTGGGACCAGTTCTCCAATTGAGGCTATGGAGAGGCTATCTGAGGTGTTGGTTTGTTCTTTTTTTGCGAAGAAGTCTTTCTCTATACCATGAGGCAAAAGGACGCTCTTATAACCGACCTTGGAGAGTAGCTCTTGTTGTGCGGCATTGTGCACGATAATTTGTCCTGCATTAGATAAAACTCTGTGTATCAAGTTTTTTGTACTGCAATTCTTCGACAATTCGAGGAAGCCGATGTCTGACTTTCTGAAAGAGATGACATAGGGAATGTCGAACAATTCAGCGATTTGATAGGCAAAATCCCCGTCAGGTAGGGCAAAATGGGCATGTACCAGTTGCGGAATCCCAAATTGCTTGCAATATTTTTGTAGCTTTTTTTTGTAGCTTGGGAGTAAGAGGAACGCGCTCTTTTTGCCTATCAGTCGGATGTATCTGAAAGGCCTCACCATTATGCCGTCGTCTTCCCAACTTTGTTTTCCAGCGATGTTGCGGTATTTCGCCATCAGATTGAAAGGGAAGGGAGCAATTTCGGCGGGATGCATGACAGAAATGTCGCACCATGCAGTCAATTTGTGGGCGATGGTCATCACCACCTTGTTGGACTTTCGTTTCGGTGTGGGTATGTTGGAAGCGATGAACAGTATCCTTGGCTTATCTGGCGCTTTTTGCATATCAATGGCTTATTTCGTTCAACAGCTTCGCAAACTCACCCGCCAAGGCTTTCCGCGAATACTTCTCTATGTTGTTGCTGGTGTTGTCGGGCAAGTCGCTGTCGAGATACTTCTGATACAGTTCTTTGATGGCTGCTTTCATCTTTTCCTTGTTCTCGAAACCGACAGTCTGTCCTGCCTTGGTTTCGGCGATGATTCTTGCGGCATCACCGTCTTCAGGGCCAATGCAGAGGATGGGACGACCTGACACTATGTATTCGAAGAGCTTGGCAGGTATCAGTCCACGGGTGTCCGATTCTGTTTCGGGCATAAGTGTCAAAAGCAGCAGTGTTGACTCATGCAAAGTGTTCGCCACTTGGTCATGGGGAATATAAGGACTCAGGTTTATGTGTTCCCTTACGCCGTAATGGGCTATGCTTTGCATAACTGTGTTGTCGATTTGACCAATCATGTTGACCTTCAGTTGTTTGTATAAACTTTCGTCTTCTTTGATGAGTTCACCCAAGGCTTCCCAAAGTCGCTTGGGATTCCTTACCTTGAAAAGTACACCGAGATAAGTGATGGTGAAAGCTTTGGAGGGCTTTGTGTAGGCTTGAGTCGTTGTGTCGTCACGGTCAAAGCCGTTGTACACCACCCTGACTCTCCTGTTGCCCAACCTGCCCAGACTTCTTGCCCAATCTGGGGATACGGTGACCACATTGTCGGCTTGTGTCAGCACCTTATGCTCCAAACGATGATGTTTGCGGTTGGAACGGGAGGTGAGCATAAGCTCATCGTAGTAATCGATTTCTGTCCAAGGGTCACGGAAGTCGGCAATCCACGGAATGTCCAATGAGGCTTTCAACTTCATGGCAATCAAATGCATGGAGTGGGGTGGGCCTGTGCTGATGATGGCATCTACGGGGTGTTCCTTCAAGTATTTTCTCAGGTATCGCACCGAGGGCTTCACCCACCAACAGCGGGCGTCAGGAATAAAAAAGTTGCCGCGCACCCACAGGGCGAAACGCTCTTTCCATTTGGCTTTCTTTCCCTCTTCTTTGATGAAACCGGCCTTTACCTTCTCCTCTTTCCGTATGCCGAGAAACTTTTTATACAAGGTGTAAGGCTCCACAATGGGCCTTTTGACGACTTCGGCTTCGGGAGTTACATCCTTTTCGAGCGATGGGTCTTCAACAGGGTATTCTCCGTCTTCGGGCGTGTAAATCACGGGCTGCCAGCCATATTCGGGCAGATATTTTGACATTTTCAGCCAACGCTGCACGCCGCTGCCGCCCGACGGGGGCCAATAGTAGGTGATGACCAGAACCCGTTTCATGCTTTCTTTTCTTTCTTCGGAACGAAGGTGTAGGCTATGGCACCTATCAGCCCCAATATGAGAATCAGTGAGCTGGCAAACGAAACTTTGTTGCCTATTGCGTAGGCCTTGGGCGCATATTCCATTACAATCTCATGATTGCCGCTTGGGATGAGGGCACTGCGCAACAGATAGTTTGCCCTCATCAAAGGTTGTTCTTCTCCATCAACATACATCGTCCAGCCTTTTGAAGTCCAGATTTCAGAGAATACGACCAAATAATTGTTCGTGGTTGTTGAGCCTGCTGAAACGCTGTTGAATCTGTAGGTCAACCTGTTGGGTTGATAGTCCTCAAGCGTAATCAGTGGCACAATACTGTCGGTAAGTCTGTAATTACCAACTTGTTGCTCAAATTCCTTGTTGAGAATAGCCGTATATGCCAAATCGGTGGTCTTGATGGCGTCGATTTCCGCGTTGGGCGTGTCAACCCAGCGGATGTCGTTCACCACCCACGCATTGCCATAGGCAAACGGGTTTTCAAATGGCTGACTCTGTGGATTGAAAATGACATATTTGGTATTCAGCATGTTGATAACCTGTTGTTTTTCTAAAAGTTGTGTCAGGTCTTGTGCTGTTTTGGCGGTTCTGAGCTGGTTAAGTTCAGCGCCAAGATATTGGGTGATGACATCTTGGTAGCGGCGCAGCTTGGCTCCCGAATAGCCGCCTAATGATTTATGGAAGTAGCAGGTGCTGGCATCGTTGAACATGTCTTTAGTGATGTCGGCCACCCTGAAGTCCAAGTCTTTGTCTCTCATGATGTATTGGTCGGCGGTGGAAGCCGTAAAGGGGTGTTGGAATTTCTCCTTGTCGATGAAATTGCCCTTGTTGAGGTATCGCTTGTCAATCGGGAACATGTCGATGATGACAAGCACGCCGAGGATAGCGAAGGCTGGGGTGGCTTTCAGCTTACCTTTGACGTAGAGGAACAACGGCACGGCGGCCAAGATGATAAAGGCGAGGCTGCGCAGGGCGTCCTTGCGGAAGATGGCTACACGGACATCTTCAAGTTGTGAGGCAAACATGCTGTAGATGGCACCGTCCTTTCCCGAGCTTAAAGCCGCAAATTGCTTGGCTTCTTCTTGGCTGAGGAAGTTGAAGAAAATCTTGGGCATGAGGTAGAAGAGGAGACAGAAACCCGCCGTAATGCCCAAGGCAATGATGAATTTCTTCATGTTCTTCTTAGCGTTATCTGGGCTTTTGGCCATCTCGGCCAAGCCCAAGAATCCCAACAGCGGCATGGTTACCTCAGCGATGACTAAGGTCATGGATACCGCCCTAAACTTGTCGTATCCGGGGATATAGTCGAGGAAGAAATTGGTGAAGCCCATGAAGTTTTTGCCCCAACTGAGTAGTATGGAGAGCAATGTGGCGATGAGCAGCGCCCATTTTAACTTGCCTTTCACGGTCAAGGCACCTAACACGAAGAGAAACACCACGATGGCACCTACATAGACCGGGCCGCTTGTGCCGGGCTGGTCGCCCCAATAGGCATTTTGTTGCGCTATGCTTTCCTTAAACCTTGCATCGGCCTTTTCAAGGGCAGGATTTTGTTTTCCGATGTAGGCTGAAGCACCGCCTTTGGTGTTGGGAATCAGTAGGCTCCAAGTCTCTCCCTTGCCGTAGCTCCACTGCGTGATGTAGTCGCGGTCGAGGCCTTTGGTTTGATTGCCTTCGTTGCGGGTCAACACGGGCTTTCCACGGGTGGTTTCCTTGCCGAACTCGTAATTGCCGTAAAGCGATGTTGAGCAGGTCAAAATGCCTAAAATGGCTGCGATGAGCAAGGCGGAGGATGCCTTTACGAACCGAAGCAATTCTTTGTTTTTCAAATCGCTGATAAGCTGTGCAATGACATGGATGACGATGATCAGCAAGAGATAATAGGTGATTTGCAGGTGCCCCGTCCGAAACTCAAAAGCCAAGGCAAAAGCTGTTAAGATGCTGCCCCATAGGTATTTGCCTTTGTATGTCAGCAGCACGCCAGCGATGACAGGTGCCATGAAGGCCATGGCCATGGCTTTCGCATTGTGCCCTGCACCGATTACTATGAATAGGTATGATGTGAACCCGTATGCGATGGCTCCGACGAAACTAATCCAGAAGCCGCATTCAAGCACCAAGAGCAACACAAAAAAGCCTAACATGCAGATGAATACGGAACCGATGGGGTGCGGAAATCCTAAGCCTAAACTTTTGTATAGAGGACTGGTGAGGTTGGCGTTTTGGCTAACAGAGATGTTCCATGTTGGCATACCGCCAAAAGCCGAGTTGGTCCAAAGGGTTCTGTCGCCCGTTGTCTCATGGTAATTGGTGAGTTCCTTCGCCATGCCAAGTTGCATTTCAATGTCGTGCTGCTTGATACGCTTGCCTTGTAGCACAGGGTAGAAATAAACCAATGTAATCACCGCAAAGGCAGCGATGGCAGCAATGAGAGTCCAAACTTTCGGCCTTTGAGCTTGGTGAAAGGCCGTTATGCTCTTTTTTTCTTTTGATCTGTCTGTATTATTCATCGTGTAAGATTGTTTCTATTCAACTTCCTCAAAATCAGTGTATTCTCCAATGTTTGGGTTAATGCGTGGACCTTTAGACTCTTCGCTTTCCTTTTGGGCTCCGTTTTGTCCGAATTCCTCCATTTTCTTTTCAAACTTCCTTATTTTCCTTCTGAGAACCCATTTGATTATCAGGGTGAAAACATAGAAAATCAGGATGGCGAACAGTATTATTTTCCAAAATGACCCCATGGTTTTGTTGTATTAAGTGCTGCGAAATTACGATTTTTCTTTTTGTGAGGACTTTTTTTTGCTGAAAAAAGCTCCGATGAATCCCAAACCGTAGCCGAAAAGCTGACAAAAAGCTGCCGGAACAGAGAGTAAGGCAACTTTCAGACTCTTGTTTTTGGTAAGCGAGTCGATGAAAACCATCGTAGCGTAAAGCAGGACTGGGGCAAGCCAAAGCAAAGACCACCATGAGAGTCTTCCTTTTAGAAAGAAGGCCAGAATGAGGTGTGCCATGAAGGCCACAACCAGAAACACACAGCTTGCTACGAAAGCGGCAGGCAAGAGGTGAACGGGTTTGAAGGTTTCTGGATATTTGTCTTTCAGTATGACACGCGCCTCGCCCGAGTGCTTCACCTGACGGAAAAATGAACTGAATTTGACGCGCCTCTTGTGATAGACAAAGGCCTCAGGAAAAAGACGACAGCTGTAGCCGCCTTTGAAAATTCTGGTGCTTAAGTCGATGTCTTCGCCATAGCGCATAGGAGCAAAGCCGCCTAAGGCCTCGTAAACGCTTTTCTTTATGCCCAAGTTGAAGCTGCGGGGATAGAATTTGTCCATCTTATGCTTGCCTCCGCGTATCCCTCCAGTGGTGAAAAAAGAGGTCATGGAATAGTTGATGGCCTTCTGTATGGGCGTGAACGATGTATGGGCACGGTCGGGACCGCCAAAGGCGTCGGCAGGTGCCTTGTCCAGTTCCTGTTTGATGGCCTCAAGATGGTTGTCTGGAACAATGACATCGGAGTCCAAGATGATGAGGTAGTCGCCTTGGCTGCGCTCGGCGCCATAGTTGCGCGAGGGGCCGGGCCCCGAGTTGGACTTGAAAAAGTAGTTGACGGGCAGGCGGTCGGCATAACTTTGGCAAACCGTGTCGCATTTCTCTGTGGAACCGTCTTCCACAACAACGACCTCAAAGTCCTTGAAAGTCTGCCTGCAAAGGCTCTCCAATAGCTCATCTACTTCCTGAGGCCGGTTGTATACAGGTATGATGATGGAAAACAGCATTTCTCGAATTTTTTGCAAAGATAAGGATTCTTTGCGTATTTTTGCGCTATCAATCCTGATATTCCGAAAATGAAGAAACTGATTTCTTTCTTTACCAAGGTTTTTCCTCGCCAATGGCTCATCAAGTTGAGCTATTTGTTTAGTTTTTTGGTTCGTCCTTTTTTTCTTGGCAACAAGGTGGAATGTCCCGTATGTGGCAAGCATTTCCGTAAATTTTTGCCCTATGGCTACGGGAAGGCAGGTGATAACAGATTGTGTCCTAAGTGCTTGTCGCTCGAACGGCATAGACTGCTTTGGCTCTATCTGAACGGAAAGACGGATTTCTTCACGGCCCCTTTGAAAGTGCTGCATTTTGCTCCCGAACAGCCTTTCCTGAAGCGTTTTCGCGCCTTGAAGAACCTCGATTATGTTACTGCCGACCTCGATTCACCCATCGCCGACTTGCATTTGGATGTTACCGCCATAGACCAACCGAATGACACTTACGATGTGGTGATTTGCAATCATGTGTTGGAGCATGTCAGCGATGTCAACAAGGCGTTTGCTGAAATCAAGCGTATCCTGAAACCTGGCGGTTGGGCGATTTTGTTGGTGCCCATCAATCCCGATGTGGACACATTTGAAGACCCAAGTATCACCGACCCGAAGGAGCGGCAGCGTCTGTTTGGCCAATATGACCATGTGCGGCAGTTTGGCCGCGACTATGCCGAAGTGTTGCGCAAGGCAGGTTTCGAGGTGACGGAAGACAGGATTTATTATGAAGTCTCGGCCGAACAGCGCGAGCGCATGCATTTGGCACGCAGGGGAGAGGAAATCATTTACATAGTGTCATAACATGTCATGAATTGCGTCCCGCAATTCACAATCGCACTGTCACGGATTGCGTCCCGCAATTCACAATCGCATTGTCACGAATTGCGTCCCCGCAATTCACAAACACCTTATCACAAATTACATCCCGCAATTTAAAAACCACATTTTCACAACCGTTTGTCTCACAAGGTAGTGCAATTGGTTTACCGCTACGAGAAAGGACTTCCTTAGAAATACCTCATACCCTGAACATTCTCGGTTCTTCTGCTGCCGTATCTGAAATTGTAGCGCAAACTCAAACTGAACATAGGCTGGTTGTAGTAGCCGAAAATCTCGGTGTCACTCACCACTCCTAAATTTTCTGAATGCCTTGTGTTGGGTGTCAGGTTTTTCAGCAGGTTGTTTATCCCGAAGTTGACGAGTAGCCTGTTCTTGAAAAATCTTTGCGAGGCTTTGAGTGAGAGCGTGATGTAATCGTTGGAAGTGCCGTTGAAATCGGTTCCTGTGTTCCAATAGTCCAGTTCGGCACCGAGGTTCATCGATTTGATCCTGTATGACAACGCGCAGTAGGCGTGTCCGTTGATGGCGTGGCTTTTGGCATAGGCGTTTGAGATGTCTATACCTTCGAAAGAGAGGCCTTCGTTAATGCTGAATTGCGTGTAGTAAAAACTCGAATAAAGGTTCACATCTAGTTTTTTGACTTTAAAATACATCGAGAGGTCAAGGCCGATTTTGGTTTGCTGGGCCACATTGACGGGATAGAGTAGGCGGGTAAGTGGGTCTATCTGTATGGGGATGCTTGATGTCAAATCGTCTTGGTATTTTAGGAAAAGACTTGGCGAAAAGCTCCAAGAGTTTTTGTACAACTCGTATTTTAAGTAGGCGGAATAATTGGGCGACGGTTTCAGGTCGGGGTTGCCTGTTGTCCATTGATAGTTGGTGCCTTTGTCGATGAAACTGTACAGCTGTTCGAAATACGGGTATTCCCATGTGTTGGCCAAGGTGAGGCTGACACTATGTTGCGAGTTGAAGGAGTGGCGTACTGTTGCCGATGGAATGAGCCTGAAGTAGTTCTTACGCAACAATTGTGTTTCAAATCTACCCGTTTTTTCCGAGAAGAAGACGAATTGGCCGTCGATGGCCTTATCCACAAGGCTGAGGCCTCCCGTCAGACGCCACTTGCCTTTGAAATAAGAGAGGTTGGACGATAGGTGGCTGAAGGCTGAATGGTGCTGGTTGTTTTGGACTTTTGGCAGCAAGAGTATGTCGTTGGAATAGCGTTCTAAAGATGCTTTTCTGTTGAAAGTCCCGTCGATGGTGTAGTTGACACTCCAATTGAGGTTGGCGGTCAAAGGATTGTTGTAGTAGGCGTTGAGATAGACGGTTGGCATTTTTGACAAGCGGTTGTCTAATCTCTCCGTGTATAGGCTGTCGAGAGCATCAGAATTCCTGATACGATGTATCTCACTGTAGTCGCCGTAAAAGCGGTCGTTGTAACTTGACACATAAGCCGAGGCGTTGAGGTAATGGCTGACACTTTTCCTGAACTGTCGGTAGAAGTTAATGCCGACGCCGTAGTTAGGCGTGGAGTGTTGGTGGTCTGTTCCGGAGATGTCAATTTGGTTGATGATTTCGTTGGTTTCGGCTTGCTGTTCCGTCATGTTGCGGCTCATGCCCTTTATGGAGGTGGAATAGCTGTAGCTGCCAGCTACGGTGAGACTCGTGTAGTCGTTGGGCTTGTAGATGAAGCCGATACTGTTGCCCGAAACGCGGTAGCTGTTGTTGGTCGTCTGCTTCTCGTTGAGGATGACGGGGGTGTTTGTCGCCGTGAAATCCTTCCTCATGGTATAGCCCCATGAGTTGTCGGTAGTGTTGAAACTGGCGTTGCCTATCCAGATGAACTTCTTCCGCTTGTAGTTGAGGTTGACAGCGTTTTTCGAGTCGTTGATTTCCTTGAAGTTGTAGGTTGATGGCTTGGTTGATAGGGAACCGCTGAAGCCTTCGTCGGCCGTGCGCAGTTTGATGTTGACGATACCACCGCGTCCATCACCGCCCTGCCTGACGGAAGCGTCGATAAGCTCCACCGTCTCAATGCGGTCGATGGGAATGCTTTCCAAAACGGGATACAGCAGATTGGATGGACTGTTGTCGACATAAACGGCAGGTGTTGCTCCATTGTATCTCATGTTGCCCTCCTCATCGACGGAGAGACCCGGCAAGCTGCGCAATATGTCGTAGATGGTGTGTGATGTGGATTTTCGCGTTTCCTCGATTTTCACCACTGTGCGGTCGAAGCGCCTTTCGATGGGTGGGGTAGTGTCGGCAATGGTGACGGTTTCGAGCATGGTGGCCAACGGCGATAAGGCTATCTTTCCGAGGTTGTAGCGCGTGCCTTGCCATTGCTTTGCGGCAATGCGCAGTGGCTCCATGCCGATATAGCTGACGATGAGATAGGCACCTTCGGAGCAATTGCAATGCAGAGAGAAGCGGCCTTTCTCATCGGTCAAGGCACCTGCGGTCAATGAATCGTTGGATGCATAAGCAGCAACGGTGGCGTAGGGCAGGACTTCCTCCGTGCCTTGGACGACCACTTTGCCAAAAAGTTCCATCGTTTGCTGTGCCATTGCCAGCGGGGAAACAATGAGAAGAAAAACGGTCGAAAATAATAAGCGGGCTTTCATGGTATGTTCATTTTGTCGTGTTTAACAATCCGAGAAAATCTTCCACTTTGAGACATTTACTGTCTTTCTTGAATATGATTTTTTGGATAATGTTGGCTAATTTTTGTGTCCAATAGACTCAATTTCTTGTCCGATTGGCACGAAAGGGAAAGAATAAGCAGGAAAGTTGCAACGATTGGGAGCACCGGTGTTTTCATGGCATGATGAGTTGGTAAACATTGAAATATAGTGAGTCGCTGTTGCGGTTGTAAGCATCCCTGTCGATGAAATAAAGCTCATCGTTGCAGATGAAGGCGGGGCAAAGTCTTATTGTGTCTAAGTCGATTTCGACCTTATTGTTGAAGTTCTCGTCAGTAACAATCATTGACAACTGTGTGGTCGACACTCCAGTCAATCGCGACTGTTTGTAGTCATTGTCGCTTACGGGCTTGTCAACAAACCTATAGTACCTATGAGCATAAGGGTCGTGATAAAGTCGGGAGTAGAAGCCATTGGTGACCGAGTACTTTTCAATCTCAGGCGTTCTTGAATATTGCGATGGTTTTTGCTTCCCGTAAGGTTTTATTTTCTCAAGATATTTCGACCGCATTGGGTGGGCAACAGGCGATGATTCAAAGTCCGTGGCATAAACATTGTGGTCAACTCCGTATCCTACAACGAACTCGTTCTTATCCTTGTTGTAGATGAATTGAAAGTTGTGCAGTAGATGCGGCCCCCAATAGCCCTCGAAATATACGCTGGGTTTGTCCATGACCAAATAGACACTGTCAGTGGCGAGGTCAATCACGAAAATCTCCCTCAGCTTTTTGGTGTAGTCCACCGTTTCATTTCCTGAACTGGTGAGAAACACCTTGCCACCGCGGTATTCGAACCCGTTGGAATTGAAGGCATCCATCGGAAAGGGCACATGTGGGTTGCCGCGCTTGCTTTCGGCTTCAATCAAGGCGTTGGTTCTGATGCCGATGACTTTCCTCGTGTTCCCTTCTCCATCAATCAAGTATAATTTGGAATTCATGTAATCCAGCAGAAAGATGGAATCCAAGTTGTGCACCTTGTAGCTACCATAATGCGATTCGTATGAACTGTCCTTTATTCTGATTTGTTTCATAAGCATTAGGTTGTCCCAATCGTAAAACTGTATCAGTCTATAGGCATCCTCCATTAAAGAAAAGTATTTTTGGCCTTCAATCTCCACAAAACAGAATTTTGCGATACTTGCGAGTGCCACTTCTTCGGTTATTGGGATGGAAAATGACTTCTCAAATTTAAGCCATGCCTTGGAGTCTTCAGTCGTTCCAGTTTCACGGCAGGCGCAAAATAATAGAGGTAAGACCAGTGCGCCCAATAGGTATTTTCCCACTTTTTTCATATTCATAATAAACTGGTTTTGATACGAATTAATAGAGTAGGGTGCGCCAAAACATGAAAGTCAACTTTTAATGTGCCTCCCAGTTAAAGGGCCGATCGGCAACCGCCCGTCTACTCGAGAATAAGATGAAACAAAGATATTGTCATTTTTCATTTTCCACAACATCCGTTTTAGTATTTTTTTTCAGGCGTGTTGTTTTTTGCGGTGAGCGCGTCGGTTTTCGCGGTGAGCGTGTTACTGTAATACTTTGCCTTGAATCCGGCCCATCTGCGGTCGGCAATTGATAGCCTTTCGCCGCATTTCAAGACCAAGGTGCGTTTCCTTCCTTTGCACTCAACAAGGGAAATATGGTTCAGATTCACGATGATGTCTCGGCTAATGCGGAAAAAGTGCATTCCAGCAAGCATGGTCTCAAAACTATTCATACTCTTTGAAACATTTACGCTTTGGCCGACAATACGGTGCAAAGTACAAACATAGCCGTCACAATTGATATATGAGATGTTATCGCACAAAAAGCGATGATGCCGGTTTGCATCTCTGACTACAAAGCAATTCTTCTTTTCAGCAGGCATGGTTGTCATAATTTATTTTGCCGACAAAAGTAAACATTGTTTGAAAGATTTACAAACATTCTCTAAAAAAAACCATGTCTCGAATTGCGTCCCGCAATTCCACACAGCATACCCATTGTCACGGATTGCATCCCCGCAATTCACAATATCCTGTCACGAATTGTGTCTTGCAGTTCATAACCATCTTGTCATCGCCGCGAATTGCGAGGACGCAATTCGAAACACATTGTCACGGATTGCGTCCCCGCAATTCGAAAAACACATAAATTAAGGAATCTCCCCCCCTCATCGTTCATTACAATGGAAAACAAACAAAAGGCGAATCCCCAATGGGGTCGCCTTCTGGTTACCTTAAATGAGAAATATAACGGCTTCCGAAATTAATACTCGTCAGAAACTGTAAGTTTTTTTCTGCCTTTGGCTCTTCTGCGGGCCAAAACCTTACGGCCGTTAGCCGTTGACATTCTCTCTCTGAAACCGTGTTTGTTTCTCCGTTTTCTGTTCGAAGGTTGATAAGTGCGCTTCATCTCTCTATCTTATTTGTGTTATTATTCGCTAATAATCCCTTTTGAATCGGGCTGCAAAAGTACAAATATTTTCCTTAGCTCCAACACTTTTCTTGAAAAAAATGAAAAAGGCAAAACCAAATTTGATTTCACCTTTTTCAAGACATTGGTTGTTAGCTGCTTACGCAATCGTTTCCTTTTCGGGGATATTCTTCAAAGTTTCCACGAGGAAGTCCCAGAAGGGCTGCACGCTCTCGATGAGCAGGGCCTCGTCGGGCGAGTGGGGATACACCAGCGTGGGGCCGAAGCTCACCATGTCCCAATTCGGATATTTCGATCCGAGTATGCCGCATTCCAAGCCGGCGTGGATGACCATCACTTTGGGCTCCTTGCCATATTTGTTTTGGTAGACTTCCTTCATCAGGTTGAGGATGGTGGAGTTGATGTTCGGCTTCCAGCCCGGGTATTCGCCTGTGGAGTAGGCCTCGGTGCCGTTGTCGGTGAGGTTCTTGCGGATTTGCTCTGCCAGCTTGTCCTTGGCTGTGTCAGCGAGGCTGCGGGTGAGGGAGGCGCAAACAATCTTGCCGTTTTCCATCTTGATGGTAGCCAAGTTGCTGGATGTCTCGGTAGTACCTTCAAAGTCTTCCGACATGGCGATGACACCGTTGGGGTATCGGGCAATGGCGCAGAACATGTTGTCTTGCGTTTTTATGTCGATGACCTGCTGTGGCATTTCGGCAGTTTCGCAGAGGACGGCCAGTTCGGGCTCTACTTTGGCGAACTCTTCTTTGCAGATGGCTTCGTATTCGGCGGCATACTGCTTGAATTCGGCCTCCTTGTCGGCGGGAACGACCACGACGGCTTCGGCTTCTCTTGGGATGGCGTTGCGGAGGCTGCCGCCATCAATGGTGGCGAGGCGCAGACCATATTTTGTGGCTGCCATCAGCAGCATGGTGTTCATCAACTTGTTGGCATTGGCGCGACCCAAGTTGATGTCCATGCCTGAGTGACCACCCTTGAGGCCTTTCACGAAAATGCGGAAAGCCTTCATGCCGGCGGGAACCGGTTCAAAGGTTGGCGTCCAAGTGCCGATGTTGTCGATGCCACCAGCGCAGCCCACATAGAGTTCGCCTTCGGTCTCCGAGTCTAAGTTCATCAGGATGTCGCCTTGCAGCAGACCGGGTTGCAGCTTGTTGGCTCCCGTCATGCCGGTCTCTTCGTCGATGGTGAAGAGGGCTTCAATGGGGCCGTGTTGCAGGTTGGTAGCTTCGAGAACTGCCATAGCTGCGGCAGCACCTATACCATTGTCGGCACCAAGAGTAGTGCCGT
Organism: Candidatus Limimorpha sp.; assembly: GCA_041854745.1. Classification (GTDB taxonomy): domain Bacteria; phylum Bacteroidota; class Bacteroidia; order Bacteroidales; family F082; genus Limimorpha. The sequence goes on along the minus strand of JBHACT010000079.1, from coordinate 11,467 downwards.
TGGCCTTCACCCAGCCATCTTCGATGTGGGTCTCAATGGGGTCGTTCTCAAAATCGTGTACCTTGTCGGCGTTTTTTTGCGGAACCATGTCCAAGTGGGCTTGCAGGATAATGCCTTTGCGGTTCTCCATGCCGGGGGTGGCAGGCTTGCGCATAATGACATTGCCGCAGTCTTCAATAATGGTTTCCAGCCCGTGTTCTTCGCCCCATTGTTTCATGAAGGCGATCACTTTGGCTTCTTTCTTCGAAGGGCGCGGAATCTGGGTGAGACTGTAGAAGTTCCTCCACACACCATTCGGTTCCAAATCTTTGATAGTGCTCATAGATGTTGTTCGTTTATTCGTTTAATTGTTTAACTGTTTCTCGTTTACTGATATTGCTGTTTTGCAGGTTGTCTGTCCACAGTTCAGCAGGTCAATCTCAAATTAGTCGGCTAAATTACGGATTTTTTCTCACATCGAAACAAAAAGTCGTATTTTTGCGCACTAATTCTTTAGAAAATGAAAAAAGTATTACCACTGTTATTGTTTGTCCTGCTGGCTTTTGCCGGCTGTCAGAGAGGACCGGCCATCTATCAAGTTTCTAAGAATCCGAAAGAAATGGTCGCCAATGCTGAGAAATTCGCCAAGCAAACCACCGATCGTTCAGCAAGTTACACCGCAGAGGAATGGCAGGTGGCCGTCGAACAGTTTATCTCCATGAGCAAGGATTTCGTGGACAAAAAGCGTTACATGCGCCAAGAGGACATCGACCGCGTTGATGCCGCCCGCTTGGTGTTCATCAAGGCCGTTGGCGAAAATGGCAGTGATGAGTTGGCGGTTCAGATAAAGGAAGCCTATAAAATGATAAATAATTGAGGCTGAGGTATTTCGCTAATATTCGTATCCTCCACCTATACAAGGAGCCTTGTAGGTGAAGATAACAAGTCATAGAACTACGACATAACCGCCGCAGTATTGTTGGCCGTTGCAAAAATCTTGGATACCCAAGCTTTGGGTCTCAGTTCTTACTTATCTCCTGCTGTTTCCCAACCCGATGTAGTAGAGCAGCGAAGCCAACGACGACAATGCTGCGACTACGTATGTGCTTGCAGCCCATCTGAGGGCTTCTTTGGCTTGCGATAGTTCTGTCGCACTGAGCGTGTTGGACGATTGCAGCCAAGCCAAGGCGCGTCTTGAAGCGTTGAACTCAACAGGCAAGGTGATCACACTAAAGAAGAACACCATTGCAAACATGGCGATGCCGAGCCAAAACAGGACTGGAAAAACATTGATGATGAACAGGCCGATGATGATGACAAACATGGAGAGCTTCGAGGAGATGTTGACGGCGGGCACCAAGGCCGAGCGCAGGCGTAGGGGAGCATAGCCCATTTTGTGCTGCACGGCATGACCGCATTCGTGGGCGGCCACGGCTGCGGCAGACACGCTGTTCATGCGATAAACATCCTCACTCAGGTTGACCGTCTTCTTGCTCGGGTTGTAATGGTCGGTGAGCTGCCCTTTGATACAGGTTACGGAAACATCATGTATGCCGTTGTCGTTGAGCATTTTCTGCGCGATTTGAGCACCCGTTAGCCCGCCTGGCGAGAGCACTTTTGAATATTTGGCAAACACGCTTTTTAGGCGCAACTGGACTACAAGCCCAACCACGCCAATCATAATAATGAGAATCCAGCTTAGGTTCATAATTTCTTCTTTGATGGTTCGAGTTGCAAAGATAATGGATTTTTTCTGATTGTTGGTTGAAAATATTTCTACCAATACGGTTTTTCCCTACTTTTGGCTTTTATTATTCAACGAATATGACCATTCATACTTTTAATGTGTTTCTCATCATAATGTCCGCCATTGCTGTGGTGGTGTTTGTGAGTCTCTTTTTCGTGACTGCGGGTTACGGAAAGTTTTATGACAAGAAATGGGGCCCTGCGGTCAACAACAAGCTGGGCTGGGTGCTGATGGAGTCGCCGGTGTTTATTGCCATGTTGGTACTTTGGCTTTACTCCGACCGGCACGGTGATATGGTCAGGATGGCCTTCCTTTTCCTCTTCGAGTTGCATTACATCCAGCGTGCGTTCGTGTTTCCACTAAGAATGCGCGGCCACAGCATGATGCCGTTCTCCATCATTGTCATGGGAATGCTGTTCAATGTGCTGAATGCCTTGATGCAGGGCGGCTGGATTTTCTATCTGTCTCCCGATGACTATTACCCTGCCGACTGGCTCACCGACCCGCGCTTTATCGCAGGCTTTCTGGTTTTCATCATCGGCATGTTCATCAATATCCAGTCCGACGACATCATCCGCAACTTGCGACAGGAGGGCGACACAAACCATTACCTGCCCAAGGGCGGTATGTTCCGCTATGTTACATCGGCCAATTATTTTGGCGAGTTTGTGGAATGGGTTGGCTTTGCGATACTCACTTGGTCGTGGTCGGGCGCGGTGTTCGCCTTGTGGACTTTTGCCAACCTCGTGCCTCGTGCCAACCATATCTACAAGCGGTATCGGGAACAATTCGGCGACCAGTTGGATACTAAGAAAGTCAAAAGGATCATACCTTTTATCTATTGACTTATGGATAGAAGGCCAAATTGGCTGCGGTTTTTGCCGCATGCACTGTGGCAGCTCATATAATATATAAGGTGTTGGGCACCCTTCTGTTTGGGCAAGATTCTGGAATTTATCACGGGCCTCAATGACCTGTTTTGCCTTTATGGACGGGCGCCTTCTTATGAAGCCGACATCCCGTATGTGGGTTTTGTTTCTGGCGATATGCAAGGGTTTTTTCATGTTTTTCGTGGAGTTTCTAAAACTTTTCCTATTTTTGCAGCCGTTTTTGAAATACTATTGAATTATGGACTTAAGTAAGATTGTTTCGATATCCGGTAAACCAGGGCTTTATGTGATTAAATCTCAAGCCGTTGGAAGGATTATTCTTGAATCGGTTGTTGACGGAAAGTGCATTCCCGCCTTTGCTCGCGACCGCATGAGCTCGCTCGAGGAAATCTCCATTTTTTCCACCGAAGAAGACCGCCCGCTGAAGGATGTCTTTAAGTTGATCCACGAGAAGATGGGCGATAAGGTCGATTTTGATTTCAAGAAAGCTATGCCTGAACAACTGCGTGAAAAGTTCGCTTTCGTCATGCCTGACTATGACGAAGATGCTGTCTATCCTTCCGACATGAAAAAGGTCTTCGCTTGGTATCAAATGCTGATGGACAAGAATCTGATCGACTTCACAGAGGAGGAGACACAACCCGAGGCAGAGGCTGAAAATTCTGCCGATACCCCAGCCGTAAACGAATAATTTTTTCATGGCATATTTTAATCGAAAGCCGCTTTTGCGGCTTTTTTTGTATCTTTGTGCCATCAAAAGGTCAGAAACATGACAAAACAAATTGCAGACTTTAGGCTGGTCGAGAAACAGGACTACGGTCGCTCCGTGCTATTGCGGCTTCGTGCCGAAAAAGTCTTGCCCGAAATACAGCCCGGACAGTTCGTTCAGGTGCGTGTCGACGGTTCTCCATCCACCTACTTGCGCCGCCCCATCTCCATTCACGATGTGGATTCCAAAAAAAATGAAATTACACTGTTGGTCCAGCAAATAGGAGAGGGTACGAGACATTTGGCAGCTGTCAAGGTGGGTGAGATAATCAATACGGTGTTGCCGCTTGGCCGTGGTTTCAGTCTCCCCGTGAAAGAGGAGAAGTGCCTGCTCGTCGGTGGTGGTATCGGTATTGCGCCATTGTATCATTTTGCCGCAGTGCTGAATGAAAAGGGAATTCGACCGACTTTGCTTCTGGGAGGAAAAACAGAAAAGGATTTGCTTCGTCTGGCTGACTACCAACAACTTGGTGAAACCTTCGTAACTACAGAAGATGGCTCTCAAGGCGAGAAAGGCTTTGTAACCATGCACTCTATTTGGCAGAAGCAAAACTTTGACAGAATTTATGTCTGCGGCCCCAAGCCGATGATGAAAGCCGTGGCAAAATTAGCTGCTGAGAAGGATATTTGGTGCGAGGTTTCGCTTGAGAACCTAATGGCCTGCGGCCTTGGTGCTTGCCTCTGCTGCGTGGAGGACACCGTCGACGGTCACGAGTGCGTCTGCAAGGAAGGTCCGGTATTTAACACAAGGAGGTTGAAATGGTGAATATGACGATAGATCTGGGCTGCGGCTTGGTGCTGCGCAACCCTGTGATGACCGCTTCGGGTACCTTTGGCTACGGAGAGGAATACACTGATTTCGTGGACTTGTCGCAACTTGGCGGTATCATCGTGAAGGGCACGACATTGCATTCGCGCGAGGGCAACCCCTATCCGCGTATGGCGGAAACACCTTCGGGAATGCTGAACTGCGTGGGACTGCAAAACAAAGGTGTTCAATACTTTATCGATGCCATTTATCCGCGGATCAAGGATTTTGATACCCGTGTGCTGCTCAATCTTTCCGGCTCCACTTTGGAGGATTATGTGAAAGGAGCCGAGATGGTGGACCGTTTGGACAAGATCCCTGCTATTGAGCTGAATGTTTCCTGCCCTAATGTGAAGCAAGGCGGCATGGCTTTTGGAGTAACATGTTCGGGTATTTCGCAGGTGGTCTCCGAGGTGCGTAAGGTGTATCATAAACACCTGATGGTCAAGCTGTCGCCGAATGTGACCAACATTGCGGAAATCGCATTGGCTGCCGAAGCCGCGGGTGCCGATTCCCTTTCGTTGATTAATACGCTGATGGGCATGGCTATCGATGCGGAAACGCGCAAGCCGAAACTTTCGGTTGTAACAGGCGGACTGTCAGGGGCTTGTGTGAAGCCTGTGGCCTTGCGCATGGTGTGGCAGGTGGCTAAGGCGGTGAAGATTCCCGTAGTGGGTTTGGGCGGCATATCCAATGCCACTGATGCCGTTGAGTTCATGCTTGCCGGTGCTTCCGCCATCCAAATCGGGACTGCCAATTTCATTGATCCCGCCGTTTCCGTGAAGGTCGCGGAAGGGATGAGAGAATACTGCGAACGGCATGGTCTTGAAAGCGTTGGCGAATTGAAGGGCGCTTTGGAGGCTTAAACGAAATTGACCTCCGGGCTAATCTGAATACCAAATTTGGCTTCCACGGTGTCTTGAATTTTTTTGGAGAGATAAACTATATCCTCGCCTCTGCCACCGCCGTAGTGAACTAAGACGAGGGCCTGCTTCTCGTACACGCCTACATGCTCGTCGCGCCAGCCTTTCCAGCCAGCCTTTTCGATGAGCCATCCGGCTGAGACTTTCATTTTTTCGTTGGGTGCTTCGTAGGAGGGCATGTCAGGATAATCCTTTTGCAGCGCCTCAAATTGCTCCCTGTCAATAACAGGATTCTTGAAGAAACTGCCTGCATTGCCAAGAACTTTTGGATTGGGGAGTTTGGCATCGCGGATGGCACAAATGGCATCGTGAAGTTGTTGTAGATTTGGGCTCTCTATCCCGTTTTGCTCCAAATAGGCTTTGATGTTGCCGTATTCGAGGTTGAGCGGTGCGTTTTTTTTCAGCAGAAAATCCACTGCGGTGATGACATATTGCCCTCTCAGCAGGGTCTTGAAAATGCTGCTTCGATAGCCAAAATCACATTCTTTGTTGTCGAAGCTGCGTTTTTTGCCTGTCTCCAGATGAATGGCTTCGCATTGCAAGAAGCTGTCTTTCAGTTCCATGCCGTAGGCTCCGATGTTCTGAATAGGTGCTGCCCCAACCTTGCCCGGAATGTGGGCGAGGTTTTCCACACCGTAAAGTCCTTTGGCGATCGTTTTTTTCACAAACTCAGGCCAGTCTTCGCCGGCTTGAACGCGGACAACCGCCTTGTCGTCTTCATCCACAATCCGCTTGATGCCTTTGTTGTTGATGTAAACAACGGTGCCGTTGAAGACCTCTTTGGTGAAAAGAATGTTGTTTCCACCGCTGATAATCAGTGTTTTGTTGTTCTTTAATTCCCCTCTTCTGATGAGGGTTTGAAGGCTGTTGGCATCGTTGATTTCAACGAATTGCTTTGCCACGACATCGAAGCCGAAGCTGTTGTAGGCTTTTAGATTGATATTGGTTTTCATGGGGGCAAAGATATGGTTATTTCTTTTATTATCAAATCCAAAATGAATGTTTCACCGTATCGATGCATTGAGCGCATTCCAGAATTTATCCGAGGCACAATCATCGGCTCTCAAATGAAAAAACATGTTCCTTTCGAATTGAAAAATTGTGATTTTCATCATCGAAGTAGATTATAACTTGCTTTTGCTCAAAAGGTTTTGTCTTGTCAGTCATGGCGGAGCTTTTTGTAAATATGCAGAAAAGAAACGAATAAGTGAAAGGAAGGAGAAAAGTTATTACCTTTGCCCCGATGAAACGCGCCATCGTATCGGTGATTAACGACTTGGTCACAGACCAGCGGGTCAACAAGTCATGTCTGGCTTTGCAAAAGGCCGGATATGAGGTGCTTTTGGTTGGGCGGAAGCAACGGAAGAGTCCGCCAATGGATGAACGCCCATACGCTTCGCACCGCATGAAACTGCTCTTCGGGAAAGGACCGTTGTTTTATGCCGAATACAACATCCGCCTGCTTTTTTTTCTGCTTTTTCATAAAGCCAACCTGCTTCTTTCCAACGACTTGGATACCATTCTGCCCAATTGGTTCATCTCGCGCCTGAAAGGTTACAAGATGGTTTTCGACAGCCATGAATATTTCACTGAGACACCGGAATTGGTCGGGCGGCCAAAGGTGCAAAAGGTGTGGAAACGCATAGAAGGCTTCGTACTGCCTAAGTTGGAAGAAATGATTACGGTTTGCGACAGTATTGCTGACCTGTTTCGCGATAAATATGGTGTAACTTGTCATGTTATCAGGAATATACCGCCACGCAAGGCATTGCCGCCCAAAGGCGACAAGTCGGCCTTGGGCTTGCCATCCGACAAACACCTATTGGTCTTGCAAGGCTCGGGTATCAATATCCATCGCGGAGCGGAGGAACTGGTTCAATCCATGCAGTATCTCGAGGATTGTTTCCTTATGATTATCGGCGGTGGCGATGTGCTTCCTGTATTAAAGCAAATGGTTGCCGAACTGAGGATTACCGACCGGGTGCGCTTTTTCCAGAGAATGCCTTACCCACAGATGATGGCTTACACGCAGTTGGCTGAATTGGGCTTTTGCCTCGATAAAGACACCAACCTTAACTATCGCTTTAGCTTGCCCAACAAACTTTTCGATTTTATTCAGGCAGGAGTGCCTATTGTCGCCTCTCATTTGACTGAAATAGAGAAAATTGTCAGAAAATACGACCTCGGTCTGTTTATCGAAAGCCACAATCCTATGACCATAGCAGCCGCCATCTGCGAAGGTTTGAATGATGAGGCGAGAAGGGAGCAATGGAAGCAAAATTTGACCGTTGCGGCATTGGATTTGTGTTGGGAGAACGAGGAACAGAAACTGCTTGAAATTTATCGGCATTATGAGTGAAAACCATCTTCATATCATCGCTTTTGATGTGCCGTATCCGGCCAATTACGGCGGAGCCATCGATGTGTTTTATCGTGTGAAAGCCCTTTCGGAAGCGGGTGTCAAGGTACATCTCCATTGCTTCGAATATGGAAGAGGCGAGCAGGAAATCCTGAAACGCTGTCACGAGGTAAGGTATTACAAGCGTGCCATGTCATTTGTCAAGCAGTTGAGCCTCAAGCCTTTTATTGTCAATTCGAGAAGGTCTGAGGCATTGGTGAATAACCTGTTGCAAGACGATTATCCCATCCTTTGTGAGGGTTTGCATACTACGGCTGTGCTTATTGACAAAAGGTTGAAAAACAGAAAGATATATGTCCGTACCCACAATGTGGAGCATGACTATTATCATGCCTTGGGTGCATCGGAGCGATGGTGTTGGAGAAAGTTGTTTTATTTTGCAGAGGCGTGGAAGCTAAGGCGTTACGAACCGATATTGCGCAAGGCGGCAGGCATATTTGCCATCTCGCAGCAGGATGAGGATTATTTTGCAGGGAAATATGGCAATGTGACACTGGTTCCGGGCTTCAATTCCGCCGATTCGGTGTGCTCCGAGACGGGCAGGGGCGAATATGTGCTGTATCATGGCAACCTCTCTGTCAAGGAAAATGAAAGCGCAGCCAAGTGGCTGATTGAAAATGTGTTCTCTGAACTTGACTTGCATTGCATTGTGGCAGGATTGAATCCTTCAGAGAAGCTGCTGAAACTCGCCGAAAGACACCACAATGTAACCTTGGTGGCCAATCCCGATGATGCTGAGATGATTGACCTTTTGCGTCAGGCACAGGTCAATATTTTGGTGACGAACCAGCCTACCGGATTGAAACTTAAGCTGTTGAATGCGCTTTACAATGGGCGCTTCTGTCTGGTGAACGGGGACATAGTGCGTGGCACTTCTTTGGGGAGCCTTTGCGTGGTGGCTAATGAGCCTGAGCAGATGATTGCTGAGATCCAACGGTTGATGAAAGAAGATTTCACGGAAAACGAAATAGAAGAACGCGATGACAAAATGAGGCAACTCTATGACAATGAAGCAAATGCAGAAAGAATCATCCAAGTGATTTTCGGATAATCATTCCATTTCGGAGCAAATCACTGTTCCATTTTTGCAGTTGGCGATACGGGAGGGATATTTTTGCATTAAGGTGTAGTTGTGTGTGGCCATCAGCACGGCTTGGCCGTTCTCACTGATGCGGCGTAGGAGTTTCATCACTTCGAGGGTTGTGTCGGGGTCGAGGTTGCCTGTGGGCTCGTCGGCGAGGATGACATCGGGAGCGTTGAGGAGCGCTCTGGCAATGGCAACACCTTGCTGCTCGCCGCCCGACATCTGGTGTGGCATGCTTTTCCGCTTGTTGGCTAATCCCACCATAGCCAACACTTCATCGATGCGTTTTGAGATTTCCACCGGGTCGGTCCAGCCTGTGGCACCCAATACAAATGAAAGGTTCTTCTCGACTGTACGGTCAGAGAGCAGTTGGAAATCTTGAAAGACAATACCGATTTTTCGGCGCAGGTAAGGAATATCCTTTTTGCGCAGTTGGGTGAGGTCGTAGCCGGCCACGCGCACGATACCGTCGCGGGCAGGTAGCTCGCCGTATAATGTCTTCAGCAATGAGGATTTTCCGCTTCCCGTGCGCCCAATGAGGTAGATGAATTCCCCCTTGTTGAGGGTCAGGTTGATGTTCGTCAGGACGAGGTTTTCTCCTTGGAATATTGAAGCGTTTTTGATTTCGATGATAGGCTCTGACATATTGTATTGTTTATTTGTTTAATCGTTTAGAATGGGCTTTTGGTACTGCGGCTAAAGTCTTGAAACTTGTTGAAGCGAATTACCAACTCCCAGAAGCTCCACCGCCACCAAAGCCGCCACCGCCAAAGCCTCCGAAGCCTCCGCTGCGGCCTCCTCCAAAGTTTCCACCACTAAAACCGCCCGTGGGAACCCAGATGGTGCGGGAACCGCCACCCGTGTAAGATTGTCCGTTGTGGCTGGAAAACTTGGACAAAATGACCGTAATGATGATGATACTGAGGATGATAAGCCAAAATGGGATGCGGCCTTCATCGGCGTATTCCTCTTGGCTGAACTTGCCCGAACAAAGGTCCATGATGACATTGACGGCATTGTCGATGCCGGTGTAGTAGTCGTCTTCCTTGAAGGCGGGAATCACTTCCTTCTCGATAATGCGCTTGGCCGTGGCGTCGGTAACGTATTCCTCCATGCCGTAGCCGGGACTGATGTTGACTTGCCCCCGCTCGTGGCCTTTCTTAGGTTTGACTAGGATGACAGCACCGTTGTTTTTGCCTTGCTGTCCCACCCCCCAACTGTGGCCAATTTTTGTGGCATATTCGTGAATGTCGTAACCTTGCAGGTTGTCGACGAGCAGGATGAGAATCTGGGTAGAGGTGCTGTCGTTGTATGCTACCAACTTCTGCTCCAAGGCGTTGACTTGTACAGCGCTCAAAGTGCCCGTGTAGTCGTTCACCAAGCGAGGTGGGTTAGGCTGACTTGGCAGTTGGGCTTTCAGCATTGTGCCGAAAGAAAGCAAAACGAGAAGCAAGCAGAGTGGAAATGATAGTGTATGCCGATCAGTTGTTTTCATAGGAAATGTTATCGGAGATTTCATTGATGTCGTCGGATTGGTAGGGGAAAAAGGCCTTGAGCTTGTCGCCGCAGCGTTGGATACCTTGCTCCAAGCCGTCAGCGAAACGCCCTTCCTTGAAGGCGGCAGCCATCAGGTCACGGATGTCGTTCCAAAAACCGTCCTCCACCACATTGTTGATGCCTTCATCACCGAGGATGGCAAACTTGTGGTCTTTGACGGCCAAGTAGATAAGTACGCCGTTGCGTTGCCGGGTTTCGTTCATCTTCAAATGGTTGAATATGAGCAAGCTGCGTTCCTCCACATTGCCACGGCAGTGGTTCTCAATGTGCACCTTGATTTCGCCCGAGGTGTTCAATTCGGCTTGTTTGATGGCCTTCACGATGTGTTGGTCTTCCTCTTTGTTCAGTATCTGTTTGGCGTTGGACATTTTCTTGTCATTTGACTGCAAAAGTAGTAAATTTCGTTCGGAATAGAGCTTTTTATATGCGGAATGTTGAAATAATGAAGCCGCAGCAAGGCAAATTCTTGCCTTGCTGCGGCTTCGTCATCAGTATAACAACCCGAACATCCAAAGCGGGATTTTGTTTCCAAAGCCCACTTCGGTTTCATCGATGGCCAAATAACTGTTGGGAATTTCCTTGATTTGGTCAAAGCTTTCCTTGCGCCCGCCGACTTCAAACAGGTGCTTTCCGTCCACGAGGAAGTCTCCTTTTGGCGGATAGGTCACTTGATGCGATTGGCTCAACTGGTTGAAGAAGAACAGCTCTCGCATGGTGCCTATGTTGGGTTGCATCGTAAAAGCGTTCATGAGGTTGGTGTTGTTGAGGTAGATTTTCTCGGGTCGCGACAGGTTGGAGAGTTTCCTTGGTGTGTCGGTAAGCAGCGAAAGCACCCCTGCTTTTTCCAAGGCAAACAACATCTTCAGCCCTTGGTTGCGGTCGGTGTCCAACTCTCGATATAGTTCCGACATGTTGGGCTTCTGCGGCACTTGCTCGGCCAAGATCATAAACATCTTTTTGGCTTTCTTGATGGTGGATTGCTCGACCTTCTCGATGACGGCATAGTCGTTCTCCAGGATGTGGTTGACCACATTCTGCAAACGGCTGGCATAGCCTTCGTAAACATCTTTGTAGAAAGGATAATAGCCCGTTTGAAATACTAAATTAAAATGAAAATAATGTTTCTAAACATTAAATAGATATAAATAATAGTAAGTAGGTAGTCAAAATTAAGCTGCATAATGAGAGTAGTTGACGAACAGAGATGTACCGACCGAAGCCAAAGCCCTGTCGGTGGCGTAGAAGAGGGAATCGGTGGACACATAGTCTTGCGGACGTATCCACTTTCCCTT
>JBHACT010000078.1:0-34723 GCA_041854745.1 Candidatus Limimorpha sp. | reverse complement strand
AGGTCGCGGAGTGGTTTCCAAGAAACCAAACGGCAAGCGCCGCTCCGTGAGGGTCAAGCCTTTAGCCGTCCCTTGCAGACGCTGCCCCGCATGTCGGCCCACCTCCCCGCCCCACCCGGACTGTCTTTGGCAAGCCCATGTCAACACGCACTGCCGCTTCGCGCCATTGCAAGCGAAACGCAGTGAAGCGAAGCAAAAGTCCCCCTTCCAAAGGGGGTCAGGGGGATTAAAAACAGCCTCCCCCCACGCGCCGCCTCGCGCCTCACTGCGAGCAGAGCAAAGCGATGCGATGCAGTCCATCAGCCATTGCGAGAAACGAAGCAAAGCGAAGCAGACCAGAAGAAGACAGTCTTTCAGGCATTTTGGTTAGTTATATGGTTTGGTGATGACATTGCAAAAAACCTTGGAACGGTGTAATTTTGCAGTGTCAAAAATCTTGGAATGGTGCAATCCAACACACAACTTTTTGATGTTGATATGGTGGGTGCTTGCATTATTATACTTTTTGTTTAACTTTGCGCCATGAATACCAAAGAACAACCGTATGCAAAGCAAGAAAATAAAGGGAAGCCTATCTGAAATCGTTGACAAGATGAACGAAACTTATGATGGATTCATTAACGGTTTCTGTCTTGGAGTGAACAGGCGCGTCGTACCCGTAATGATTGACGGAGCGGTCTCCGGCTGGAAAATGCAATGCTACGAAAACGACGCATGGGTGGACTTGGACGAAACACCGTTCGAGACCATGGAAAAACTGATTGAGCACTACAAGGGCGACAATCAGGAAAGACCCCAAAACCAACCTGAATAACGAATCCCCTTTGGCATTATTTTCACACATTTGCAAAGTGCAGTTTGCAAATTTTCTGTTTTTTTTGTCAATTGTATTCGACAATTTTGTATTTTTGCAAGCGGAGACCAACAATAAACACAATAAAAACAACATGGATACCTTATTATTCAGATACCACAACCTGCTTAAGGAAACTGGCACCAACTTCTTGCGCTACCTGCACGACCTCATCCCGTGGAACGACCGAATGATTGCTATCGTGGGCAGTCGAGGTGTGGGCAAGACCACCATGCTGCTCCAGCACATCAAACTGCACCTGCCTATAGACAAAACGCTGTATGTCTCCGCCGACGACCTCTATTTCTCCGACCACAATCTGTTTGACTTGGCGCGAAATTTTCACCAAATGGGCGGCAAACACCTGTTCGTCGATGAGATACACAAATACGCCAACTGGTCGCAGGAGTTGAAAAACATCTACGATGCCATCCCCCAGCTGCAAGTCGTGTTCACAGGCTCTTCGATTCTGGATATTTATCACGGAACCAACGACTTATCGCGCCGCGTACTGACTTTCACCCTCAACGGCATGTCGTTTCGTGAGTATGTAGCTATGAAAAAAGGCATACAAATTCCCATCCATTCTATGGAGGACATCATGCAGCACAAAGTGAATGCCGACGGTCTGGAATATCCATTGGCCGCTTTCCGTGAGTACCTACAGCGCGGCTACTATCCTTTTTCTGACAACGAAGGTTTCGAGACCCGACTTTTGAATGTGGTCAACCGTGTCATCGAGACCGATATTCCGCTCTACGCGAAACTTAATATCAGCTCGATTGCGAAACTAAAACGCCTGCTTAATGTAATCGCCGAAAGCGTGCCTTTCAAACCCAACATCAGCAAATTGGCCAACATTTTAGATATCAGCCGCGAAACACTGAAGGATTACATTGAGTATATGCTCAGGGCCAAACTGATCAACGCCCTACTCGATTCCACCCAAGGTATCGGCAGCTTGGGTAAAGTGGAAAAGCTTTATCTCGAAAACACCAACCTTTCCCATGCCCTGACACTCCATCCTGAGATTGGAAACATCCGCGAGACCTTCTTCCTCAACCAGTTACAAGCAACTCATCAAATTCAAGCCGCTCCTGTTTCAGATTTTCTGGTTGACGGCATCTACACCTTTGAATTGGGCGGGAAAAACAAGAACAAAAAACAAATCAAAGACAATTCTAATGCCTTTGTCGTGAAAGACGACATCGAATACGGCGCATTCAATGTATTACCGCTTTGGAATTTCGGGCTAATGTATTGATTTTTAATAACCTACACTCTACTCGCCATCTCCTTCCCTTTCTCAATTGCCATCTTCACATTTCCCTAAGCAGAAAAGCCAAATAGAAAGGCAATGTCAGTAACGCTCCTTCACGGCCCACATTGTAGTCGCCCAATTTTATTCCATGAAGGACATGATAATGCTCGGGGTGCTTCAACACCGTCTTCATCGACTTGGCATTTCCCGTTGTGGCCTTGCATTCCACCGGAACACATTCTCCCTTGTAACGGATCAAGAAGTCCAATTCCAAACCGCCTTCCTTTTGGAAATAGTAGAGTTTGAGACCCATCTTGCTCAAGATGTCGGCAGCAAGACTCTCGAAAATGGCACCTTTGTAACCTTTCAAGTCGCCTTGGAGGATACTCCATGCCGTGCCCGCCTCCAACATACTGACCAACAGACCTATATCGGCCATATACACTTTGAACATGTCAGGAATGGCATTGCCAGACAAAGGCAGTTCGGGAATCGAAGTGTTGTAGCAACGGTGGATGATACCCGCGTCCTCAATCCATTGCAGGCTGCCTTGATAGTCGCGCGAGCGAGCACCCTTGCGCACGGTGGCATACTGGAACTTCTTATTCTCTTTTGCCAACTGCGCTGGAATCGACTCAAAGCATTCGCGGATACGAGACTTGTCCTCCTGACGCGCATATTTCAGCATATCAGCCTTGTAAGTTTCCACAATGCCATGTTGGACTTCCCAAACATCATTCATATTGTTGGTTTCGAGGAAAGTAGAAACAGCCTCCGGCATACCTCCCACCACCACATAACGCAAAAGAAGCTGATACATTCTTTGGTGGAAAGCCTCATTCACTGGAATTTCATTTTGCAGACAATCCCGTAGATAATCAATATGTTGCGTTTCAACCCCATTAGCCCAAAGCCATTCTTCAAAATCCATCGGATACATGGTAACCATCTGTTCGAAGCCCACGGGAATGGACGCTGCCGCTTCTTCCTCCTCTTCTTCCTTGGTCCTATAGCCGTTCACGCCCAACAAGGAGCCTGTGCAAATCACATCATAACGCCCGTCCAACTTGAAAAACTTGAGCGAAGCACGAGCATAAGGGCAATCCTGAATTTCATCAAACACGAGGCAGGTCTGGCCGGACACAAACCTCGCATCAGGGATGCCTACCGAAATATTGAGTGTCAAGGTATCCACATCAAGTGCGCCCGCAAAAAAGGCCTTGTATTCTCTATGTTCATGGAAATCAAGATAAACCACATGCGAATAGTTCTTTCGGGCAAAATCCAAAACAGAACTCGTCTTTCCGCATTGTCTACAACCCTTAATAATCAAAGGTTTATGCACATTTTTAGCTTTCCATTGCAGTAGGGTCGTTTCTATCTTTCTCTTATACATGACAAAGTTATTTTTTTATTACTGATTATCAGTGATTTACCATTTTTTCGGGCGACTTTTTTGCTAATCAACACATTTTTCGGGGCGACTTTTCGTGGCAAAGATACACTTTTCTGGACGACTTTCGCTGTTTTGGACGATTTTTCTTCTCAGAAACAAGCCTCAATTAAGGTGCTTCGCACCATCCCCTATTTCATTGCTGCCAACATGACTTTTTCTATGCAACGAACCAAGTCTATAATGATTTGATTTACAATATTAAACGCTATTAAACATGGAGAGTTGGTATTTTTTTTACTTGCGTAGATAGCGAACTCTTTGGCGTATTCCAAAAAATATTCTTTTAACAATATGTTTATTCCCCATAAATCCTTATCTTTGCAATTTCATTTTTCATACCATAGAATTTAAGTTAAATCACTAATAAACAACAAGTAACATGACAAAGTATGTTTACACCTTTGGCGAAAAGACCGCTGAAGGTAATGCTTCGATGAAGAACGAGTTGGGCGGTAAAGGCGCCAACTTGGCAGAAATGTGTCTGTTGGGCCTGCCCGTTCCCGCCGGCCTGACCATTACGACTAAAGGTTGCACCGACTACTATGCCAACAATTGCCAACTCCCCGCTGGTTTGATGGACCAAGTGAAGGAAGGCCTTTCCAACATGGAAAAGCTGATGGGCATGAAGTACGGCGACCCCGACAACCCGCTTTTGGTAAGCTGCCGCTCGGGTGCGCGCAAGTCGATGCCCGGCATGATGGACACCGTTTTGAACATCGGTTTATGCTCGAAGACCCTCCCCGGCCTGATCAAAAAGACCAACAACCCGCGTTTCGTGTATGACTCCTACCGCCGTCTGATCATGATGTATGCCGACGTGGTGATGGAAAAAGCCGAAGGCATTGAACCCTCCGACGGAAAGAGCATCCGCAAGCAGTTAGACGACATGCTCGACGCCTTCAAAGAAACCAAAGGCTACAAGTCGGACACCGACATCACAGCTGAAGAGCTTCAACAGTTGGCCGAGAACTTCAAGACAAGAATCAAGGAAGTGTTGGGCACCGAGTTCCCCGACGATGCCGAGGCACAACTTGAAGGCGGTATCAAGGCCGTGTTCAAGAGCTGGAACGGCAAGAAAGCCATTTCCTACCGCCGTATTGAAGGCATTCCGGACGACTGGGGCACTGCCGTCAACGTGCAGACTATGGTGTTCGGCAACATGGGCGACGGCTCTGCTACCGGCGTAGCATTCACCCGTAACCCCGCCACCGGCGACAACCAGTTCTACGGCGAATGGTTAGTCAATGCCCAAGGCGAAGATGTGGTGGCTGGTATCCGTACCCCCAACCCGCTGAACGACGACACCAAGAACGAGCAGAACAAGCACATGCACTCCATGCAAGAGCTGATGCCCGAAACCTATAAGGAACTTTGCGAAGTCCGCAACATATTGGAAAAGAACTACCACGACATGCTCGACATCGAGTTCACCATCCAAGACGGCAAGCTCTACATGCTGCAATGCCGTGTCGGCAAACGCACCGGCGTTGCTGCTCTGACCATGGCCCTCGACATGCTGAAGGAAGGTCTCATCGATGAAAAGGAAGTCATCATGCGCCTTTCTCCTGAGCAACTCGATGAGCTGCTCCACCCCATCCTCGATGCCGCCGACGAGAGCAAGCGTACCGTTATCGCCAAAGGTCTGCCCGCAGGTCCCGGTGGCGCTGTCGGTCGTATTGCCCTCACCAGCGAGAAGGCCAAAGAATACCGTGCCGCCAAGATGGACAACATCCTCGTTCGTGAGGAAACCAACCCCGAAGATGTGGAAGGCATGCGTGCTGCCGACGGCATCCTGACCGCCCGTGGCGGTATGACCTCACACGCCGCCCTCGTGGCCCGTGGCTGGGGTAAGTGCTGTATCGTGGGCTGCGACGCCGTGAAAATCGACCTTGAAAAAGGTATCGTGAAAATCGGTGAAAAGCAATACAAGGAAGGCGACATCATCAGCTTGAACGGCTCCAAAGGCTGGGTCTATGACGGTGCCATCGCCATGATCAATGCCACCGAGAACCCGCTCTTCCAGCAGTTCATGAAACTCGTTGACAAATACCGCAAGATGGGTGTCCGCACCAACGCCGACAATCCGGAAGATGCCCAGAACGCCATCAATTTCGGTGCCGAAGGTATCGGTCTGTTCCGTATCGAACACATGTTCTACGGCAAGAATAGCGAAGAGCCGCTGGCCAAGCTGCGTAACATGATTTTGGCCAACACCACCGAAGAGCGCGTGGCTGCCTTGGCCGAACTCGAGCCTTATATCAAGAATGCTGCCAAAGGCACGCTGAAGGTTATGAACGGCAAGCCGCTGACCTTCCGCTTGATGGACCCGCCCTTGCATGAGTTCGTTCCTCATACCGAAGAAAAGCAGCGCGCCCTCGCCAAAGAGCGCGGTATCAGCTTCGAGGAAATCAAGGAGCGTATCGACGCCCTCAACGAAGTGAACCCAATGATGGGCTTGCGTGGTGTCCGTCTCGGTATCGTTTATCCCGAAATCACCGAGACACAGTTCCGCGCATTGTTCCAAGCCACCGCCGAACTGACGAAGGAAGGCTTCGACCCGCATTTGGAAATCATGGTGCCGCTGACCATCAATGTCAAGGAACTTGAACACCAGAAGGCTATCGCCAACCGCGTGAAGAAGGAAGTGGAAGCCAAATTCGGCGTACAAATCAACTACCTCTATGGTACGATGATTGAGATTCCGAGAGCCACCCTCGTGGCCGACCAAATCGCAGGTGTGGCCGAGTTCTTCAGCTTCGGTACCAACGACCTCACCCAGATGACCTTCGGATTCAGCCGCGACGATGTCAACGCCATTGTGAAGGACTATATTGAGGAGAAGATCATCCCTGCCGACCCGTTCAACACCCTCGACCAAGAAGGTGTCGGACAGCTTGTCAAGTTGGGTATTGAGCGTGGACGCAGCCAACGCACCAACCTGAAGTGCGGCGTTTGCGGTGAACACGGCGGCGACCCTGAATCCGTGAAGTTCTTCTATAAAGCCGGCATGACCTATGTCAGCTGCTCGCCTTTCCGCGTGCCCGTAGCACGCTTGGCCGCAGCACAAGCCGCTATCGCAGAAGAAAGAGCGAAGTGATTTTGGATGTAATATTCAGAATTTAGCATCGACAGCCCCCGAAATTCGGGGGCTGTTTGCTTTTGAGTTCATGTCATTAAGACACTCATTTAATGTAAATTTCATAACAATTCAATGGTTTTGAATAAATGCAGAAATACAGTTTTTTACAATATTAGATAGAACGAATCAAGATAAATTCCAATTTTATTTCTATTTTTGCACCCGAACAATATACAGCCAAGAATGGGACACGAAGAAAACGATAATCCTGCCAACATGGCCGCTGAACCTTCCGCTTCATTGTACTATGGCTCAAGCACCAAGCTCAGAGAAAGTGGTATCATCCCTGAATTATCCCAGCTCAACAAGTCGGATACATTATGGATAATACGCTTTTTGCAAAGGCAATTGGAACAGTTGCAAGCAAAAGAAAACAAAGGTCAAGAGTCTGATATTGACCCCATGTTTGGATTGCAGTTCTTGAAAAGTATCCATGAAGGATTACCTGATTTCGAGGAACTGAAAAACGAGTATTTACAAGAAAAACACGGTGTCTTTCTATGAAAGTTTTCCTCGATATCAATATTTTTGTTGAATACATCTTTGAAAGAGAACAATTTGCATCTGTTCAACGCATTTTTCAAGCCATTAAGAGCAAGAAGATCGAAGCTTTTACTTCATCGGCCACTTTCTACACATTGGCTTACCTTTCTGAACAAATGCTAAAGCACAAAGGTATCCATCGCCCAGAACTCACCGAGCAAGTCCGCAAGATTATCCTTAGCTTGCTGCAACTTGTTCACATTGGAAACATGGAACATACAGATCTGCTATCAGGTGCTAAAGACACCAGTTTTTCAGACATTGAAGATAGTTTTCAGCTCCAGTGTGCCATAAGAAATCAATGCAACTATTTAATAACCATCAACATCAACGATTTCTCAAATACTGAAAGTTCTATTGAAGCAATAACGCTTAATGATTTTGTCAAGATGATCCTGTAGTAAGCACTTCAATACCATCCTCCAACAAGTAAACCAAATACGCCCGAATCTCCTTGTCGGTCATTTCCTTCAAAGCATTGGCATAGGTTTGCACTTGGTTTCGATGGGACTCATCTTTTTTACCCGTCTTGTAATCAATCAGATAAATCACATCGGGCAGTTCGGCATAGCGGTCGAGGCGACAGACTTTGCCTTGGTAAAGGATTTCACATTCTGTTTTCACCTTGGCTGCCAAATCAAAAGCGTCCCCAATCAACGGATGGGAAGCCATCTGAATAAACTTGTCACGAATCGTATCAGCAGCCTCTTGGTCGAGTGTGCCTCCAGAGAGATTTGACAACAGCACGGTCTCCAACTCATCGGTCGTTCGGATTTTCGACAGTACCTGATGCACCAGTTCGCCCCATTCGCGAGGTTGTAAGCGTTCGTTCTTTGTGCGCCAAAGCGATGTCGGATCGGGGTCAACGCCGACTTTTTGGAACCAATCCGTAGAAACCGAATCCGTCATTGCAAATTCCTCTTCTTCCACAGCCTTTTCCTTGGGGTTACTGAAATCGGGGTTGCCAAAACGGTATATTAGGGCTTCTTTTGCCGCCTCGTTAGCCACCTTACAATCCTCCTTTCCGCTGAGAAATTCGCGGATAATATTGGGTTTGTCAGCCTTGCCCTGCTTAGCGATGACATAAAGTCGCTGCACGGCACGGGTGAAAGCGACATACAACAAGTTGAGGTTGTCCAATCGGTTGCTTTCCTTTTCCTTTTCAACCTTCTGTAGGGCCAAACCACCCATATTTGCCGCGTTCTTGTCCATCTTGAACAGCACCTTCTCCAGATGGGGTATGGCAGTAAAGCCCAGTTCTTCAGGACATAGCCATTCCTCAGCCACCTTGCTCGCGTTCAGTTTTTCATCCAAGTCGATGATGGCCTCGGGATAGATGACCACAGGAAACTCCAAACCCTTCGACTTGTGTATCGTCATGATTTTCACCGCATTGCCGCTCACTGACATCACGGAAAGCTTATGCTGTTTCTTATCCCAAAACTTGAGAAAGTCTGCAATGCCTTCATTCGTTGCCGATTGCCACTTGAAGACCTCTTCCATGAAATAGTTCAAAAAAGCATCGCGAATGGTATCGAAATGGAAGATACGCAACAGGTTGGCACAGAGGTCATAGAGACAGGTCGCCTTAGAAAGTGTGTCTTGCAACATGCCCGACTCTCCCATGCCCATCACGGGTTCAATCGCCTTCCCACCTATTGCAATCGCTTTCACATCAACGAAAACTTGACTGACATCACCCTCAAAATCAGGCTCTTGTGTCAGTTTCCAATAGTACAGCATATTGGCAACATTCGTTTCATTGTCGCCATAAATCATAAAACGCAAAGTGCTCACCATCAGCTGCACCTTGTCGGACGATTTGAGTAAAATGGAGTCTTGTGAGATTACCGGGATTCCGCTGTCATTCAGATAGTTGGCCATCTTTGAGCCATAATCCGACTTGCGGGTAAGCAAGACAATGTCGGAATATTGGTAGCCTTTTTTCTCGATGAGTTCGCGGATGATGTCCCTCACTCTCTCAAAGCAATAATCAGGTTGGCTTTCAGTATCATAGAGTTCAACCTGAACCAAACCTTCATCGGATTTGTCAATCTTTTGAACAATGTCAACACCCTCATCAGTGCCGGGTTTCTCCGCCACATACACCTTTTGCAAATCGGGCGAAAGTTCTTCATATACCGAATTGAAGAAAGCATTATTGAATTTGACCACTTGGGAAAACGAGCGGTAGTTGGTGTCTAAGTTCTTGAAAGCAAAATTGTTCCTCAGATTTTGTTCAAACAGTCGGAATGCCGTCTCGCGTTCGTCATTAGGCAAGGCATAAATGTCAGGCAAGTTCACAATCTGTTCCACCTCGCCGCTGCGGAAACGGTAGATGGACTGCTTGCCGTCGCCCACTACCATGCTCATCTGACCCGCCGACAAACCATTGTCAATCAGCGGCAAAAGGTTCTGCCATTGCAACACCGATGTGTCTTGAAACTCATCCACAAATACATGCTTAAAATGCTCGCCAATGCGCTCATACACGAAAGGAACCGAAAAGTCGCCCATCACCGTGTTGAGGAGCTTGTTGAACTCCGAGATATGCACCACTTCCTCCTCCTCGGCCAATTTGGCAAACTCATCCCGAATCTGCACGCGGAGAGCATAGAGATAGAGCAGGTCGCGTTGTGACTTGTAAAACAAGAACACGCCCAGCCCCTTCTCAACTTCATCTTTCAGGGCTTGAAGCACGGGAAGCAAAGCGGCATTGATGGCTTCAACCTGACCTTTACCCAACTGTTTCTCAGCCTCTTTCGATAAGCAATTCCCTTTCTCAAGCACGCCATTGAATCGGGTGCTGGGCTGTTCGTATGCCTTTGCCAAAAGCTTCCTGACATAGGAAACGAAGCCGTTTTTTCCGTAGGAATAATGCTCGTCCCTGAGGTTGAACTGCCCCACAATGCGTTCAAAATCAGCCAAATGTTTTTGCAAACCTTGCTCAAAGTCTCGCAATTTACCGTTCAGGAAATCAAGCGTTTGCCTATATTGAGTATCATCCTTGATGTTGTTGTTTTCATCCTTTCGGTAAGCCCTTTCGGTCATCAGTTTGGCAATGAACTCAGAGAGCTGGCTTTCGATGGCCGTTGAGCGTTGGTTGTCGAACTGGTTGTTGCTGAAGTCGACAAGCAGGCGCGTAAGAAAATCGTTTTCATCACTAATCCTCAAGCCCAAGTTCTCAGTAATCGTCTCAGCCACCTCATCGGTGTCGATACTGACCGAGTATTGACCGGGCAGGCCCAAATCGTAGGCGAAACTTCGCGAAAGCTTTTGCACGAAGGCATCAATGGTACTCACGCAGAAGTTGCTGTAGTCGTGCATGATGAGTGTCATCAGGCTTTGCGCGTTGTTTTTCAGTTCAGCATCGCTGATGCCCAATTCTTCCATCAGTAGGGCTTCCATCGACCCGTTGCCAACCTCCTTGCTGTCGATAATTTCCCGAAGTGTCTTCACAATTTTGGCTTTCATATCGTTGGCTGCCGCATTGGTGAAGGTGATGGCGAGAATGCTCTTGAAATTGGCTACTGTGCCTTTGTTCCCAAGACAAAGTTTCAGGTATTCCTTGATGAGCGTGAAGGTCTTTCCCGCGCCGGCAGAAGCTTGGAAGACTTTGAAATTGTCGGCTTTATTCATGATAATCAGTTGTTCTCCCTATTTCTGGGCCTCGCGATGAAAGGCCGATTTGCCTGTTTGCTTTTCTTCCTGAACAAATCGCGGAAAGTGGGGAACGACTTGCTGTAGGTCAAGCCCAATCCTTGCGTATAAGGTGCTCGTCGGTCGATGGCAAAGTTGCTGAGGTTAGAGTTGTAGTTGGAGTGGTTGTAGAAATGCGCCTGCAACCGTCCATCCTTGCTCAGTTTGTAATACAAGTCGAATTCGCCCACGATGTTTGAGGCGTTGCCTGCATTTTGGTTGTTATTCTGCAACACACCCACATTGGTCTCTACGGTCAGACGATTTTCGAAAAGCTCAGTACGCAAAGCCACCTGATATTCATCGTATGAGTCGATATTACCAGAATGATAGCTCACGCCAACATTCATGTTTTTGGTGATACCGAACTGCAAGTTGGTGGACAACAGATTGGAAAGATTCATCGTCTGCGAGGCACCTGCCAAGCCGCCCGCATTGGCAAACTTGCCTAACACCACCAAGGAAAGGGCATGGTCAGTCATCACGGTTTGGTTGGTCGTGTCAATGACCGAAAAGACGGTTTGTATGACATCTTCGCTGGCATTGGGCAATCTCATTCCGAAAGAAATGCTCGGGTTGAGCAGGGCTTCTTTCAGATGGATGAGGCATTCGACATTGACAGTGCCGCTGCCCGGAGAGGTCGAGTCTACCTGAATGCCCAAATCGGCCAACGAAGCCTTAACGGAATACACACCGGTGGCATTGATACGGCCATCGATGGGATTTCCCGTCCAAGAAATGTAGCCGCCTTTCTTCAAGGAGAAGTTACGCGACACGAGGTTCATCAAGGTGAGTTGGAAACGGCCTGTGGATATGGTGTATTTACCGTACATCGAGAGAGCCTCGGTAGTAGAAGTTCTCAGTTTCACATTGCCGTCACCGCTGGCTTCGATGGTGCCGACATCGCCCGGCAGCATGATCTTCAGCTTCGCAAGGTCGGTGGCATCAATGTCGAGGTCGATGGTGAAATTCTGTTTTTTCTTCACTGTTTTTTCCTCGGACAACGCTTCGGTGGTGTCGGCCACTGGAGTAACGAAAACGATGAAATCATTGTCCTGCACCGTTGAAGTCCTGTTGAGCGGAATGGTGAGGGCGGTACCATCTTGAGTTCGTGCTTTGATACCAAGATAGATGTCGTTAACGGGTCCTTTGATGGTGATCAGACCATTGGCAACGGCCGTACCGTAGAAGGTGTCGTTGTCCTTGCTGGTGGTGGCCATAGCCAAGAAATTTCTGGGATGGAGCTTCAAGTCAAGGTAAAAATCCTTAAACCTGTTGTGCCTGATTTGGCCTTCCACCCGAGCCTTGTTGCCCAATGTGTCAATCAACTCCATGTTTTCAAGCGTTATGGTCTTATTGTCGACCACAATCGTAGGGCTGAAGGAAAAGAAGGTGTTCAGATAGCCGATTTTGCACCCACCGTCTGTGAGGCTGATTTTGCCGTGGATGTCGGGTTGTTGTATCGAACCTTTAATGCCAATAGTGCCGTTGCCATAGCCCTGTAATCGCGACACGAAACCATTCAACACTGGGTTGAGTATCGCCAGTCGCAAAGAGTCCAAAACAGCGGTAAAGTCAAGGTTGTCTTTGTCTTTTTCCGTGTAATAAGAGCCAAACACATGCAATGCCTGCTTTTCGTTATTGAAGATGTTCGCTTTCAAGTCGACAGACTTATCTTCGTTGTCCCACGAGCTTTCAATCCCAACATCGCCAATCAATTCGCCATCCATCCCCAGCCGCTCAATCTTGAGGTCGGCCAAGATCATGGGATTGGACTTCAAGCTGCTGACCAAAGCATTTCCCGTGACGAAGCCATCGGCATCGAAGTTCAGGGCTTGGGTAAGGACATCGAAATTGGAAATATCAAACTTGTGCAATCGCACTGAAATCGTATCACCTTCATTCATAGGCACATATCCATCCAAACACAACGATTGTTGATTATGGCTGAACATCAAATTGGAGATATTGACCCGATTCTCCGAATATTCTATGAAATTATCAGGCGACACATTCCACAGCGAATCGTTGATGATGATGTTCGCATTACCGATATTGAAGATGCCGCCTGTTTCGTGGAGATGGAAAGAAGTCTCAATCAAGGCCTTGTTGCGATCGTTATCATCATTATTATCCCACATAATGCGTGAGGCAATGGTGTCGTTGGCCATCTTGGTGAAAAGCGACAGGTTGTCAATACCTACGAACAAAGTGTCGGTTTCCGTGATGTTGGTCCAGTCAAGGTGACCGATCGAAAGAGAACCGAAGCAAGCCTCACGGCTGTTGAAGTTTCTGATTTCCAAATTGTCAATGCTCATCTTACCAAACTCAATACCTTTGGTTCTGGCAGTCAGGTTGAGCTGCCGCGATCGCGAGGTGAATGTGCCGTTGACTGAACTATTCTTGGCAATTGTCAAATCGGGCATGAAGAGACGGCTCAGCGTTCTTGTGTCTTTCAGCACAAGGCTGACGATGAAATCTTGGTCAACATCGTGGGTGAGCGCATATTTCTCAAATGCCTCCTTGTCCTTTTCAAACAACGGGAAACGGACAAACGAGTTACCATATTCATATAATACGGGGACGAGGCTGGCGAAATTCATCTGACCTGCCATTTCGAAGTTGAAGAAGTCGCAAGTAAGGTTAATGCGGCGTTGCATGAGGTTGTCGTTATGGATGGAGCCATCAAAAAAATCCATGTGATAACTGCCGCGACCATCGCGATAAACAGTGTTTTCCAAGTGGAGTTCGCCTTCAAGCATATCGATGTCGAAACCTCTCATGTTGACAACGATGCGCGTGCTGATCTCTGAAATGGAGTCGTCTTTCATCAATTTCAAGGCCCTCAAGTCGGCGTGGCCGACGACCGCCTCAAAGTCAGCCACGGGATATTTCTTGTTGTTGAAGTCGATCAGTCCGTTGAAGTCAAGGTCAAGCACCTTGTCGTCAACAGTAACGGCACCATTAAATCGGTTCTCCTTCAAATCTCCGTTGAGCACAATCTCATTAATGCAATGGCCAAGCACTTCGGCATTGTAGGCATTCCCTTTCATGGTCAATTCAACATTGCCTTTCTTCGGGAATCGGGCTACGAAATCGGCATTGAGGTCAAGGCTTCCAATGTATTTCTGAGCGTTGGCAATCAAGCCCGCATTAATGCCTTCTGCATCGATACGGCCTGTGAATATGTTATCATCCTCCTTTGTCTTCTGTAACGACACATCAAGGTCGACATAGCCGATACCTGAAACGAGATGTATCTCAGAAACGAAATTATTGTACGAACCCTTGAAATTCAATGTAGCCTTACCCATTTTCATGGGGCGCAGCGACTCGGGCATCGGTATCGTTTTGGTCGACGTGGGGATATAGAAATTCGTTAAGTCGTCATACGTAAATTGCAACCGTTTGATGTTCAACTCATGCGCTCCATCAAAAAAATCCAAGGGATGCATGCTCAAGCTGCCCTCAATAACAGTCGATCTACCGAACTCAGCCTTAAGCTCATCGACGCTGAAATGCTCAATCGCTCCGGTAAAATGCCCCTCAAAGAGAAATCTGTCAGGCATTTTGTACATGATTTCGGCGAACACGCCGATGTCGGAGAGCATGATGTCAGTGGGGCGTATCGTAGCATCGAAAACGACCGAGTCAACAAAACTGCTAAAAGCGGTGTAATCGTTGTACAGCATGTGCACATCGGCGTCAATGCGGGTGTCGTTCAGCTCCGCTATTAAACGGTCGAGAAAAATGCCTTGCGAGCATGCCACAGCTTCGGTCTCAAGGTGCTTCACATCCAACCCACAGATTTCCTTTCCGCTAAGGGCATCAACCTTGGCATGGATTGAATCACCCAACATACAGAAATCCCGCGCCTTGAAATTGACACCCTCAAATGCCAGATGAGCATAATCCATCAGATGACATGCCGTTTTCTCCGGCTGAGCCTTGTTTTGGTTCCAAAACACAAAATCCAAATTCTCCACCTTTATCTGATCCACGATGATGCAAACCGGTTCTCTTTCCGGCTTTTCAAAGGTGTCCGTCTTAAAGGCTTCCACAAGAAAAGCGAAATTGAACTTGTCTTCGCCCTCATATTGGACCAAATTCGCCTTTACATCGTTCAATGCAACCTTCTCAAGATGGATGGTACCATTCAAGGCATCGCGGAAGGCCAATTTGGCATGTAGCGATCCAACATTTGCCAACTCATTGTCATTCAAATCTTTGACGATTACATCATCCAAATAGACACTAAAATCTGGAGTAATCAACAAGCGCCCCACTTTGATGTCGCTTCCAGTTTTTTCGGAGAGGTATCCACTGGCAAATCGAGCCGCAAACTTCTGGAAAACAGGATCTTGAATGGCAATAAAAAGGCTAGTGACGATACCGAGCACCACCATAATCACAATTAAAATGCTATGGATAATCTTTTTTTTAATAATTTTGACCCTTCAAATTAAGACCCATGAACGAATACATTTTAGGCATCGAATCTTCGTGCGACGACACCTCTGCCGCAGTGCTTCAAGGCACGCGCGTGCTCTCCAATGTCATTGCCGGTCAGAAGGTTCACGAGCAATACGGCGGTGTGGTTCCCGAACTCGCATCACGTGCTCACCAGCAAAATATCATCCCCGTCATCGACACGGCCTTGAAGACTGCAAAAATAGAAAAAAATCAATTATCCGCCATCGCTTTTACGCGGGGCCCAGGACTTTTAGGTTCGTTGCTCGTAGGAGCCTCATTTGCAAAGGCTTTTGCGCAGGCTTTGAGTATCCCTATGGTAGAAATCGACCACATGAACGCACATGTTCTGGTGCATTTTGCCACTGACGAAAACCACACGAAGGTGCCTGACTTCCCGTTTTTGTGCCTCACCGTCTCGGGCGGCCACACCCAAATCGTGGTGGTGAAAGACTATTTCGATATGGAGGTCATCGGCAAGACCATTGACGACGCGGCAGGCGAGGCCTTCGACAAGACGGCCAAAATCCTCGGCCTGCCCTACCCCGGTGGCCCAGTCATCGACAAGCTGGCCAAATTAGGCAATCCTGAGGCCTTCACCTTTGCCAAGCCCAAAATTCCCGATTTGGACTACAGCTTTAGCGGATTGAAAACCAGCATTCTATATACTGTCCGCGACAACCTGAAACTCAACCCGAACTTCATTGAAGAGAACAAAGAAGACCTTTGCGCCTCAGTGCAAAAGACCATCATTGACATCCTGATGAACAAATTGGTGAAGGCCAGCAAGCAGACGGGCATAAAAACAGTGGCCATTGCCGGAGGCGTGAGCGCCAACAGCGGCTTGCACGATGCCATGCTTCGCCTCGGCGAAAAATACCGCTGGAAAGTCTTCATACCACGCTTGAGCTATTCGACCGACAACGCCGCCATGGTCGCTGTGGCAGGTTATTTCAAATTTTTGAGGGGTGAGTTTGCCTCGCAAGACTTGGTGCCTTATGCGCGGCAGAGCATGAAAGACTAACGTATCAAATCAATATACACCGGCAGGTGGTCGCTGAAGCCCCCTACATAGCGCGGCCCGATGTAGGTTCGGAACAATTTCTTGCCGTGGTAGGCCTCATCGTCCTCCAGCATGAAGTCTGCATGGAAAATGCGTGCACTACCCTCTAAATAACGAAGTCCTTCACCCTCCTCCATCACATTAGGCGTAACGATAATCTGGTCGAATATTTGCCAATCGGCTTGGTGTTTTAGAGTGCCTTCAAAGCCCAACCCCGCATTCTTCCCGAACAAATTGATGAGACAGCCCTCCTCCATCTCGGAAGGATGTCTTGCTTTTAAGACATCGTAAACACTCGGGTCGGTAGGACTGTCGTTCAAATCGCCCATTATGATGACTTTAGGTTGGTAGCCTTCGGGGGCCGCCGCTATGATGGAGTCGACCTTGGCACGCAAAATCGAAGCCGAACACGAGCGCGAGCCCACCGTCTCCAACTCGCCGCTGTATCTTGAGGGCCAGTGATTGACGAAAACATGAAGGGTGTCGTCATGTTTGTCAATGAATTTTGCATACAGAATATCTCTGGAATGATAGGCCGTATCCTCGGGATTGTAATAAGGGAAAACGGCACTCTCCACCAGTTGGAAATGGTCCAAGGAATACACGATGGCCGGATCAATGCCGCGCCTGTCAGGGCCTTCGTAATGCACCCAACGGTAGTGGTGCTTCTTCAGCGGCGTTTGCTCAAAAATGGCACGCAGCACATATTCGTTCTCCACCTCGCACATGCCGAGAATGCCAAGGGGACGGTTCTCCGACATGGCTAAAATGGCCTTGTAGATATTGTTGCGCTTTTTGTAGAAACGGCTCTTCGTCCAATGCTGTGCCCCGTCCTCAGTGAAAGCATTGTAGGTCTTGGTGCTGTCCACAAAAGGGTCAAAGAAGTTCTCAACATTCCAAAAAGCAATGCGGACAACCTCTTGGGCTGATAGGGTTTCTGTTAAAACAAGACACAGAAAACAAAGCAAAACCAATCTTTTCATAAGGCACAGATTTTGTTTTCGCCGCAAATATAAGGAATTGTTTTTATTTTTGCGCCATGAAACGGAAATGGTTCATCTTTCTTCTCTTGCTCATTTCAAAGCTCGGTTTGACTCAAAATGCTCATTTCTGGAATGGGATTGAGGCTTTCGACGGCCCTACGGACGAGAATCCTGTCTTGGCCTCGCAACTTGATTTCTATTTCGACAAATTGGTCGCTCCTCTACCCGACTCCATTACTCTGGAAATCAATCGTTTGATTGAAAGAACAAGTTTCAACACCGACCTCCGCGATTTCATCCTCTGGCACCTCTTGGAGAAATACCACCATCCCGAATACATGAACCAAGACCAAGTTTTTGTCTGGCTCTATGATGAATACTTCTCTCAAATGGATTTGAAAGACGACCTTAATCTATTTTTCATACGAGAGCATGCTGAAAAAGTAAGAAGATTGGCGTTGTTCGCACCAGCGCCCCATTTCATCCTAAATGGTTTGGGTAGAAGCATTAATCTTTACAACCTCGATAGTGAATATACAATCCTGTTTTTCTTTGACCATGATTGTGACCTTTGCCAAGAAGAAATATGGGTTTTGGACTCCATTTGTTCGAAGAATGCTCAAATCACAGTACTTGCCATCGATATCAATGATGGTTGGGATTACTATTCTTCTCACAAACAATCTGAAAGCCCATCAGAACGCTGGTTGATACTGAATGGCAACGACTACATCGGGGAGAATCCCATCAATTCCTATTATGTGGAAGCCACCCCGTTAATCTATGTCTTGGACAAGGATAAACACATCATTGCCAAGAAAATAAGGGCAAAACAAATACCATTAATTTTGTAGAGACGCGATTCATCGC
Source organism: Candidatus Limimorpha sp. (assembly GCA_041854745.1). GTDB lineage: Bacteria > Bacteroidota > Bacteroidia > Bacteroidales > F082 > Limimorpha. The sequence goes on along the minus strand of JBHACT010000078.1, from coordinate 16,386 downwards.
GTCTAATAAATACCGTTAATCCCGCAAAGACGCGATGAATCGCGTCTCTACAAGGCCAACGATCGTTTCATTTCATCCATGTGCGCCTCCACCTCCTCGAACAGTTTCCACTGCGCCCGCGTGCGAATTAAATTGTGTTCGGCATACCTTATTTTATAATAAGTGTTGCCATTGATGTAATCCGTGAGGAAGCGCACGGCTTGCATATAGGGAAACAAAGTGGCCGCGTAAGGCAGATTTTCCTTCTCAACAGGCAGCAGGAAAGACTTTGTACCTTCCAGATAACCTTTCGCGAAGGCATTGAAAATCTCCATGTTGAAATGGATGTTGTCCAAATTAGGGTCATCTTCGGCTCCTGTATTGGCCGCCGAGCGCAGGAAGTCGCCAAAATCGGAGAATACAAAACTCGGCATGACAGTATCCAAGTCGATGACACAGAGCACTTTGCCATCTTTGTCGAAGAGCATATTGTTGACCTTCGTGTCGCAATGGCAGACACGCTTCGGCAACTTTCCTTCACGATAAAGCCGCTCGCCCAAGCACATGCGTTCGGCCACAGCCCTAATCTTTGCCACAAATTCCTGCACCTCTACCTCCCTCATCTGTCCTGCCTTGTCCTCAGCAACGGCAGCCTCCATTTGCTTCAAGCGGAACTCAATGTTGTGAAAATCAGGGATTATCTCTCCTATCGGTGTCTTCAAGTCTGTCAACATCGACTCGAAGTCGCCGAAGGAACGGCCCGCGTAATAGGCGTATTCCGGCGTAACTGCTTCGAAGGTATAGCTGTCAGCGATGAAGTCCATCACGCGCCAATACCGACCCTCCTCAACGGCATAGGTCTTACCCGTGTCGGCCTTCAGGAAATGCAACACACGACGATTAAGATTTGTAATACCTTGATTTTCATATTTTTGTCGAATGTGATTCGTAACGGTTTCAATGTTGTTTTGAAGCATATCAACATCCCTAAACACCGCATTATTGATGCGTTGGAGGACATATTTCGGATGGGTCTCACCCTTCACCATAATCTTATAGGTGTCGTTGATGAGTCCCTTGCCCAATGGCTGAATGTCTTCTATGGTTTTCTGGTCGATGAAACGACCCGCGATGGAGAAAAGCTCTTTCATGAGATGAAAAATTTTGGCGAAGATAGGTGTTTTTTATCACAAATTCCTAATTTTGCCCTCAAATTAATCATCCATCTATGAAAAAGAAAGCATTACACTTCATCTTTAGCTTGGTTCTGCTGTCTATAGCCACCGCTTGTGGCGAGAAAAAGGAAACCGAAGTCCGCAAGGGCAACTACCGTATTGTCGACAATGCCATCGTTTTTGACGAGCCACAACGCATTGAAGGACAGAAAAGTGTCCTGCAATTCACCGTCGACCCGATTGAAAATGTCCGCCTCGGCTTCATCGGCCTCGGCATGCGCGGCCCCAGTGCCGTCGACCGCATGACTTACATCGACGGCGTAACTGTCGTGGCTTTATGCGACATCGAGCCCGACCGTGTGGAGGCCGTGCAGACTGAAATTCTGGAAGCCAAAGGCCTGCCACGGGCCGCAGCCTACACGGGTCGTGAGGGCTGGCGCGAGCTCTGCGAGCGCGACGACATCGACCTCATTTACATCTGCACCGACTGGAAGACCCATGTGCCTATGGCTGTCTACGCCATGCAGCATGGCAAACATGTGGCACTCGAAGTGCCCGCCGCCACTTCCATCAAGGAATGTTGGCAACTCGTCGATGTGGCCGAACAGACCCAACGCCATTGCATGATGCTTGAAAATTGCTGCTACGACTTTTTTGAGCTGACCGCCCTCAACATGGCGCAACAAGGCTTATTCGGCGAACTCATCCACGGCGAGGGCGCCTACATCCATAACTTAGAGCCATATTGGCGCGATTACTACGAGAACTGGCGCCTTGAATTCAACCAAAGCCATGCCGGCGATGTGTACCCCACACACGGCCTCGGGCCTCTCTGCCAAGCCTTCAACATCCACCGAGGCGACCGCATGAAGACCTTGGTCTGCATGAGCACGCCTTCCTACAACGGCAAGAAAATAGCCAAGGACTTGATGGGCGTCGATGACTTCGCCAACGGCGACATGACCACCACAATGATCCAGACTGAGAAAGGCAAGACCATGCTCATCGAACATAATGTCTACACTTACAGACCCTACAACCGTTTGTATCAACTCACCGGCACCGAAGGTTTTGCCAACAAATATCCCATAGAAGGCTTCACAATCTTGCAAGACAAACTGCCTGCCGGTTTCCTTGCCGATGGCCAGCACCTCAATCCGCACGGCTTTGTGCCTGCCGAGGTACGCGACAAGGTTTTGAAAGATTACCTCCACCCCATCGCGAAAGAAATCGAAGAAAAGGCTAAAGAAGTGGGCGGGCACGGCGGCATGGACTTCATCATGGACTACCGCCTGATTTATTGCCTGCAACATGGTTTGCCTCTCGACCAAGATGTTTACGATGCCGCCGAATGGTCATGCCTCGTTGAGCTCACCGCTGCATCCGTGGCCAATGGCGGAATGCCCGTGAGGATACCTGACTTCACACGCGGCGATTGGGATAAGGTGCAGGGATATAGACATGCGGAATAAACCTATCGTGTCAAACAAAATGTGGGGCTGCCATAGTATGGCAGCCCCACATTCGTTTTCATACATGATTATTTCGCCGTCAACGACCTGATGAAAATCTCCGCGTCTTTCCAAACGGTGTAGTCGCGGGCATAAAGCAAATTCAACTGGTTAAGGACATCGGCTTCGATGTCCTTAACCATATTGGAGGCCGGATTGTAAACGCCCTTACGGATCTTTGGCAGCTTCTGTGTCTCGTCAGCAGGCGAACAATAGCCCACCCATGTGCGGCGGCGCAACAAGACCAACGCGGCGTTCTTCAAAAAACGAATAGGTTGCTTCACCACCAAAGCCAAAGGAAGCCAAAAAATGATGCTGAACACGCTCGTTACCACATCGAAAAGGCGCTTGTTGCGGCGGTTGGCCACAGTATCAATGGCCTTGATGTCGACAGTGTAGAGGTCGCCTCGAGTATTGATACTGTTGCTGCCGATGATGGACAAACTGTCCTCGGGCGCAATCTTGTAGTCCACATTGCTGGCATGCCAGTCCACCATCTTGTCGATGATAACTTGATGTGGCACATCCTTCGAGCAGAAAATGACTTCCGTAATTGCGTATATTTCAATAATATCGGGCACTTGCGAGAGGTTGCCTATGAAGCCCTCTGGAGCCTCACCTTGTGTATCTGAGCTCACTAAACCGATGAAGTCCGGCTTGATGGAAGTGCTCTCCAAGATGGAATTGACCCTTTGCGACTCCTCGGGACTGCCGATGACAAGGAAACGTTTTTTCTCCGTTCGTTTCGATCGGAAGTTCTCGTTGCCGGCCAAAATGCCGATGAAACGCATGAGGCTCATTTCCAAAGCCAGCCACAACATTCCAAAAAGAATCAAGGCTCGCGAAAATCGCAGACTCAAGGGCAACAAGGCGTACAGCACCAAAATTGCGGCACTACCGAAAGCCACGCCCAACACAGCCTTCCCCATGTTGTAAGGTTTGTCGTAGCCCCCTGTAAAATAAGTAAATAAAAGCCAAATCAAGATATATGCGGGCAGCACGGCAGCAAAGAGCAAGGCAGGATAGCTACCCACACCCTCGTAGACGATGCCATGTCCCCAGAAGTAGCTGATGGCCGCCAAACCGACATAACCCAACACAGCATCAAAGAATGGTATTGCCGCCTTGTGGAAAAACTGCGACACCAAAGCGAAGAATGCCTTGATGTAGATGGCCATATTAATAAGGAAGGAGAACGACTTGGCCCCCGATTGTCCAAAATGCTTCTTGGCAAAAATCTCCATAGCACGGTAGAAGACAAACACATAGTTGATACTGGTCTTCTTGGTGCTCTCACCTTTATAGTGAATAATGCGCGTCTCCGGAAAATAGTAGTTCCGGTAGCCGCCCTGCGTGATTCGGTATGACAAATCGACATCTTCCCCATACATGAAGAAGGTTTCGTCCAACAGGCCAACCTTGTCTAAGGTCTCCTTGCGCATCAGCATGAAGGCACCGGCAAGAATCTCCACTTCGTTGGTCTCATCGTTGGAGAGATGGCCCATGTAATACCGTGCAATACGCTTGCTATGTGGGAATAGTTTGCACAAGCCAAACATCTTGTAAAAAGCTGTCGCCGGCGTAGGCAGTCCACGCTTCGACTCGGGCAGAAACTGTCCCTTGCCGTCCACCATCTTCACACCAAGACCGCCTGCATCGGGGTGGCTGTCCATGAAAGTCAAGCATTTGCTGAAAGTGTCGTCTTCCACTACCGTATCCGGATTGAGCAGAAGGACATACTCTCCCTCTGAAGCCCGAATTGCTTGGTTGTTGGCGCGGCTGAAGCCTACATTCTTCTTATTGGCGAGGACCTTGACCTCAGGAAACTTCTGGGCCAACATCTTCAACGACCCATCAACGGAGTTGTTGTCAACAACAAATACCTCTCCTTCGATGCCCTGCATGGCGCGGCGCACCGAGTAGAGGCACTGCTCGAGGAAATACTCGACATTATAGTTGACAATAACAACGGACAGTTTCATTTGTCATGCTTTATTTATCTGCCGGTGTGTTGGAGTCATAGTTGACTTTCACGGCTTTGATTTTCTTTTCCTCTCCTTCGGGGAGGCCATCGCCAATATTCTCTAAGCCGCAGGCATTCAAAATCTTGCCTTTGATGGCCGTATTTTGCATCCAACCCGTAAACCGTTCTGCACCGGGCCCATAGGCGTAAACCATCACGGGAAGGCAGGTGTGGCTCCATGTTGAATAAGCAAAAGAGACATTGGTGTATTTGCCCTGCTTGTCGGGCAGGGTCAGCCCTCCCGTCTCATGATCGGCGGTGACGACGACCAAGGTGTTGCCGTGTTCCTCTGCATAGTTCAAAGCCACTTGGACGGCATAGCTGAAGTCGACCATCTCGTCAACCATCCAAGCCGAGTCGTTGGAATGGCAGGCAAAATCGATTTGTGAGCCTTCCACCATCAGGAAGAAGCCGTTTTCGGCACCATCAAGAGTTTTCAAAGCTGCCTTCACGGCACGAGACAAAAAGTCGCCGCGTTCGGCCGCCTTAGGCATGTGATTGTCGTTGGCCAGAACAACATATTTTTTGCAGGCAACATCAATATTATCCAAGGTGTCGTAAACTTTCCAACCCAGTTCGTTTTCCATCTTTTCAATCAAATTGAGACTGTCGGAACGTTGATTGAAATGCTTGCGACCGCCACCGATGGCCAAATTGATGTTTTCGGCCTTGGCAAACTGCATGGCAATATCTTCGTACTTTCTGCGCTGGGGCACCTTGGCATAAAAGCATGCCGGCGTGGCGTGGGTAATGTAACTTGTTACCACGAGACCCGTCTCCTTGCCTTGCTCGGCAAAAACTTCCAACAGGGTTTTCACCGGAATCGTATCGGGGTTCATGCCCACCATACCATTTTTGGTCTTATGGTCGCTGGCCAAAGCCGTTCCTCCCGCAGCCGAGTCGGTAATGTCGTTGCTGGCCGAGTGCGTGTCCACTACACCGATGTAGGGAAACTTGGAAAAGGCCATTTCATCACGGGTGGCTATCATGGCTGCATAGACCTGCGGCAAGGCCATGCCATCACCAATCATATAGATGACATTCAAAGCCTTAGGCTCTTCATGTTTACTTGCTTCTTTCTTTTGCCCGCACGCCGTCAGCATTCCTATCGTCAAGAAAGCAATAAGAGGTAAAACAATGATTTTCTTCATGGTAATCTGTTGAATTATTGATTCCAAATCGGGATAATCCCACTAGGACAAAAAATTGCATTCGAGTTAAATGCCATTCCTGACCTTATCTTATTTATCGTTCTATATTGAAATTTATTGCTTCCTTTCAATAACTTTTTTCACGGCTTCCACGATGTCAGGAGTGTCGAGGTGGTAGGCTTTCAGCAGTTCCTCAGGCGTGCCACTTTGTCCGAACACATCATTGACGGCCACCATTTCCATCGGGCAGGGCATATTCAAGGCCAACACCTGAGCGATGCTGTCGCCCAAGCCGCCGTTGCGCTGATGTTCCTCGGCGGTGACCACACAACGGGTCTTCTTCACCGAATTCAGCACAGCCTCTACATCCAAAGGCTTGATGGTGTGTATGTTAATCAATTCAGCGTTGATACCCATCTCTTTCAGTATCGGGAGGGCTTGCACGGCTTTCCAAACCAGATGTCCGCAAGCAAAAATGCTCACATCGCGACCTTCGTGCAGCATTTGGGCTTTGCCGATGGCAAACTTTTCGTCGACAGGCGTGAAGTTTGGTACTTTCGGACGGCCGAAACGAAGGTACACGGGACCATCGTATTCGGCGGCGGCGAGGGTAGCGTTTTTGGTCTGGTTGAAGTCGCAAGGCACGATAACCGTCATGTTGGGCAACATCTTCATCAGGCCTATATCTTCAAGGATTTGGTGCGTGGCACCGTCCTCGCCGAGAGTCACGCCAGCATGGGAGGCGGCAATCTTCACATTCTTGTTGGAATAGGCCACGCTTTGGCGGATCTGGTCGTAGACACGCCCTGTGGAGAAGGCAGCAAAAGTGCCCGTAAACGGGACAAAACCGCTCAAAGCCATGCCTGCCGCCATATTAATCATATTGGCTTCGGCGATACCCGTCTGAAAGAAACGGTTCGGAAACTCCTTGGCGAAGTCGCCCATTTTGAGTGACGGGGTGAGGTCGGCACAGAAAGCCACCACTTTGGGATTGCGGCGGCCTGCCTCAAGCAAACCTTCACCAAATCCCGATCTTGTATCTTTATTGTTCTGTATTGTAAAGTCCATATTTTCAATGTTTTAAATAATCAATAATCACCAAGTGTTTCTTTCAGCTGCGACAAGGCTTTGGCCGCCTGTTCATCGTTGGGCTGGGTGCCATGCCATTTGTGTGTGCCCATCATGAAATCGACGCCCATACCCATCTCGGTATGCGCCAAAATGAGTTGCGGCTTGCCTTGGCAGGCTTTCTCACGGGCCAATTTCAGGGTGTTCACAACGGCCTGCATATCGTTTCCTTTCATCTCGAGGACATTCCACCCGAAGGCTTCGTATTTTGCCTTCAAGTCGCCAAGATGAAGCACATCGTCGGTAGAGCCGTCGATCTGTTTCTTATTATAGTCAATGATGGCCACAAGGTTGTCGACGCCTTTGGCAGGGGCATACATGGCGGCCTCCCAGATTTGGCCTTCCTCCTGCTCGCCGTCGCCCATGAGGACAAAGACGAGGTGCTTGTCGCCGTTCAGCCTCTTGGCTTGTGCCGCGCCGACAGCGACAGAGAGACCTTGTCCGAGTGAGCCCGAAGCAATACGGATGCCAGGCAGACCTTCAGCCGTGGTGGGATGGCCTTGCAGACGGGTGCCAAGACGGCGGAAAGTAGCCAATTCACTCACAGGAAAATAGCCACGATGAGCCAGAATGCTGTAAAACATCGGGCTGATATGGCCGTTGGAGAGGAAAAACATATCCTCGCCGTTGCCGTCCATGCGGAAAAACGCGGGGTCGATTTGCATTTGGTCGAAATAAAGGGCTGTAACAATGTCCGTTGCGCCCAAAGAGCCGCCCGGGTGGCCCGATTGACACCCGTGCACCATGCGGATGATGTCGCGGCGCACCTGTGAAGCGATTCTTTCCAATTCGTTGATAGTCATATCGTATGTATTTTGATTTTATGAAATTCTGACTGCAAAGCTACGGAAAAAAACTATTCCAAATCACGCTCGTCCACTTTGTTTTTCTTTCTGTCATAGTCTTTTTTCGATTTGTGGACTCTCGAAGACCTCATGCTGATTTGCTTGCCATGGGTTTCTATCTCCAGTTCTCTGTCGGCCTTCAGCAGGGCCTTAACACTGCTGAACTGCATCTTCTTTTCTTTCCATTTCTTCGATTTCATGTAGTTCAATTGTTTCTCTTTCTTTACCATCTCCCGGAATAGCCGCCGCCACCACTGCGTCCGCCCCCGAAAGAACCTCCCGATGAGCGATAGCTGCGTCCTCCCGAACTGTAGGGCCCTCCACTTGAAGTACTGGCAACAAGTTTCGGTGTTTTCACGTTCTTCGTCTCACTAAAGCCACAATATTGGCACTCATAGGTCAATAATTCTTTACCGTCATTAATGTAATCGGCTTTGGCCAAAACCTTGGTTCGAACATGCTTCATCGTATAAGCTCCGCAGCTATTGCATTTACTGAACTTACTGTACAAGTCTCCTTTCTCACGCACCACGAAAACATGCCCGCTCGTGCATTGATAGGGAGTAAACTTCAAGGCCTTCAAACGATTCTCAAGCTCATAGACATCAGACAGTTGAAAATCATGGCACTCTTTAGCCTGGCTGCCACAAGTCGGGCAGTGATAGTCTTTGCTTTGTGCAATCTTCCGCTTGAAAATGCAATAGAAAGGAATGCCAACCCAAGGGGCCAACAACCATGTGAAACAAGTCAAGAAATTGTTATTGGCGGCTTTGTAAATTTCCTTGGGACACTTGGCGTTTTCTGCCAGTCCTTTGGCGACACGCAATGCACGCAAGTTTTGGACAAGGGCAATGAGCGTAAAATAGACTACTATTGTGATAGATGCAATAATGGTGTGCAATGACCTTTCGCTAAGTTTGTTGATGAATTTGGCCGACACAACGGCTGTGACAAACCCCAGTACAAGGAGAATGGATAGCCCAAATGTCATGGCACGCAGGCACCCCTGTCTTTCCCAAGGTGAGCCTGACCATTGGATATTATAGTCAGAGATATAAACTGTTCCGTTTTCTTCAAATCGCTCCATGCTTTCATTCTGTGACTCCAGCTTTTTTCTGTCCTTGATATGAACCAACCAACGAATGAACGCAATCAAAGGTATAAAGAAAACAAGTACGTAAACCAAAAGACTTATTGTTCCTATATCCGTTGTGCTGTCGTATTCCTCGTAATCGTAGTCACCAGGCAAGGCCGTCTCCAGTTCGATGGGAATCTCGCCACCATACTCGTCAACGATTCGAGCCACACCTGCACAAAGTCCGCCTTCGTAGTCGCCTACCTTAAAAAAAGGGACGATGCTATTGTTAAAAATATGCGCACATTTCGCGTCGGTTAATGTTTCCTCAGCGCCATAACCCGTCTCAAACTCCAAGGCATGTTGGTCTTCAACGAAGAGCAGCAGTATGCCGTTGTCGGTTTCCACGTCGCCTATGCCCCAGTAGTTGAAAAGTCCGGTAGCGAAGAGTTTTGGATCGGCATTGCCAATACTAGCTAAGGTTACGACGAAAACATCGGCCTTGTCGCGGATGGCACAAAGAGCCGTGTTGATGTTCATCTCAGCACTGTCGGACAGAAAACCATCAGGGTCGCTCACATGGACGTCATTGCTCTTCATACGTGTGTTGGAAACAGTTTGTACCGTCCACGCCGTTTGAGACAACATACTGATAATCAAAAACAAAAAAAACAGTAGAAAACAAATTTTTTTCATAGAAAACAGTTTCTTGAACGCACAAAGATACAAAAGAAGCCCGAATTGCAGAGATTTTATTATTTTTGCAGCGGATTTAGGAGACAAGCTATGTTTGACGACGAAGAATTTGAGGATTATCTCGAAGAAGAGAAAGAGCGCAAGGCAGCTATCGAGCGTTATGAGGACATGATGAAAGCCCACGACTCTGTTTACTTCGACAGCGAGGAATTCGAGTACATCATCGACCACTACACCCAAAACAACGAGCTGAAACGCTCGCGGCAGGCCGTGGAGTTGGCCATGACTCAACATCCCGAAAGCAACATGCTGAAGATCAAGTATGCGCGTCAATATCTTTTGGAAAACAATGCCCAACGCGCCTTCGACATCATGCAGCAGGTGGAGCGCATATACGATGACAACGGTCCCGACTATTTCCTTACCCTCGGTTCATGCTTGGCCGCCTTGGGCAAGTCGGAAGAAGCCTTGGAGAACTACTTCAACGCCCTGCCCTACTTCGACGAGGATGAGAAATTTGAGCTATACAACGCCATCGCATACGAATACCAGCACATGAGACGGTTCGACCTCGCCCTTGAGTTCTACAACAAAGCCATGCCCTTAGCCGACGACAAGGACACCCTTTTCCACGAGATACGCTGCTGCTACCTCAGCGATGGCCGCAAAGAAGATGCCCTCGCCTATTTCCAAGAACTTGTCGACAAAGACCCGTACAACAGCAAAGCCTGGACCAACATCGGCGATGTGTATCGCATGATGGGACAATATGAGGAGTCTGTCGACCCTTACGAATACGCACTCAGTATCGATCCCGAAGACCTCTGGACCAACATGCACTTGGCCGACATCTATTACGACTTGGGACGCTACAAGGAAGCCATCGACACCCTTGAGGAAGCCCTGCGCAACGGTGTGGAAAGCTCAATGATACATACCACCATCGGCGACTGCTACTATCGCCTCAATGACCTTCAAACTGCCGAGGAGCATTTCAGCAAGGCACTGGAAATCAACCCTATGATAGGTGCAGGATATGCAGGTCTCGGCTACATATTCAGCGACCGCGGCCAAAACCGAAAGGCCGTCAAGTATTTCGAGAAAGCCATAGAATATGAACCTTGGGAACCCGACCACCTCTACTCCATCGCCACCGACTACATGAAGCTCAAGGAATTCGACAAGGCCATGGAGTATCTCCGCAAGATACAAGAGCAGACACCCAACGATGCCGATGCCTATTACTACATCGCCGACCTCTACGGACAACAAGACAAAATAGAAGAGGCCATCAACACCATCAATTTCGGGCTGCTACAAACCGACAATGACCCCTCGTTACTCTATCTCTTGGCTTACGCCTACTTCGTCAAAGGCAGCCGCAACGAGGGTTTGAAGGCCTTAGACCAAGCCCTTGATGCCGACTTCGAGGTTTACCCCGACTTCTTCGACTATGACCGAGAACTGCTCGCCAACGACACCGAAATCCTTGAACTCATCGAGCAACACAAGAAAAACCAAAGGACAGACACCTCCAACCAAGCATAATCCATGCGTATCAAAGACTATCTTTACATCTTCCTGATTTCTATGGTTCCCATCGTCGAGCTTCGCGGTGCCATTCCCATAGCGGTTGGCATGGGTCTCGAACCCCTGCCATCCTTTATTGTCGCCATCATCGGCAATATGATTCCCGTGCCTTTCATCTTCTTCTTCGCACGCCGCATTCTGGAATGGGGCAAGGACAAGCGCTTCATCGGCAAGTTCTTCACATGGTGCCTGAAAAAAGGCGAGAAAGGCGGCCAAAAGCTGCAAGCCAAAGCGGGGAAAGGACTTTATGTGGCCCTATTGCTCTTCGTTGGAATTCCAATTCCCGGAACAGGTGCATGGACGGGCACCTTAGCCGCAAGTTTCTTGGATATGGATTTCAAAAAGAGTGTGTTGGCCGTCATCGGCGGCGTGCTATTGGCGGGCATTATCATGTTCGTTGCCTCGTATGGGGTTGTGGGAGGAATTAATTTGTTTAAATAAAAACACTTGAGACACAAGTATCGTGTCTCTAAAAGATACACACAATGAAACGCTACGGACTCATCGGACATCCATTAAAACACTCGCAATCAAGGTTCTACTTCAATGCAAAATTCCAACACGAAGGTCTGGACTGCCTCTATCAGCATTTTGACCTCAAGACTGTGGAGGAAATCAAAGAAGTCATGGGAAAATATCCCGACCTCTGCGGGTTCAACGTAACGATACCTTATAAGAAAGCCATCATCCCGCTATTGGACGAGATGGACCCTGTATCCAAGGAAGTTGGAGCCGTGAATGTGGTGCGTATCACTGAAGGCAAGCTGAAAGGCTTTAACACAGACGTTTACGGATTTGAACAATTGCTCAGCCGTGCCCTCAACGATAAAACCGTTGCCCATGCCTTGGTGTTGGGCACGGGCGGTGCCTCAAATGCGGTGCACTATGTGCTGAAACAAAAAGGTATCCCTTTTTCCACAGTCAGCCGCAGTATAGAGAAAGGCGATTACACCTATGACACATTGACTGATGAAGTCTTAAAACAAAACCACCTAATCATCAATACAACGCCTTTGGGCATGGCACCACAGGTGGACAATTTCCCCGACATCCACTATCAAGCCTTAAGCAACAAACATATCCTCATCGACTTGATTTACAACCCGAAAGAGACGGCTTTCTTGGAATTGGGCAAAACTTGGGGCGCGAAGGTGTATAATGGCATGCAGATGTTTGAGGAACAGGCGAAAAGAACTTGGACTTTGTTTATGGATAATGATTGAAATAATGAGCTATTAGCTAGGCAAAAGCAAGCTAAAAGCTAAGGCTAACAGCTAATAGCCAATCGCAAAAAAAAGAAAATGGCAAGAGTAAAAACCAAACCCCAACCGGAATATATTGGAGACGTCCTCATCGTCGATGCAGGCTCGGAAGGCATGTCGGTGGCCAAGCCCGAAGGTCGCGTGATCTTCATCCCTTTCGGCGTGCCCGGCGATGTGGTCGATATCGAAGTCTATAAGCGGAAAAAAAACTTTTTTGAAGGCAAGATTTTGAACTTCAAGAAGCTTTCGGACAAGCGCGTAGATCCAGTATGCCAACATTTCGGCCTTTGCGGAGGCTGCAAGTGGCAACACATGGCATACGAGTGGCAGACCAACTACAAACAGAAGCAGGTGCAGGACAACTTCGACCGTATCGGCAAGATTGAATACCCCGAGATTCGCCCGATTTTGGGTTGCGAGAAGCAATTTGCCTACCGCAACAAGCTGGAATACACCTTTTCGAACCGCAAGTGGCTCACTGATGGCGCACCCATAGGCACCCATGACGAAGAAGCCTGCAAAGGTCTCGGCTTCCACCTGCCCCAACTCTTCGACCGTGTCGTCGATATTGAGCAATGTCACCTCCAGGCCGACCCCTCGAACGATATACGCCTATTTGTCAGGCGTTTCACAAAAGAAAGAAACCTTTCGTACTACAATTTTCGCGCTCACGAAGGTCTGATGCGCAACCTCGTCGTCCGCTGCAATTCGAAGGGCGAGTTCATGGTCATCCTCGTCATCAGCGAGGAGAACAAGGTGGTGCGCCACGAGCTGATACCTGCCTTGGAGATGGCCTTTCCTCAAATCGTCTCGCTGCTGCTCGTCATCAACCCGAAACTGAACGACATCATCAACGACCTGCCTTTTGAATGCCTCAAAGGCAATCCTTATCTCACCGAAACGATGGCTTCGCCCCGTCCGGATTTTGACGACCTGAAGTTCCACATCGGTCCCGTGTCATTCTTCCAAACCAATGTTTACCAAGCCGAGCGGCTCTATCGCGCCGCCTTCGACCTCGCCGAAGTGCAAGGCGATGAGCTGATGTACGACCTTTACACAGGCACGGGAACCATTGCCCAGTATTTTGCCCGTTTTGTGAAAAAAGTGGTAGGTATTGAGTATGTGGAGGCCGCTATCGATGATGCCAAGGCGAACGCCGAAAACAACGGCATCACCAACTGCATGTTCTATGCGGGCGACATGGCAAAGGTGTTCACCAACGACTTCATCGAAACGAATGGCCAACCCGACCTTATCGTCACCGACCCACCACGCGCGGGCATGGCCGAGAAGGTGGTGGAACAGCTGCTGAAAATCCGTGCCAAGAAAATCGTCTATGTCAGCTGCAACCCCGCTACGCAAGCCCGCGACCTGCAACTGCTTGATGCCGCCTACAAGGTGATGGCCGTGCAGCCTGTCGATATGTTCCCACACACGCAACATGTGGAAAATGTGTGCCTGTTGGTGTTGAGAGGATAAATTGAATTGTAGAGACGCGCCGTGGCGCGTCTCTACCAAATAAATGAACCATCATAGAGACACGTCACGGCATGTCTCTACGATTTATCACAACAATTCTTTTATCGTTTTCACCAAGCCGTCCATATCGAGGTTTTCCGCCTTCACCGTGATTTTTGCCTGTTCATAGAAAGGCAGGCGTGCGGTGTAGTGTTGGGCGACAAACTCGGCCAGTTCCGCTTCGCTTTTTCCGATAACCAAAGGGCGTTTCCGCTTGGCGAGAAGCAAGCGGTCAACCACGGCCTTCTCGCTGATGTGCAAAAAAACCGACAGACCGTGTTGGTTCATCCATTCCATGTTGTCGAAATAGCAGGCCGTGCCTCCGCCAGTGGAAACCACCACATTATCAATGTTTTCCGTCTCTTTTAACACTTCGGCTTCCAATTTACGGTAAAGTGTTTCGTTGTATTTGTTGAAGAAATCGCAGACAGAAATCTTATATTTCATTTCAAAAAGCGTATCGGTGTCGGCTACCTCCCAGCCCAGATGTTGTGCTAAGCGGCGCGCTGCCGTGGTTTTGCCTGCGCCCATATAACCTACGATGTAAATTCTGCTCATATTGTCACTATGCTTCAGGATGTGGGAAACAAGGCCCCTCTGGTACAGTGTTTCGATTGCCCTTATCCCATTCCATTATCCACCCATTATCAAATTGTATTGGCATATTTGCAGTTTGCCGTCGCCGTCGCGAAGATGCATTCCATTACCCTGACAATAACGCCACATCTTACAATCGGCGCACTGGTCGGTCTTCATCCATTTTCGGTTGCGGTAAACTTGGAACTTGTTTTGCCAAATGTTCCAGAAGCTGTCGCGGTAGATGTTGCCTTGATGGTAGTCGCTGCGTATGCTGAGGCAGCCCGAGATAGAGCCATCGGCCAGCACCGAGGCGATGTTGATGCCCGCGCTGCACGAGTAATAATGGTTGCGCACTTCGCCCTCGTACTTGCCGAGGAAGCCGTCGCAGCCGTAGTCGGCGCGTATCTTGCCCTGCAAGCGTGTTGTCTTGATGAACTCCATCATCTCAACGAATTGTTCATTACTGAGTTTGAAGTCGGGCTCGTTGACGGCACGCCCAAAGGGAAACACCGTGAACAGACGCCAGCGGCGGATGCCCAAGGAAACAAGGAAGTCGCGGAACTGCGGCAAATACTTGATGGTGCGTTGGTTGACACAAGTGATGACATCCCAAGTGAGGCTCGGATGTTGTTTCATGGCCTCCACAGCGCGCAGCACATTCTTGTAGCTCATAGGATTGCCTCTCATCCAGTTGTGATCTTCCTCGAAGCCATCAAAGCTGACCGCGATGGATTTCAAGCCTGCCGCAACAAATTCGTTGAGTTTTTCTGCCGAGAGCAACATACCGTTGCACACCATACCCCACACGAAGCCGCGTTTCGAGATTTCCTCGCCGCAATGCGCCAAATCGGGGCGCATGGTAGGCTCACCGCCTGTGGTGATGACCATTACCTTCGCTGGGTCTTGATGGGCACGCACCTCATCAAGCACCTTGAGAAAGTCTTCAAGGGGTATATCGTCTTTTTCGGAAAGCATTCGGCAGTCGGAGCCGCAATGCCGACAGTTGAGGTTGCAGCGCAGGGTGCATTCCCAAAACAGTTGGTGCAACTCATGCTCATCAATGCGCTTTTGCAGCACCGCATGGTTGAGTTCAAGCATCATGCGCTTATGGAAACCGAGGCGCTCGCTCATGATTTCGATTGCAATACGAAATGGTTAGGGCCTCGGAGAACCGTATAGAACTTCCGCGTCGCCTTCTATTTTGGGAACAGGTTGGTCCAGTTCCCTCAGTTCCTTGCGCACGGCTTCCACTTCATCCCTCAAGCGTTGGGTCTCCCTGCCGTATGCTTGGATGATTTCGGGTGAGCCATAAACGCAAGCGCCTTCGCGGCGTTGGAGAGCCGCTTGCAGTTCGGCAATGCGTTCTTGAAGCGCCACACGGCGTGCACTTTTCTCCAGATCCACATCTTCGCCCAGACGGGCATTAATGGAATCGAGTTGGCAACGCAGGCGGTAGGTCTCCGCTCCGTAATTGGCAATGATTTCGGGCGAGCCGTAAACCGCAGCCATCTCACGCATTTTCAGCACCTCTTGTATGGAGTCGCGTGCTTTAACAAGCTGCTTGCGCTCCTTTCGGGTCAAGCCTTTTGAAGAACAGCAAGCGGCCAAAAATGCCAAGCCCGACAAGGCTCCAATCCATACAATTCGAACTACTTTTTTCATGACAGAATTATTTTACGCCGCAAAGATAATAGAAAAAAGTCGAAAGAAATCAGAGCTGAATTCAAGTTACAAATGCAACTTTTTTGATTAAACATTGGTTTGATTTTGCAAAGTTAGCGAAAAAGTATTCGATGGGTGTCAAAAATCCGAGTTTTTTTCTTGGTCTGTTGTTTAACTTGTTCTGAATCATTT
>JBHACT010000077.1:0-6360 GCA_041854745.1 Candidatus Limimorpha sp. | reverse complement strand
GCAAGGATGTTACCCTGCGCTTTGGCAACACGCCTGTCAATACCGAAGGTGGCGTGGCAGGAACAGGCTTCATACAACGCCGTTGGAACGCTAACGAAGTTACGCAGGAAATGCGACAGCTCACCGTCAACAACCCGACCAACCACTTGGTGTGGGGCGGTCTGTTCCGACAGTATTTCGTCCCGATTGACGAGGTGAGGAGTGACGAATCGGGCTTCACCATCAAGCGCGAACTGTTTGTGGAGACCGTCACCGACAAGGGCAAGCTGCTCGTACCCGTTGAGAAACAGGCCTTGAAGGTCGGAGACAAACTCACCGTGAAAATCACCTTCACCAACCAGCAGAACATGAGTTTTGTCTTCGTGAAAGACCTGCGCGCCGCCGGTTTCGAGCCAATTGAGCAGATCTCGCGCTACGAGTACAACGACCGCATGAGCTACTACCAGAGCAATACCGACACCAACATGGAGTTCTTCATCGAGCGGCTGCCCAAGGGCACGCACCAGCTGGAGTACAGCATGTTCGTCACCAAGGAAGGCCACCTCAACAACGGCTACGCCTTGATCCAATGCCAGTATGCGCCAGAGTTTAGCGCGTATTCGGATGGAATGAGAATTAAAGTGGGCGAATAAAGCCAGCACCCATGACAAAGCCCCGCTGCACATGTCATTCCGCGGGAGGGCGCGTGCGGGAGGATGGAATCTATGGGCAGCGGGATAAAGAAGTAAAACCTTAGATTGAACGGAGACAGAAAGCATAGATTCCCGCCTCCGCTCAAGCCATCGCGGGAATGACATGCTTTCTGAGGCTTGCTTTAGCTGCCCATGTCATTCCGTGGGAGGGCGCGTGCGGGAGGATGGAATCTATGGGCAGCGGGATAAAGAAGTAAAACCTTAGATTGAACGGCGACAGAAAGCATAGATTCCCGCCACCACACAAGCCATCGCGGGAATGACATGCTTTCTGAGGTCTGCTTTAGCTGCCCATGTCATTCCGCGGGAGGGCGCGTGCGGGAAGGTGGAATCTATGGGCAGCGGGATAAAGAAGTAAAACCTTAGATTGAACGGAGACAGAAAGCATAGATTCCCGCCTCCGCTCAAGCCATCGCGGGAATGACATGCTTTCTGAGGCTTGCTTTAGCTGCACATGTCATTCCGTGGGAGGGCGCGTGCGGAAGGGTGGAATCTTTGGGCAGCGGGATGTAGAATAATGCAGCCTACAATAATTTTGTTTAGTTTTGCCTTGTAATTGCATGAAGAACGAATTTTGAAAAAGGATAATTCTCTATGAAAGCATCTATAATATTTTCCCTTTGGTTTATCTGTACTGGCACTATTGGAGAGACCCGAGCACAAAATTTCGGAAAGGCATACCCAAAGTATGATTCCTTGATTGCGCGTTATGTTCAGAGTTCCGATTCAACAAAGCTGGCAGATGTTTTTGTGACAATGACAAAAGACCCCGAAATCACAATGCCTTCCGAAATGCATGACAGCGTTCTGCTGTATGCGGCAAAAGTGTTTGAAACATCTGGAGCCTATTCCGATGTTTTCCACTGTTACAACCTTATTTCAGTCTCCAACTTCACCCAAGGCAACAATCTGAAGGCCTTGGATTACGCATTGAAAGCCATCGGAGTTGCAAAGCAAAACCATTTGAATCTTCATGAAGCCATTGCGGAAAGCAACATTGCTTCGATATATACCAAACTGGGCGATTACGAACAAGCAAACGAATGCAACTTCAAGGCCTTGAAAATTTTCTCAGATCGGGGAAACGAGTTGCACATCGCCCGATGCAATCTGGGGATAGGAAGTGTGTATCACCTGCTGCATGAATATGAGAAAGCCGCCTATTATTTCAAGGAGGCCGACAAATGTTTTGTGGAGCTGGGCGACCATAGAGGCCATAGCATCTGCCTGACCAACATAGGATCCACCTATAATGAAACCGGAGCATACAAGCAGGCACTGGACTACTTTTCCGAAGCCGTATCAATCTGTGACATTGACAACGACATGGACGGGAAGGCATCCAACTATTCCAACATTGGCAATGTGTATTATAATCTCATGGATTACGGGCAAGCCATAAACTACTACCAAAAGTCAGTTAAACTCTGTTCTGAACTGAATAACAACAGTCTGTTGTCCAGCAACTATTTGCAACTTTCGAGGATATCCGCTTTACAAAACCAATTTGACTCCGCCTACGACTATTGTGTGAAATGTTTGGAACTCACGGATGAAACCGGAGAAAAAAACACCAAGAGACAAGCACTGGAACAACTGTCGGATTTATGTTACAAGCATGGTAAATACAAAGAGGCATTTGAATATTACCATCAAGCCGCCATCATCAACGACAGTTTGCTCCGTGTGGAAAAATCGGCACGCATCACTTTGCTTGAAGAAAGGTTCAATAACGAGAAACTTGAAAAAGAAAAACTTGAATTGATGTATACGAACGATATTCAAACAGCCAAAATACGCAATCAGAATCTGCATATTATGGGTTTTGCAGTCATCATATTTGTGCTGTCCGTGTCGTTAGTTCTGATTTTGGTTTTGTACAAAAAGAAGAATGCGGCCTATAAATGGATCGTGAAGAAAAACCTCGACGTGATCAAAACGGAACAAAAAATGAGAAACCTTAACGAATCCATTAATAATAATGAGAGCAAAGGAAGCTTGTCACCAATACCCAACGAAGAACAAAAAAAGATCATACACTTTATTGAAACCGATTTTAAAGAAAGAAAGATTTACACAGAGCACGATTTGACATTGGAAAAGCTTGCAAAATACTGTAATACCAACCGTACCTATCTCTCAAAAGTCATCAACGAGGCCTATCGGATGAATTATACGGATTTTATAAACGGGTATCGTATCAGTGAGGCTGTCATACTTTTGTCCGACCGAAAAATATCACAAAAGTACTCCATCGAGGCTATCGCAAACGAGTCGGGATATGCCAACATCTCTTCTTTTAATTTGGCTTTCAAAAAAATAACGGGATTGACACCTTCGGTATTCCGACGAAACGCAATGCTTTACAAATAGGATCTTTGGTCTCGTCCCCTGCCATTGTTTGATGAATTTACCAATTCATCATTGAAAAAGTTGCGACGAAAAAGGGCATGCCATTACTTTGCATTCTCAATTGTAAATCTTATTGCCTTATGAAAAACAAAACTCTATCATTGATGAAAATCGGACTCGTGTTCACGGGGCTGTGCCTTTCGTCTACCTCTTTGCGCGCACAGTGGGTGATTAACGAAGGATTTGAACAAGCGAGCCTTCCTTCAGGATGGACAACCGTTGACGCCAATAATGATGGCGAAACATGGATCTCTCTACAACATGCCAATGCTCATTCAGGAAACAGAATGGCTTTTGTGCAAAGCTACAACAACAACGGCAATGACTGGCTGATAACTCCGCAGATCGCTGTCGGGCAAAACTTTGTTTTTTCTTTCTACGCCAGAGCATGGGCAATCACCGAGAAAATGTATGTCATGCTTTCCACCTCCGGCAATGCGGTAAATAATTTTACCACCACATTGGCCTCGGTCACCGACCTGGGCAACAGCTACCAAGAATTCACCTATGACTTGAGTGCGTATTCGGGGCAAAACATTTATCTTGCCATTCATTGGGTGCAGGACACGTATGCCATGATGGTCGACGAAGTCAAAGTCGGAACTCCGCCGCTGTCCGACATGGGAATGATTTCAATACAGCGGCCCAGAACAATCGAATTGTTGGGTGACACGCTAACCCCATCTGGTGTAATCAAAAACTTTTCGGAAATCGACATCAATACTCCTTTTGAAGTATCCTGTAGCATCCGCGATTCAACAGCGAACCTTGTGTATTCCAATACTTACAATTATTCCGGAAGTCTGTCGCCTGCACAAACGGACACCATCGTTTTCAATACATGGATACCTCAAGGGGAAGGAGATTATCAAGTGACAATAAAAGTCTCACTGGACAACGACGGCAACAACACGAACGACAGCATTGTCAAACAGACAAGAATCGCTGCACATCAAGGAACGGGAGGCCCTGATGCGATGGGATACTATTGGATAGACAACACCGTTGAAAACGGACCCGCATTCAATTGGATTGATATCAGTTCCACAGGGTCTTCTACAGTTATGCACGGGGTCAACCAGTTTTACGGCGATGATAATTTCTCGGAGGCCATTCCCATCGGTTTCCCTTTCCCCTTTTACGGAATCGAACGCAACAGCTTCTTTGTGGACATTAATGGCGAGCTTCTTTTGTCCGAAAACAACTGGGTAAAACCCTTTCCTACAAACGGATGGAATAACGATGGAAACCCTTTCAATTATGTCCACAGCATTCCAGGATATTCGGAGATGCCCGCACTGATTTCCGTCTTCTGGGACGATTTGTTTGCTGATCAAGGCATTGGAGATGTTTTATATCAAACCATGGGGACAGCACCCGAGCGCTATTGTGTCATACAATGGAACAATGTTCGTTTCGTTGCGGGAACGGGAGGAAGCCCTACCCTGTGTTTCCAAGTCATTCTTCATGAAAACGGCGACATCGTCATGCAATATCTTACCGTTGACAACGGCCAAACAGGAGGAAGCAATCCGCATAACAACGGGCAAAGTGCAACCATAGGCATCCAAAACGACGACGCGACAAGCGGACTTGTCTATCTTAATGAAATTGTCAGCTCCGGCCAATATCTCGGATATTTTCCGGAAGGAAATCTCATTCAAAACAATACCGCTATAAAGTTTTATCTTGGAGAAGACTACTTCCCTCCTGCCATCGCCCACGAAAAAGTATGGAACACTTTCGAAAACTACATGGAAATAACAGCCAACATTACGGATGTGTCAAACATTTTGTATGACACGTTGTATTATAACTACGGAAGCGGATGGCTGCCAACAACTCATTGTTCCATCACCGAACCGAATGAATTCCACTACCTGATTGAGGATATTCCAGCAGGTTCCACCGTCTTTTACTACTTTACGGCCGTTGACGGTTCCACAAATGCAAACAGAGCCGTATTGGACAGCATCGGCGGTTTGCCACTCACATTTAAAACGCTGCCCACCGAAAACACGAGTGTTCTGCTGCTCATGCCCGGCAATACGGTTGGTTTTCAGGATTATCAGAATAGGGAGTTCCCAAAATTCAAGATGGCATTGGATTCTTTGCATGTCAACTACGACATCTTCAATTGGGCTGCTTACGATTCGTATCGTTTCTCAGATTGTTACGATATCCTTATCACCTATTCAAACACAACGGGAATCTCTGCCATTCATGACACTTTGTCCGCCGCAATCATAGATTTTCTGGATAGAGGGACAATTTCGGCTCCGAAAAACATTTTTCTTGCTTCCGATGATTTCGCATCTGCACAGCACGGGCTTCCAAACCATAGAAAAATGAAGCGGTTTTTCACCGCATATGTGCGAGGAGGTTATAATGTACAACCCAACCCACCAATATATGGAGGAGATAACGGTATCGGCGGACCAGATTATTTTGGATATGCAAATGGCAGCATCATTGGGCTTGCCGGTACACCCGTAGGAATGGGAGGTGTTGAAATCAACGTCTATGCCGATGATCCTGACGTAATCGTGACTGGGAATTGTCCCGAATGGTATGCCCAGGAAGTATCCAATCCGGAGATCAGTTCTAATTATTCCTTTGCTTTTAAAGACGGACCAATCAACGGTAACGCCTACTCGCATGGTAACGGTTGCGCGATATGGCTCGACAACTTGATTTATAAATCGTTTTTTATCAGTTTTGACATATCCCAGTTTACCGACGACGATGACATTATTGGAATGATTTCTGATGCAATTGATTGGTTTACGCCCGAAATATTTACGGTTAGTGTGGCTGTTTCTCCGCAGGAGAGTGGCTTCGTGACTGGCGCAGGAAACTACCCCAACGGTGCAACAGCTACTCTCGCTGCCACGGCCGCCACAGGATACGCCTTCACCAACTGGACCGAGAACGGCAACCCTGTCTCCACCGATGCCAGCTATACCTTCACGGTGAACGCCAACCGCAACCTGATAGCCAACTTCCAAGCACAACCGCAGACCTACACCATCACCGTGTCGGCCAACCCGACCAACGGAGGCACCGTCACGGGCGGAGGCACCTACAACCAAGGCCAATCCTGCACTGTTACGGCCACAGCCAACACAGGATTTAACTTTACCAACTGGACCGAGAACGGCAGCGTTGTATCCACCAATGCCAGCTATACTTTTAATGTTACCAGCAACCGCAATTTGGTCGCCAATTTCACGGCACAGCCTCAAACCTATACCAT
>JBHACT010000076.1:0-19322 GCA_041854745.1 Candidatus Limimorpha sp. | reverse complement strand
CTTCCCATCCCGAACAGAGAAGTTAAGCCCCGCCGCGACGATGATACTGCGGGAGGACCGTGGGAAAGTAGTTCGCCGCCCACCCACAACGGAAACCCCGACGGCCACAATGCGCCGCCGGGGTCTACTGGTTTTAGGGGGTCTGTCCTACCCTTTCCATACCTTCTTTCATTTAGAGTTATTCGTTACCAATTTTTTATTACTTTTACAGCCAAATTAGGAAGTATGGCCAAACGATTGGTATGTGTTTTTATTTTACTGGTTACTAACCTATTAGGATTTTCTCAAGAATCTACACAAGATAGTATTACCCAAAAAACACCTCCCCTCTCCTCTCCCAAACCTATCGATTCCACTTTCGTCACCTACAATGCCTATCAATTTGACAGCATCTTCCTTAACGCCTCAAAAGTCATCGATACCACAACTTTTCATGCCGATGATTGCGATTATCTGCAACATGGTAACACCATCTACAGCACTTTGAGCAATTCGGGGATGGCTCATAAATCAATGAGATTCAATTACCTTCATCAAATTGGATTCGACATGACCCTTCCCGCCTTCGCAGCTCTCATGCAGAACGAAAGCAACATGATTTCTTATCAATCGGTCCTACCCTACTCAGAACTCCGTTACTTGATGACCGTTGGCGATTTGGAACAGCATTTCCATGTGAGGTTCGGTAGACAAGTTTCCCCACGCCTGCTGATTTCTTTTGCCTTCGACACCGATCATGCCCCTGCCACTTTTATCAACAACAAGACCATTAACAACGCTTTTTGGGTCAATGCGAAGTACATCACCAAAAACGAACGCTACGGGGTGGGTGCCCACTGGTACCGCAACAAACTTGAGATGGGAGAAAATGGCGGCATCGTCAACGACGAGAACTACACATCCCATACCGAAACCGACAACTCCGTCATCCCTGTCAACCTCAATAGTGCCACTAACTTCATCATTTCTAGCGGGATAGGATTTGAACAGTATTTCAATCTTCTATCAAAAAAGACGGTTCGAACGAAAAAGGAGACCGTTCAGGTAGAAAAAGACTCCATTGCCCCTCTTTCAGTTCTCAACGACAGCATTACGGTTGACACGCTAAGCATAGACAGCACCAAAACTCTTGTTCATCAAGATGTTGTCCAAGAAACTATGGATAGGAAATTCACACTGGGAAGAATTTGCCACAGTTTCAGCTATCTTAACAACAAGTTGTATTACAACGAGGCTAATCCATCCGCTGCTTTTTATCAGTCTTTCGACACCTTGATGAACAGCACCAATTCGACGGATACCACTCTGGTAAGAGCAATGAGAAACAGCTTGAAATGGAGCAGCTTAGGCTACCAGAAATATAATGACGACATCCCTGTCTATCTTTATGCAGGTGTCACGCACGGTTTCTACAAAGTGAAGCATTTCGATTATTTGGAAGGAGAGACCGTGCTTTCGCGCAACTACAACCAATTGAGTGTAAACGGTGGCATCATTATCAACCTGTTTCGGTCGACACGCCTCATAGGGCAGGGCGAACTCATCACTTTGGGCTACCAAATCGGCGACTTCGACCTCAAGGGCCAATGGAAACAATTTATCGGAAACGCCAATAAAAACTACGGAATAGCCACATTAGACATTGAACTCAAACGGCAATCCGCCAATTGGTTTGAAGAAAGCTACACCTCCAACCATTTCCGTTGGGAAAACGACTTCAAAGCCGCCACCTACATGACTTTCGACCTGAGATACAGCTACATGAGCTATTGCATAGGCATCAAGCAAACCACCATCTCCAATCTGATTTATTTCGGGACCAATGCCCGTCCGACCCAGCATGACGACATTTTTAGCATTCGCGAGGCCTATCTCGGCTTTTACCAAAGCCTTGGCCGGTTCGAGCTGGAAGGGTTTGCCAGCCTGCAAAAATCGAGCAATGAAGAGGTCGTGCATCTCCCCTTACTATTGGGACAATTGAAACTCGGTTACTCACAGCCCATTTTCCACAAGGCTGCCACCCTGCTTCCCAGCGTCACGGTGCGCTATTTCACCAAATACTACGCCGATGCCTACATGCCTGCCACCCGTACCTTTTATTTGCAAAATGAAGTAGAGATTGGCAATTTCCCATTCATCGACCTTGCCGTATCGCTCAAAGTCAAGAAAGCTCATATCTTTGCGGCATACAGCAACCTATTTCTGCTTACGGGCAATTATAACGCATTCATTGCCCCCCACTACCCCATGCGCAGCAGCAAGATTTTCATCGGAGTCAACTGGAGGCTCTTCAATTAGGCAAACGCCACATTTCAAACAGAACTCTCCCACCACCTCTAGTCCTGTGCCATAAGTAACAAGGCAGAAGCAGGAAAATGGATGTGGAGGATTGAATCATTTATATTGTGTAAAAATTACGCTAATTAAATAATTAAATTCCAATATTTTACAATTATTGCTTACGAATAAGGTGTATTTTTTACACATTTTTTATTGCTAATTTCAAAAACAGTCGTATTTTTGCGTCAAATTTACACAAAATGGACAAGCAAAAGTACACCTACGACTATCCTCGTTCCGCAGTGGCCACTGACTGTGTGGTGTTTGGCTTCGATGGTCATGAGTTGAAGATCCTACTCATTGAAAGAGGCATCGAACCTTTCAAAGGAATGTGGGCCTTGCCGGGTGGATTCCTCCGCATGGACGAAACCGCCGAGCAGTGTGCTCTACGTGAGTTACAGGAAGAAACTGGGTTGAACCTGAACTACCTCAAGCAGTTGGGCGCCTTTTCTGACCTCTACCGTGACCCACGCGAAAGGGTGATTTCCATTGCCTTTTATGCATTGGCCAAGAAGTCAGATGTACAAGGTGGTGACGATGCCGCCCAAGCCAAGTGGTTTGCCATCAACACGATTCCGCATTTGGCCTTTGATCATGACTATATCATGCGTAATGCCATAGAGAAATTGCGTAAAGACATTCATTTTGAACCCATTGGCTTTGGCCTTTTGGACAGGGAATTTACCATGTCGGAGCTGCAACGCCTCTATGAGGCTATTCTTCGAGTACAGTTCGACAGACGTAATTTCCACAAGAAGATACTTCAGACAGGCATTCTCGAAGAAGTTGACGACAACACACCAACGTTTTTTGGTAGCCACAATGAAATGCGCAGCATGAGCATTGACGCGCTTTTTGGTGGTTCGACATCAGAACCGCGTCCAGCCTACTCCACCTCACATAACGACGACAGCCGCTCAACCCGACGATGGGGCACCAAATTCCGTTTCAACAAACGACGCTATGACGAGTTCAAAGAAGGCGACAACTTTCGACAAGAATTCTAATCAAACAACCTAATATCAACAAATTAAACAATTTTACCATTATGAAAACACAGATTTATAACTTAGTAATCTTAGACAAGAGCGGCTCAATGGGCAGCATCGCCAAGGCTGCCATTTCAGGCTTCAACGAAACCGTAGGCGGTATCCGCTCAGCCCAGGAACGCTTCAAGGACACGCAAGAACACTTTGTCTCGCTGATGGCTTTCTGCAACTGCGAAAAAGCCATGATATACGACATGGTACCCGTTGCCGAAGTCAAAGAGTTGACCTCAAAAGAGTACCGTCCTTGTTGTTGCACACCGCTCTACGATGCCATGGGCATCTCTATCAATGCTTTGTATATGGCCATCAAGGACAAGGAAGACGCCACCGCCGTGGTGACTGTCATCACCGATGGCTTGGAGAATGCCTCAAAGGAATATAACCGTGAAGCTATCAAGGCATTGGTGGAACGCATGAAAAAAGAGGAAGGATGGAACTTTTCATTCATCGGCACCAACCAAGATGTGGAAGCCACTTCGGCCTCGCTCTCCATCGAACACCACATGGCCTTCGCCAACACTGACGCCGGCATGCGTGAGGCTTGGACAACAGAGCGCAAATCGAAAACGATGATGTACAGCCGTATCTCGGCAAACTTTTCGGACACATCCGCCATGTCTATGGCGGAAAGGAAAATGTTCCGTTCACGCTCGAATCATGAAAACCGCAACTATCGTAGCATGAATGAGTTTCGCAACCGCATTGCACCCGATAGTATCGACAAACTCGGAAAGAGCGAAATCTTTGTTTTCGGCAGCAATTTAGCTGGCGCACATGGTGGCGGAGCAGCCCTTGTCGCCTTCAAGAAATTCGGAGCCGTCATGGGACAAGGTGTTGGCTTGCAAGGACAGAGCTATGCCATTCCCACGATGCAAGGCGACGCGAACACCATCGCACCCTATGTCGACGAGTTCATTGCCTTCGCCAAGCAGCATCCAGAGCTGACCTTTTTAGTCACTCGTATCGGTTGTGGCATCGCGGGCTTCACGCCTGCTGAAATTGCACCACTGTTCACTGGAGCCGTTGATGTGGAAAACATTCATCTGCCGATGGATTTCTGGACAGAACTGGTATAAAAACTATATAAGGATTGTGAACAAGGCAGGAGCGGACGGTACCCGTTCCTGCCTTTTTTGAAAAGGTACTCTATTTCCATCAAAATCATTACTTTTGCGCCGTTAATTCACTCAATAATGAAAATCCTCATTCTCAACGGCCCCAACCTCAACCTTTTAGGGAAACGCGAGCCTGAAATTTACGGTAGCCTTTCGTTTGACGACTACCTGCCTCAACTGTGTAAGCACTTCCCTCAACACGAGTTGCACTATCTCCAATCGAACCACGAAGGAGTATTGATTGACCAGCTTCAAGAGGCTGAGGGCCGCTATGATGCCGTTGTGATGAATCCCGGAGGCTATGCCCACACCTCCATCGCCTTGGCTGATTGTATCCGCGCCATCAGCATTCCTGTGGTGGAGGTACATATTTCCGACATCTCGAAAAGAGAATCTTATCGCAGACATTCCTTTACTGCTGAGGCCTGCATAAAGTGCATCTTGGGATTAGGATTGGAAGGATATGGAAAGGCAATTGAAGCCTTGGGGTGATGTGTTTTAGACACGATTAGACGCGATTTAGACGCGATAAATCGCGTCTCTACAAGGTGAAATCGCTTTTTTTCAATTCGCTGAATTTCTTTTTTCCACGAAGCACATTCTCGAAAACGATATTACGCTGATAAATACAGCTCACAGCCTTGCACTCTGTTGTTTTCCTATTCTCTTTCAAGGTTCTCAGCCGTTTGTAGAAATCCCAATGCGCCTTAAAAACCATCCGGAAGTCGGTAGGGCAGCCTTCAAAAAGGAACTTCAGCGCAGCCACCCAGTCGAGGAAAATGCGGTAGAGGATGATGCGCTTCACACGATGTTTCGGCAGGTTTTTCACCAGCAAAGAGAGGTTGTTGCGGAAATTCAGATAGGTCTTGCGGGGCGAATGTTTGGGCAAGGTGCCACCTCCGATATGGTATACCCACGACTGTGGGCAGCAGTACACCTTATATCCCGCATTCTTCATCCTCCAACACAGATCAATTTCCTCCATGTGGGCAAAAAAACTGTCGTCCAAGCCACCCAACTGATGATAGAGGTCGGCACGAACGAACATGCAGGCTCCCGTGGCCCAAAAGACCTCTATCGGATTGTCATACTGATGTTCGTCATTCTCAATGTGTTGGAACATACGCCCACGGCAGAAAGGATACCCGTACTTGTCGATAAAACCGCCACAGGCTCCGGCATATTCAAACTGTTCCTTGTGGTAGTACGACAAAATCTTCGGCTGACAAGCCGCAATCTGCGGGTCGGCATCCATCAACTCGACAATAGGTTCAATCCAATGTGGAGCCACTTCAATATCTGAATTGAGCAGCACATAATATTGAGCCTCAATTTGTTTCAAGGCCAGATTGTAGCCTGTGGCAAAGCCGCCGTTGTTGCCGTTTTCAATCAGTCGAATGTCAGGGAAGTGCGTCTTCATGAACGCCACCGAGTCGTCGGTTGAGGCATTGTCGGCCACAATGATTTCAGCCAAAGCAGGGTCGCAGTTGGCAATGACATTGGGCAGAAACGCTTCAAGGAACTTCTGTCCGTTGTAGTTTAATATGACGACAGCCACTTTCATGATTTTTCCGTTTGGGGTTTTTTATGTTTCCATCTGCGGTGCGACCACAGCCAGTTGTCGGGATTGGCCTGAATGAAACACTCCACGCAACGGACATACTGTTCCATTATTTCTCCAGCTTCGGTTTCCTTTGGTCGGTCGGTAACCAGCTCAAAGGTTACTTCATAACGCCCCCTGCCCTGCCTTTTCATATTAACGAATACCACGGCGTAATCTAGCTTTTTGGCGATGTATTCAATCCCTGTGAACCAACAGGTGTCTTGATTCATGAACTCGGTCCAATAGTCCGATACCATGCCATGCGAAGTCTGATCAGCCATCATCAGCACGGCATTATGGCTGTCGCGCAGCTGCGCCAACCGCCTTAGTGCCGAGTTCGACTCCACCATCTCCAAATTGCTATAGCAAGTCCGAATATAAAGCATAAGCCTTTCAAAAAAAGGACTTTTCACCTTTTTATATACAGCCAAGCATTTATGAGGAGAGAGGTCGGTGATCATTTTGCCAAACCATTCCCAGTTGCCCGAATGCGGGATGGCATAAAACACGTTTTTGCCTTGCTCATATAGAAGGGTCAACAGTTCAGGATTGGTATATGTGATACGGTTTTTGTAACCATCATCAGACTTGATACGCAGCATTTTGGGAGCTTCCACAAACAAGTCGCAGAGATTTACATAAAACTGCCGTTCTATTCTTTTGATTTCGCTTATATCCTTATCGGGGAAAGATTGCAACAGGTTCTTTCTGACCACTTTACGCCGATAGCGAAGCAAATAATAAACCAAAAGATAATAACAATCGGATTTCAAATAGAGAAGCCAATAAGGATGGATGGACAAGAAGGCCACCCATAGCTTGGCGATATGAAATCCGACTTTGGCCATGTCCTATCTCGGGTTGTTGTAAAGATCGCCCGCATGTGAGCCCCAACCCCGCTCATACTCGGTTTGGTCAACACCCTGGTCGTATCCCTGACCATAGATACGCGAATAGATTTCGAGTTGCCAGCGCGGGTTGTTGATCTCACCTACCATATCGGAATGGATGAGCTGGTAGTCGTTGGCCGCCGAATCCTTCGACATAAACACAAAACGCTTGTTGCGTTGGTTGGCCGCCTCGTAGTAATGCCAAATCTCGTATGGGTAAGCACCCGGTTCGTTGGGACTTTCCATGATTTTGTCAGGCTGGCCGTATTTTAAGAACACATAGCCACGGTCGGTGCGATAGCCGGGATATGATGAAGTCTTAAACGACATGTTGACCCGACGAACAGCACCCAGATAGTCCTCAAATCCCTGCTTTGGATTCATTGGAGTGCGTTTGCTCCAGAAGTTAAAAAGGAATTGTTGCATGGTCTTCATATCATCGGTTCTTACCAAATTGGTGGAATAGTCTCGTTCCATCTCAGTGCAAACCGGATCGAGGTAACGGATGTATTTGCGCAAAGTATCGATTTCAGTGATGTTGCTCACGAAAGTGTTAGCGACACTAACACCTGAGATATCGTCTATATCGAATGTCGCATTGGGATTGCTGCGTTGGAAGAACCAGCTTTTGGAGCAAATCAGTGTATTGCTGCGGTCGCGCATTTCGACAACGAGGTAGTAATTACCCGAGGGCAAATCCTTGATGTCTATAGCATTGAGAAGTATGTTTACCTTGCTCACATCAAAGCGTTTGTTGAAGAAATAGTTTTGCATTCGGCTCGACGATTCGACAGTCTCAATATAATAGTTGACCAGAAACTTACCTTCGTCATGCAGTTTATCGCTGTTGTATATCTCCGCATAGAAATGCATTTTGTCTTCGTTGGCTCCATAGAAAGGATACACTCTCGGCAAGAAGTCGTAACCACTCTTGGTGCAAGCCGTTTGCTTTTCAGCTTTCGTGTAGGAATCCAACAGCAGAATGTCGGAAATGGCAGGTATGTTGTCGGGGTAGTCAACTTCCACGGTCAAGGCTTCAACCGGGAGGGCGTCGCCCCCATTGAGATCCATGATGCGGATTTCCATTTGATATTCGCCGTTTGGAATATAAAAACGCTGCTGATCGATGAAAGCGCCATCCAAATTGGAGGTGTCGGTTATCACAGGACTGTCGAGAGCGACCTTTGAGAAACTACATATCAGCGTGTCGCCGACAGGTCTAAACACCGTTGTGATTTCCACAGTAGCCTTGAATTTTCCGGGTTCAAACTCCTTATATACCGCCGAGCGGTTTTCGATAGCAATGGCGTTCTCAACAAAGGGTGTCATCCCCGGAGCGCAATAAGTTGTTGTGGACAGGTAAGGCTTCAATCGTTTGGCTTTCACTTGGGCGTTGCCGGCAAAAGTCATGAGTACGAGCATGATAACAAGGAATGGTCTTTTCATAGTAAACAGATTATTTCATCTTGCAAAGATAATGATTTCGTGGCAAACAAGAATTTTTTTTCGGGAAAAATCTCAACCTATCGAAAAATGTTGTACTTTTGCAGCGGAGATATGGCTGAGTGGTCGATAGCGGCGGTCTTGAAAACCGTTAAGCCGAAAGGCTTCGGGGGTTCGAATCCCTCTGTCTCCGCAGGGGCGGCAGAATGTCGCCTTCATAGTGTCAGACCATCTGACCGTGAGGTCGGGAGAGATGCCGGAGTGGTCGATCGGGGCGGTCTCGAAAACCGTTGAACGCTTTGCGTTCCAAGGGTTCGAATCCCTTTCTCTCCGCAAAAATTCGACAAGTTTTTGAAAATCAATTAAATACAAGGATTTTAAAAACTTGTCGGGTCAAAAATGGGTCAGTAGTTCAGTTCCTTTTCAATGTTTTTTGCAAGAAAAAATGGAAAGGAATAAAAAAAATGTCATCCCAAATCTTTGTCGATTTCAGACCTGCCGAAATACACGACACCCCTTCCTCAACGCTTATCGTCTTCTATGTCAAGAATCCTTCTACTGGGTTGCTCGAAAGGCAACGGATGAAGTTGAACCACATCAGCGACAAGCGTGAGCGGTTGAAGTTCGGTCGGATGATGGTACAGCGCATCAACCAACAACTCTATGAAGGCTGGAATCCCATCATCGAGAAATCGGGAATATCGAAGTTCGTCACGGTGGCTGAGGCGGTCAGGCTCTATAAGAAATCGTATGCCAGCATCCGTCCCGACAGCCTTCGCAGCTACAACAGCATGACAAAGTCGTTCCTCAATTTCTGCACCTTATATAATATATGCGAGAAACCCATCTACGAATTTGGCAAACAGGCGGCACAACGCTATATGCTGCACATCGAAGAGCGCGATGTGTCGGCTAAGACTTACAACAACTATGTCCGCTTTATGGGACAGTTTATGAATTTTTGCGTGGATAAGGGCTTGACAAAGGAAAATCTGTTTACTACGGTGAAGTTGAAGCGGGTGGACGAAAAGAAGCGGACGGTCATTCCTCCGGAAGTGAGGGCAAAGATTATGGATTACCTGGTGCGCGAAAAGATGGACGGTTATCGCCTGATATGCCTCCTCACCTATCATTGCCTCATTCGACCAAAGGAACTGCTGATGCTGAAAGTGGCATATATCAGTATGAAAAACAACCTCATTACCATTCCCGCATCGGTGGCAAAGAACCATTGCGAGCGGCAAATCTCAATGCCGATGGAGATAGCCGTGCTGATGGCGGACTACATCAAAAACGCTGTGTCCGACCAATACCTTTTTTCCGAAAACTATCTTCCGGGGAAGAAACTGCTGACCACGCGCGACACGGGGCGCACGTGGGCAAATATGCGAAAAGCCATCGGGCTGCCCGACACATACCAATTCTATTCCCTGAAAGATACAGGCATCACCGAAATGCTTGAGGCTGGTGTTCCCGCGAAGATGGTACAGGAACTTGCTGATCATCATAGCTTGGAAATGACCCAAAAGTATGTGGGAAAGTCTCGTGCCGAGGACATCAGGAAGAAGTGTTCAGTTATCCATTTCTAATTCAAAAAAAAGCGTTAGGGATGAAAACGAGCACCACAAGGATTGCCGGCACCGAGTTTGATGCCATTCATGCTTCGTCATCCCCTCCTTTTTGCTGAATAATTTGTTCCTCGTAGTGATCATCAAGGCCGTTTCCGTCCTCGTCCTTGCCGACATTGATACTGGCTTGCCCAGCTTTGACCGAAACCACACGGCCTTCCGAAAGTGCTTTTGCCGCGAATGCAAGTGCTGGCCAAAGGAAGATTTCGCCGACACAGGTCATTATGCTTCCGTCTATTTTTCCGCAAGGCGGCATGAGGAAGCCGCTGGCGATGAGTGCTATGGCGAATGTTAACGTGACCCAAAATGCGATGACGTAGTGCTCGTGAAGAACATTGTGCTTGCTTTTCTTTTCCATGTGTTATGCAACTGGATAATAGTTGATTTCTAATACTATAACATTCTCGTTTTGTGTGGCAAACCTGATGGAAGCATCTTCTTTCTTAGTGACAATATAAGGATTGTCATCAACACCCGGCGTGAAGCTGCCGGATGCCGAAGCACTTCCGTCCAGATAATAATAGATTGCGGATTCATTGGCCGTTTTTACTGAGCGCAAATCGAGGACAAACAACTTCGGAGCATTGATTTCGAGGTCTTCTGTAGTAAAACCACCCTGACCGTCGGGGCCGAACACGGCGGTTGTTTTTGCCGACAGGTCTTCAAAGTCTTCTGCCTGTTCGGCAACGCTCTGGTGCAACGCTCGGTCAACGGCTCTTTCGGTGTCAATCATAATGTTTTCTGTTTCATCAAGAATGTAGCCGAATGAAGCCGATGCGAGTTGTCCGTTGTCGCTCATTCCGATTTCCGATTGGTCAACAACGATTTCGTAATAGTCCATCGCGGCGGGGTCGTATTTTTGCGCTCCCCGCTTGCAGCTCAGCATCTCATAGACCCAGTTCCGGTATCGGGTGGGCATCATGCCTGTGTTCTGCATCCACTTGCGTTGTTCGTCTGTATCGTCAAGGGCGCAGTAGCGGTTGGCAAAACGCCCGATATTGTGGGTCGTTTCGGGCTGCAACACATTCTCGCCGTCGCAGATCAACGTGTCGATGCCGCCGAGGGCGTTCACGAAACAGTAGTATTTCTCGCGCCCGGTGCGTTTCTCGTAAATGTATCGCTGTCTGCACACTTCTGTGTTTTTTGCATCATAAAGAATCAGGTCGTAATAGCCCTTCAGCTGATTTGGCAGCATGCTTGACATGCGAATGATACGGCTGTATCGCACATTGACACTGTAACATCCTGTTTCGGTTGTAGTGTGAATCTCCGCATCCACATTGCCTCCCGACTTCGGGTAAAATCGTGCGACCAATGTGGAAGCACCATTCAGTTCGAGCCAAGTGAGCCATTCGGGACTCTCGTAGTTGGTCACCTTCTCGATGGGTTGGTTGGTCAGGAAGTTTTGAGAACTCCAATCCTGAAACAACATTGCCGACTTCAGTTTTGCGTTGGCGACATACCATGAGCGGGTTGCAGGTTCGCCGGATGTGTCTTCACCGACGAGCACATAGAAAGTGGCGGTGAATCGCAGGCGGTAAGCCGTATGAGTGATTTCATCGCCCAAGGAAGACGGAATCTGGGTTTTCAGATATTCATCGTACAACCCTTTGAAATCAATGCTTATCTGTCCGGCAAAGTCGGGCGCATAGCTGCCTTGAAAAACGGTTTCTTCGCCGATGGTCAGCACGGCAAGCAGTGTGTTCGGCGTTGTGATGACAAAGGCGGGCACTTCGTTTTTGGCGTATGTGACTCCGGCGGCGGGTCTCTGGCTGAAATCGTTGATGTTCATGTCGGCAAAAGTAGTTTAGTTGCATTGTGTTGGAGTGACAATATCAAGGTATGATTGCGGTGAAGGTGAAGGTGACGGTGACATTGGTGAACCGCTCGCTGCATTCAAAACTCTGCATTGATGGCGTGTATTCGGGCTGGTACTCGATAATCTCTTCATAGTGAATGGTGATGTTGGCCTGACGGGTAAGCGTTTTCACCTCTCCGAGATGGTTGGGGACACCCGGTTGCAAATCGTCTCCAAGATATTCGACGGAATAGCTTCCATATTCCAACCAATGCGAAGTTACACCGACATTGAGGTCTGGAACAGCGATGTCGCCAAAGTTGGGGCCGCCGCCCATCTGTGTCCACAGGTTCTGTACCACGGTCATGATGTTGTCAGCGACCTTCCAGATCAGGTTCGGTTGGGCACTCGGGCCAATGGCACTGTCAGTGATGCCGTCAATGAATGATTTCACCAACATAAACTCGGCTTCGGTCAGCACCGGTCTCGATCCTATCGTTGCTGATGCACTGACGGGCAACAGCTTCTGGCCGAGGCAATGCTTCAGTCTGGTCATATCCATAGCCAATATCTGTCCGGTGTTATAGCGCACGCGACCGATCAAGTGTGTCGGATGATTGAGCAACAATGTGTTGTAGCGCTTCCAGCAGGCATCGTATAAGTCATAAGGGCACACGCCAATACCCAGCTCAAAAAAAAAGTCACGGCCGTTCGTCCTTACGTAAGGAATGACAGGTTGGGTGGTTGCTGTGGTTCTATAGGTAAAGTTGCCGCCGGTCACGGCCTGCACCACGATGATGTCCTGCTTATCATCGGCAGTCGAACCGTTATAACTTGTGTGTGCGTGGAGGCGTTCGCCGATGAAAGGCGTGGTCTCCATTTTTGCACCGACAAGCATCAACGGAAGGCTGTCGTTTTGGCTAAAGTCTTCCGTGTCTTCGCTGTTGTCGCGGTCGTAGGTGAAGTGGTTTGTCCCCAGCAACTTCGTGGTATATCGCGCGGCGGCGGTGTCATATTCCACGGCATAGAATTGGCCCGTGGCACGGCGGAGTATCAACGAGGCGTTTGTTGGCGGGTTGGCCGTTGGGTATTGGCGGAACTCCTGTTCGTTCACATCATCGAAGCTGCCGTATTTCTCAATCAGTTTGTCGAAGGTGGCCGCGGCCGGCTCCGTGCCTTCGATTTTGTTCGATGGGGTTAGCACAATGCGCTTTGTCGGATTGAGCCGCATCTTGAAGTCGCCTTCCACAAGTCTGCTGATGTCGATGTCGGCATCAAGTGTCAGCATCTTTTCCATGGCCACAATCTTCACATGGCGGGTCTCGGAGTCCACAACCGGCTGCACGTGGAACTTGTTGTTCAGCCAAGTCAGGAAGTTGCTCAGCGTGCAACTCGGCACGAGGTCCCTATAATATAAGGTGCAGGTCGGATTGCAGAGGCAGTCGGAACAGTTGTGGACGATGACCATGCGCTGGAAAGGCCATGCGGCGAGGCAGTTGGATGTTACCTCATAGCCGACCAACTGAAACAGCAGCTCAACCATGCGCGACAATTTGAGGAAGGGCGCAAGGCCGTAGCAGTCGGGCACCCACATATCGTCCACATCGCCTTCATGGACGGTGCGCTCTTCCCAAACGAGGCCGCCGGCGGCATTCACCTCGTTATTGTACTGGTAGAGCTTGTCATCATTCACTTCGTAAGGCGCAACCGCCACGGGAAAAATGACATAATCCTCTGATTTAAGTCCATCAAACACGTATTGCATTATTTCTGCCGCTTCACGGGGGTCACCGAAAGGCACGCTGTATGTGGCGAAAATCTCTTTCAGCGTTTTTTTCTTGGCCTTTGAATAGAGGTCGCTGTTGTCGATGGCGAATGAGGCATCAATGCCACCGGTGCGGTGAACGGAGTCCATCACCAGCTGCCCGCGTTTGCGCACGGGGCCTACTTCGAGGAAGGCGTCCACCCTGTTGGCATATTTCTCGGCGCGGTCAAGGCGGTGACGCTGGCCAAGCACGGTTAGGTTTTTTGACGACGAAGGCAGCGTTGCGGGAACACTTGCATCGCCTTGGTCGCTGAGCAAGGGGTTGGTGCGTTCCATCGTCATCGCGAAGTCGCGAGGAAGGTCGAGTTGACCGTTTTCTGTTGTGAGTTTCATCGTGCAGTAATGTCTTTGAATCGTTGGGTTTGGTTGTCGAGTTCAGTGAGGTCTTTGCGCACAAGATAGGCTCTGATGGCACCCATGGCCATGCTCTTGATGATGGCAGCCTCAACAGCGGCCTCGATGTCGGCGGTGGTAAATCCTCCTGATATTCCTTTAGGCACGTCACCCGTGAAGCCGCCATCGGCGAAGCCACGGCTGACAGAGCCGCTCCGTCCGTGGCTGCCGGTCTTGCGGTATTGTTCGAGGTTGGCAAAAGTGGTCGGGTTGTCGCGCACCATCCAATGCGGGGCAATCCACTCGACACCTTCCTCACCAACGGTGGAAAGTGTCGTGTGGTTTTCGGTGAAACCGCCTTCGGCATGGCCAGTGATGGCGCGTGTGCCCGACGATGGAGCCGACGATGAACCGCCACCGCTGACAGATGTGTTCTTAATGGCGTTTCTTTGCTTCACGATGGTTGCCACCTCCAACGCCGTTGTGGCGG
This sequence comes from Candidatus Limimorpha sp., assembly GCA_041854745.1. Classification (GTDB taxonomy): domain Bacteria; phylum Bacteroidota; class Bacteroidia; order Bacteroidales; family F082; genus Limimorpha. The sequence goes on along the minus strand of JBHACT010000076.1, from coordinate 4,808 downwards.
CTATCATGGCGGCAAACACGGCACCAAGTATCGGGTTTCCGGCAGCGGCAAAGGCCTCAATGGCAGCAAGGGCACCGGCAGCGACGGCCTTGGCAATGTTGATCACCATTTCCGTGTCGGCGTACTTCTTTTGCAGATCGAGTTTCTTTTGCTCATATTCAGCCTCGATTTGTTCACGTTCTTCTGCGTTGTCTCCGGCGGCGGTCAGTTGCGCCTGGTATTCGGCTTCCAGTTGGGCAGTCTCCATCTCTTTTAACTGCGTGACGAAATCGGAGGCTACTTCCATCATCTTGTTTGCCTTGCCAATGTAGTCCGCTATATTGCCAAGTTGGTCTTGCAGATCTTCGTCGGAATATTTCTTGCGGAGCTGCTTGACGGCTTTCTCGTATTGTTCTTCCGATAGAAGTTTTGCATCGTGAAGTTCTTCCAGTTTGTCCAATTCAGTCTTCAGTTCCGACTGTCTGGCAGCTGATGGATCAAGACCTGCGATGACCTTTTGAGCATCCTCTTTCAGTTTCTTCATCTCGTCGTAAGCCGCCTTTTCAGCCTCAATCTGAGCATCGAAGATGGCTTGCAGCACGGCGGTTTCGTCCTGCCCGCTTTCAAGTGTCAGCTTCAACTTTTCTTCCAAATAGCGCATCTTCAATTCGAGAGATTTCGCATGGTATTCCTTTTCGGTGATCTCTTGTGCCGACAATGAGAGCGACAGCGATTGTTCTTCCTCCTTCTGCCGTACCTCCAACTGCTTCAAGTCTTCATCGTAGTCCGACTTGCGGTTTTTCATCCGCTCGCTGAGGATTGACGCTTCGATCTGTGTAATATCCTTGCCATTTGCCTTGGCGAGTTCAAGTTTTTCGACAAGGTATTTCATGGTAATGTCACGCAGGGCTTTCTCGTGTTGCTCGGCGGTGATTTCCTTGTCGAAGTAGCTTTGGTTGAGGGCGTTTTGTTCCTCGCGTTGCTGCTGTTCCAACGACTTCACCTGTTCCTGGTAGCGTTTGTCAGAAGCCTTGCGGTCGGCGGAGGAGAGCTTGGCGTAGCGTTTGGCCAATGCCTTCGACTCCTCCTCGCTGAGAGCGGTGTATTCCTTGTCTACCATCGCCTTTTCCTTCTTGGTGAGGTCGTCGTAGTGCGTCTTCAGGTAGTCGTATTGGACTTTGGAGAGCGCAGCGTTGGTTGAGGCCGTTTCCTGCGATTCAACGGTACGCCTTTCGGCGTGGTTCTTTCTGATTTCGGCGATTTTATGCATTTGCTCATTCTGCAAATCTGCGATGCGGTCTAATGCTTGTTGTGGATTATCACGGTTTTCCGCGCGAATTTCTTTGAAAAGATTCTGATATTCAAGATTAAGAGCACGGATTTCCATTTCCTCAGCCGATATTTCACCTTTTCGTGTAGAAAAGGCATCACCATTCTCGCGCTCAATGCGTTGCCTGATTTTAGCCTGAATTTCTTGGGCTTCGGTCAATTCATTGGTGGCATCTGTAACTTCTCTTACCGCTTGACCGTATGGAGTAATTTCATCGGCGGAATAAGCACCTGCGCTTGACTGCATTGTGAAGTGTTTTATTTCCGTTGTGTTGCCGTTGGCATTGGCTAAGGCCTCCAATCTTTTTTCTTCTGCATCGCGTTTGGTTTGTTCTGCTTTCAGCACTGCGGCGGTTGCTTGGGTGTACTCTTCTTCAAGGATTTTCGCGCGTGTCACCTTTTCGAGATTCTTCAGGTAGACGGTCAGCGCCTCAGTATTATCGTTGATAAGCTTACCTTCTTTGGTGAGGTCAGCATGATAGGCGGGTACAATTTCCTGCAACTTTTTCAACGCATCCCGCCGCTGGTCTATCGAGAGGTTGTTGTTGTGTACAATGTCGGTAAGCACTTGTACTTTGCTTGCGCTTTCTCCATATTCCGAGTTCATTCGTTCCTCGATTTCAGCCATTTTCTTCGTTGCCTCCGAAGCCTCGTTTGCCTTCTTGGTGTAATGGACGATGGCCACTGTCACCGCTGCAACTGCTGTGGCAAGTAGTCCAAACACGGATGTACTCATTGCTGCTTTCATGGCGAGGTACGCCTTTGTTGCCGCAATGGTGCGACCTCTGAACATATTGATGGCGTAGGATGCTGCTTTGGTTACGACAATCCACGAAGCCTTCAAAGCTGCACCTGCTTTCACCACTGCATTGTGGACGGTATGAGCGATGGTAGATAGTTTGATTACCGCCGTCAGTGCCGCCACACTGATAACGGCTGCCTTTATCTCTTTACCGTAGTTTGCCAAAGCCTTGATGAGATAGGTGGTTCCCTTGGTGGATTTCAGCATAATGGGATTAAAGGACTGGCCAAGAGCGATTGAGGCGTTTTTGAACTCTTTTCTTGCTTTCTCCAACTGGGCGTTCAGGTTGTTGTTCTTTGTCAGGTATTCTTGGGTAACGCTGTTGGCCTTGACGAACTCTTCATTAGCCAAAGCCTGTGCATCGGTAACGGCGGTGATGTTGGTGGCGATGGCTGCCAGCACACTCACGGCGCGTGCGCCATCCAGCCCCATGTCCTTGAAGATGGGAACGAGCGAAGCAAAGCCATCCTTATCTTTCAGCGACTTCAATACGGTGATGATGGCTTGGTTGGCATCGTTTTCCAACAACTTGGTGAACTCTTCCACTTCCACCTTGGCGTATTCAGCGAACTTGGCGGGGTCTTCATAGATTTTCATAATGAACTTTTGAAAGCTCGTCGCCGCCATTTCCACCTTCATGGCACTTTGATCCAAACCGGACGCGAAGCCGATGATGTTGGCTGCGCTGATATTAGTCTGTGCTGCCACACCTGCCAGCCTTTGTGTGAAGTCAACCAAATAGGCTTCGCTTGCGGTTGAGGCCTGTCCCACTGCGTTGATGGAGGATGCAATACTGAGCAACGATTTCTCAATTCCCATCGACTTCGTGTAACCAAGCACATCGGCAATCTTGCCAAGGTTGCGGATTGCGCCTTCACCCAAATCTTCACCCAAGGCCACCTGAATTTGGTCGGCGGCACGGACAAAGCCCAATATGTTCTCTTTGCCTGTTATGCCAAGTTTACCTGCATCGCGGGCCAACATCAATAGTTGTTCGCGGCCGGTGCGGGTGTCAATCTTCATCAGCTCTTCATCGAGGGCTTTCACTTCCTCCTGAAGCAAGCCGGTGGTCTTCATCACATCAGAATAAGCATCATCCAATTTGGCAGCATCTTCGGCTGCTTGCCTGAACTTCATCGAAACGCCGGTTATGGTTCGGCTCAATGTGTCGAACATATTCCAATACTTGGTGAACAAAGCCGTCATTCTCGTACTCATCGACTGTGTGGCTTTGGCCAATGAGTTGATTCTGGCTTCAACATTTTTCAAGTCCTTGGTGCGGTTGATGTATTCTTGCGTTCCGGGCACCAACTTCTTGATTTCGCTGTTGAGTTGCTTTTTCAACTTTATCAGATTGGCGATGCTACGCCCATCAAGGTTGTCCATAGCCTTCTGATAATTCTCCACGCCTGTCTGAACGCCTTTCAGTGTCCCTTCGGTGCTTTTGATTTGGCGTTGGAGTTTCTTTTCCTTTTTCTCCCAACCATCTTCGCTTTTGTCAATCTCGGAAAGTTGTTTCTGCAAGTCGGCGAGTTTCTTTGTGTACTGCTCCACAGCATCTGCGGCCTGTGATTGGTTCACATAGATCTCGCTGGTAAAGGTATCTCTGTAGTCTGCCATTTTGTTTTGTATTATTTATAGTGTTGTTTTGGAGTGGAAATACATCTTGATTCAATCGTATGTATCAGCGACATGGCTTGACGGCCATAAACCTCCCCTACCAACTCACCAAGGCGATGCCGCTGGTTTGCAAATATTCTGTAGTACCATGTGCGCCGTTCACGGCCACGACCTTTGCCCTCGAACTTCACCAGTTTTCCGCCATTGCCTCTCGTATAGCCGCGCCCAACACCCTTTTCGACATAAATGCCGTACATTGGGAAGGAGAAATACATCATGTCAGGCACTGTAGCCGTGCGGATTTTCCCTGAGCCACGGCCAACGGCAACATTGTTGGCGTTCATGGCACGGTAGCCGTATTCGATACTGCGATACAGCGTTCCAGTGTCGTAGATGTCTTTATCGAGCATCTTGTTTTGCCAACGCTCAATGACAATCTTGCCGAACTCATCCCAATCCACCTCAAATTCAAGAGGATCGTTTCTGTTATTCCTGCTCATGGATGGTCCAATCGTCGTCTTCGGTGAAGTCAAGTTTCAATCTCCAACCTACATAGTTGGAAGCACCGCGAACAAAGTCGCGTTTCGGTCGGCGGTTCCAGTTTTGCACCTGTGGATCGCCTGCACCCAGTCGGGCAAGCAATAGCGCACGAATACGCACCACATCAGCCAAGCATTGGTTTTCCAATGGGCGGCTGGGTGCTGTTGGGGAGGCCATTCTCATCACATAGATCGATTGCGAGAAAGAGGTCACGGGGACATCGTTTCGGTTGTCGTCATCAAAGTGGAACGCATCCTCAAACAATACGACGAATGGCAAAGCCTTCCGTTGGCACAATTCGGGCAAAGCCTCAAGTCCATCGGGCGAGTCAATCACTTGTTCGTCAACTTTGGTGACCGATGGCAATCCTGCGTTTCTATCGGTCAATACCGATTTCAAATCACTATTGTCCGATAAAAAATAATCCAAAGTGCAGGGATAAAAATAAATTTTCATCCCTTACACTTTTTTAGTAGTTTTGTGTTTACCACAACGCAATACTACAATGAACAAAAATACACATTTTTTCGGACAATCT
>JBHACT010000075.1:0-61343 GCA_041854745.1 Candidatus Limimorpha sp. | reverse complement strand
GTCCCCCTTCAAAGGTGGTGCCCGAAGGGCGGGGGATTTTGAAGTTCCCGGCAGGCATCTCCCCGTCAAAGGAGTAGCAAGCCACGCAAAAAGAAGCCCCCGGCAGGTGTCCCCCTTCAAAGGTGGTGCCCGAAGGGCGGGGGATTTTGAAGTTCCCGGCAGGCATCTCCCCGTCAAAGGAGTAGCAAGCCACGCAAAAAGAAGCTCCCGTTAGGTGTCCCCCTTCAAAGGGGGTGCCCGAAGGGCGGGGGATTTTGAAGACCCGAACCAGTAATTAAGAAACAACAGATAAATGATTGATAAAGAACAAGTAACCATCCTCTGCGAAGAAGCCCTCGCTGGCACCGACCGCTTCCTCGTGGAAGTGAAAGTGAAGCCCAACAACCTGATTGAGGTTTTCGTCGATTCCGACACGGCCGTCAACATCGACCATTGCGCCGAGCTAAGCCGTTTCATCAATGAAAAGCTCGACCGCGATGTAGAGGACTATGAGCTAAGCGTGCTTTCTTGGGGTCTTTCGGGTGCCTTGAAGATGGACCGCCAGTTGCAGAAATATGTGGGCAAGGATGTGGAGGTGAAGACCAAGGAATTGGGTAAGCAGCAAGGCAAGCTGGTGGGTTTCGACACCGATAAGGTGGAGTTTGTTCCCGCGCCCAAGAAAGCCTCAAAAAAGAAACCCGCAGAGGAACCTGTCAACCTGTTCTTCGAACGCAAAAAGGTGGAAATCAAACCCGCAATTATCTTTTAGTTCAACGATTAAACAATTCAACAATAAACAATTAAGCATACAAAATGGACAACTACAAATTAGTAGAAACTTTCTCGGAATTCAAGGAGTTCAAGAACATTGACCGCGAGGCCATGATGCGCATCATCGAGGATGTGTTTCGTGGCATGTTGAACAAGAAGTTCGACACCGACACCACCGATTTCATCGACATCATCGTGAATGTTGACAAGGGCGACTTCGAAATCTACCACAACCGCACTGTAGTTGAGGACGAAGAATTGACCGACCCGCTGCGTCAAATCAAATTGTCGGATGCCATCAAGATTGAGCCCGACTTTGAGGTGGATGAGGAAGTGAACGAAGAACTGCGTATCGAGAGTTTTGGCCGACGCGACATTCTCGCCTTGCGCCAAAATCTTCAGACTAAAGTAGCTGAATATGAGAAAGAAAACATCTTCCAGAAGTTCAAGGAAAAGGTTGGTGAGATTATCACTGCCGAGGTGGCCCATGTGTGGAAGCGCGAGATTGTGGTTGTTGACGATGAGAATATAGAGTTGATTCTTCCCAAATTGGAACAGATTCCGAGCGACATATATAAGAAAGGTGACACTATCCGTGCCATTGTGAAGAGTGTTGAGAGCGTCAACGGTTCGCCCGTGGTCACCCTGTCGCGCACTTCCGAGATTTTCTTGCAGCGGTTGCTTGAGGCAGAGGTTCCTGAGATTTACGACGGTCTCATCACCATCAAGAAGATCGTCCGTGAGCCCGGCCAGCGTGCCAAGATTGCTGTTGAGTCATACGACGACCGCATCGACCCCGTTGGTGCCTGTGTCGGCATGAAAGGAACGCGTATCCACGGCATCGTCCGTGAGCTGCGCAACGAGAACATTGATGTCATCAACTGGACCACCAATCCCGAGTTGCTCATCAGCCGTGCGCTTAGCCCGGCCAAGATTACCAACATCGTGCTGAGCAGCGACAATACGATGGCCAATGTGTATATGGAGAACGACCAAATCAGCCTTGCCATTGGTAAGGGCGGCTACAACATCAAGCTCGCCGGCAAGCTGACGGGTTACGAAATTGATGTCTATCGCAACAGCGAGGCCAATAGTGCCGAAGAGGATGTCGACCTGCAAGAGTTCTCCGACGAAATCGACCAATGGGTCATCGACTCAATCATCAAGATGGGTTGCGATACGGCAAAGAATGTGTTGTCGTATACTCCTGACGAAGTGGCCTCACGCGCCGACCTCGAAATTGAGACCGTCAAGGAAGTGTTCCGCATCCTGAGGGCCGAGTTTGAACAAGATGTCGAATGATGCCACGGCAGAATAAATAAACGAGAAACAAAGAGAAGAAACTATGTCCGAAGAAACTAATTTTTCAATTCGATTGTCGAAAGCGGCAAAAGAGTTTAATGTGGGAAAGGACACCATAGTAGAGTTCCTTGCCAAAAAGGGATTTCAGGTGGATTCCTCTCCCAACACGAAGCTCACGGCAAGCATGTATGCGCTGCTCGTGAAGGAATATCAGGGCGAGAAGGAAGTGAAGAACGAGGCCATGAAGTTGGGCAACCTCTCTTACAAGGGTGGTAGTGTTTCCGTTGATTCGGCATTGCAATCCCAGAAAACTGTCGAAGAGGAGGAACACGAAGAAGTGATCATCCGTTCGAATACAATATCATCGCCGGCGAAGAAGACCGCCAAGAAGTCGACTGTCGCCGAGCCTGAGAAGACCGAAATACCCGAACAGGTTGAGGTTAAGGAGGAGGCTCCGAAGCAAGAAGTTGTAGAATCGCCTGAAAAGACGATACCTGAAAAGAAGGGCGACAACACTTCGGGCATCTCGCTGAATATTGTCGGCAAGATTGACCTTGAGCCGAAACCTCGCGAAAAACAGGAGAAGAAAAAGGAAAAGAAACCCGAAAAACATTCGGCGCAACCTAAGGAAAAGAAGCAACAGAAGCCGCAGCAGCCTCAACAGCCGCAGAAGCCTGTGGTGAAAAAACAAGAAGAACCTGCCAAGGTTGCTCCTGTCAAAGAAGAAGAGAAACCAGCCGAACCGAGGGTCATCAGACTGGAAGCCCCCAAACTGACAGGCCCCACCGTTTTGGGCACTTTGGAATTGCCTGTTGAGAAGAAAAATGGCAAGTCGGGCGACTCTAAGAAAAAGAAGCGTAAGCGTATCATGGGCGGCAAACCGGAAGGCTCTTCCGAAAATCCTACCGGCCCGAATGTGAACACCGGTGGCAAGAAACAGGAAGGCGGCAAGTCGGGCAAGGGCCCGAAACCCGCTGACCAAGGTGGTAAGAAAAACCACAAGGACAGCCCGAAACCCAGCAAGAAGGACAAGAAAGGCAAGCGCGAGGAAAAGCCCGAACTGAGCGAAGAGGAAATCTCGAAGCAGATTAAGGACACCTTGGCGCGTCTGGCTCCTATGGGTAAGTCGAAAACATCCAAACACCGCCGCGAGAAACGCCAACAGGTGGCCGGCAGTATGATGGAAGAAATGATGCGTCAGGAAGAGGACAAGAAAGTCCTGAAGGTGACCGAGTTCGTTACCGCAAACGAGTTGGCTACCATGATGAATGTACCTGTCGTGAAGGTCATTGGCACCTGCATGAGCCTTGGTATGCCGGTTTCCATCAACCAGCGCCTTGATGCCGAAGCACTCACCGTTGTTGCTGAAGAATTCGGCTTCCAAGTTGACTTCGTCAGTGCCGATGTGCAGGAAGCTATCGCCGAAACTGAAGAAATCGATAGAGAAGAGGATCTCGTTCCGCGTGCGCCTGTCGTTACTGTCATGGGTCATGTTGACCACGGTAAGACCAAACTCTTGGACTATATCCGCAACACCAACGTGGTGGCCGGTGAGGCTGGTGGTATTACCCAGCACATCGGTGCCTACGAGGTAACCACCGAAAGTGGCAAGAAGATCAGCTTCTTGGATACGCCCGGTCACGAGGCCTTCACGGCCATGCGTGCCCGTGGTGCCAAAATCACCGATGTGGCCATCATCGTCATCGCTACTGACGATAGTGTGATGCCCCAAACCGTTGAGGCTATCAATCATGCCCAAGCCGCTGGTGTGCCTATCGTCTTCGCTCTGAATAAGATAGATAAACCTACCGCCAATCCCGAAAAGATTCGTGAGCAGTTGGCCAACATGAACATTCTCGTTGAGAGTTGGGGCGGTAAGTACCAAGATCAGGAAATCGCCGCTAAGATTGGTCTCAATGTCGATGCCTTGTTGGAAAAGGTGTTGCTTGAAGCTGAGCTCCTTGACTTGAAGGCCAACCCGAACCGTTTGGCGAAGGGTGCTGTCATCGAGTCGGCTTTGGACAAGGGTCGCGGCTATTTGGCCAAGATTCTGGTGCAGAACGGTACCCTGAAGATTGGTGACATGGTTTTGGCCGGCACAACTTATGGTAAGGTAAAGGCCATGTTCAACGACCACAACAAGCCCATCGAGAAGGCTGGCCCTTCCACGCCAGTGCTGCTGCTTGGTTTGAACGGTGCTCCCATGCCGGGTGATGTCTTCAATGTGATGACCGACGAGCGCGAGGTAAAAGCCATCGCCAACCGTCGTGAGCAGCTGCAGCGAGAGCAGACACGGCGCACCAACCCGCACATCACCTTGGACGAGATTGGCCGCCGTATCGCTATCGGCGACTTCAAGGAACTCAATATCATCGTCAAAGCCGATGTGGACGGCTCTGTAGAGGCTCTGTCCGACAGCTTGCTGAAACTCTCCACCGAGGAGGTACAGGTCAATGTCATCCACAAGTCGGTGGGTGCCATCAGCGAATCGGATGTCATGTTGGCTTCGGCTTCCAATGCCGTCATCGTGGGCTTCAATGTGCGTCCTACCGCACAAGCGCGTAAGATGGCTGATAATGAAAAGATTGACATCCGTCTCTATTCCATCATCTATACCGCCATTGAGGAGATCAAGGCCGCTATCGAAGGCATGTTGGCCCCCGATATCGAGGAGATAATTACTTGCAATCTCGAAATCCGAGAGACTTTCAAGATCAGCAAGGTCGGCACCATCGCCGGCTGCATGGTCTTGGACGGCAAAATCACCCGCAACACCAAAATCCGTGTCATTCGCGATGGTATCGTGGTTTACACGGGCATGCTCGGTTCATTGAAGCGTTACAAGGACGACATCAAGGAAGTCAGTGCCGGCATGGACTGCGGCTTGAACATCGAAAACTTCAACGACATTAAGGTCGGCGACATCATCGAAGGATACACCGAGAAAGAAGTTGCCCGTAAGTTGTAATTGCGGTTTTCGTAAGGAAGAAAAAATGGCGATTCATTATGTGAATCGCCTTTTTTTATTTCATTTTTTATTCCAATCTTGCCATCACTTTTAGCAATTGCTCGCCTAATCCTATCGTGTAGCCTTGTTTAAAGAAAACCACCTCACTGTTGGCATTGGCAATGATGAAGATGGGGCGGATGTCGGTGTTGAGGTGCAGACAATCAGCGATTTCGTTGCGTATGGAGCCGTCGTCGAGGCCATAAACAATGCCTTCGGGCAACGCACTGAAATCCTTCAGTTTGAACTTTTCGTATTCCTCTTTGCTGCTGAAAACGAAAATAATGGGTAAATGGCTGTCTTCAAAGTTCTTGCGGAAGGCGGCGATGTCTTGCATGGCATGAGTGGTGGGTTCGCTGCCTTGGTCTAAAAAGCCAAGGATGAAATAATCGTTTCGGAGGAACTGCTTAGGGTTGCTTTCTTCGCCTGTCACGGGGTCGGTGAAATGGCTGTCGGAATAGAAGCAACCGATGACCTGAAGTTCGTCGTTGGGCTGACGCAAAACAAGGTTCACTTGTGTGGTCTCACCCGCAGTGATGGTGAAGAACTCGCTATGGGTCAGGGCAGTGCCGTTGTCTAAGCGGGTACCTGCGGTGAGGATGTAATAGCCTTCATCCAAGGGCGTGGGTTGTTCGAAGGCGGACAACATCATGCCATCGTCAATGCCGGGGTCTTTGGCATCGTAGGCCAAAAGTTTGAAACTCTTGCCGTCAAACTTCTTGAGACTGAAATGCGTGTAGTATTTTGGGTCAGCAACGGAAGCAATGGGGTAGTATTGGATGTCCAAGTACCCAGTGGCGGTGTTGGCTGGCTCGGCGGCTTCAAAACTGACATTGACCCATTGGCCGTTATTGTAGTATTGAACATTCCCGTTTACGGGGTTGATTTGTGCGGCAATACCCAAACTTCTTGCCATGCTGACGAAGAAGATGTTGCGTGAGTGGCGATCTGCCTTGCGGGCTTTCAGCACGCCGGTAGGGAAGATGGGAATCCGTTGCGGATTGAGGTCGTCATCAATTTGGATGTTGTTTTTCACCCAATCAACCAAAAGGGCAGGGTTGTCGTGATATTTATGGGCATCATCTTTCGGGAAAAACTCAGAAAAAGCCTTGCGGTAAGGCACAATCATCTCGTTGCTCACGCGCGGGTTGAGGATGAATTTGCCGTACAACTCGGTTGGCATGGAAACAATCGAGGAAGTAAGGTCAGGCGTGTGCTCGAAGTGGTCTTTTAAGACTTCAAGGCTGACATCACGCAAGTCCTTGTCGGAGATGTTGCTGAGTAATTCCACCGCCTTGATTTCTTGGTTCTTGACTTGGGCGTATTTTACGAAGTCAGAGAGGGTCTGGTAGTTGCCCCACGATTTTTCGATGATGCGGCATAAGGTCTTGTTGCCCGTGTTGGCGATGATATTTGTCTGGGCATCTTTGCAGGCTTTGATGTAGGCATTGCGCAACGAGTCTTCTTGGGCAATGCGGCGGTCGTTCTCGGCCCGCATTGCCGCGCTGACCTCGGGCAAAACGCTGGTTGGTGGGGGCGGAACCATGTCAAACTCAAAGATTTCTTCCGAGCCTTCAGCGTGGTTCAAGGTGATCGTAACATTGTTTTGCTCGCCCGACTTGAAGACTTGGAAGCCGAACTTACCATCCTTCGCGGCGTAGGCCATCATGCAGCCCATGCCCGCAGTAAGCCAAGTTTGGCCGTTCTCGTCAGTTGTCTTTGTGACGACGGTACAGAACTCGGCATAGTTATAAATTTTGAATTCCACGGGCAGGTTAGCTTGCGGTTTGCCCTCGTCATCCACGACTGTGAAAGTAGTCTTGGCTGTCTTGCCGTAGTTGTCCACCACATTGATTTCCGTGTAGTTGCGGTTGCGGACGATGACCTCCTCTGGGCCGTCGTAATCGCCGAAGACGCGGGTGTGTAATAATAAGGTGCGCGAAGCAGGTTCATTGAACCAACCCAAATTGAGGACGGGTTCAGGCTCGCAAGCGCCAAGGAAATACCATTTTCCGTCCACCCAAGCTTCTACCCAAGCATGGTTGTCGTCGCAGTGTGCCCAACGGGGCGTATAAACTTGTCGTGCCGGGATACCCACAGTACGCAGAGCGGTCACCAAAAGAGTGGACTCCTCACCGCAGCGGCCCCAAGAGGTCTTGATGGTCGCCATCGGAGAAGAAGTGCGGCTGTCGCTGCCCTTGTAGTTGACATGCTCGTGGCACCAATGGTTCACTTCAAGGACGGCATCATACAAGGAGAGGTCTTTCACGCGGTTTTTCAGTTCCTCGTAATAGGTGCTGCGGAAGGCATCAAGGTTCTCGTTGTTGACACGCACAGGCACCACGAAGTGCTTGAACTCGCGTTCGGGGATGTTCTCACCCCAAGGCAGTTCCTCTTTGGCGCGGAAAGCATAATGAATACATTCTCGGTAATAGTCCTTGGTGTAGTCCACGCTGTCGCCGATGGGCATGTAGTCGTAGAGGAATTGCAAGGTTTTCGCTTCGTTGAAGGACTCTTGTTTTGTTTCTCCCGTGCAGGCTGAAAAGAGCAGGGAGAAGGAGAGGAGTAATAATAAGGTGTGTCGCATGATGTAAGATTTGATGCAAAAGTACTGATTTTTTTCATCATTCTACTTGCCTATTCCAAAAACTCACTATTTTAGCGGTTGGATTTGGTGCGCCAAGTCCGTTATATAGAAGCGTTATGCTTTATCTTGGCGAATGAAAACCTGAGAGATTTTCATAGAAAAGCAAGATGGCATATCAATTTCACGCATTAGCGTGGACTGATTACATCCATGTTTTTCCTTTCACGGTTTTCTCAGGACCATCTTCGCAAGACAAGGCAAACAGTTCCACGCTTCTTTTATCTCAACAAATCGGGGAACTAAGGATTCTCCTGTGCTTTTGGGACTGGAAGCCGAAATAAAGAAATGAAAAGATGGGTCATTATGTTGCTATAGTGAAGTTTGATCATGCTTATACCACTCATGCGGCAATGGTAGGAGCTGGGGGCGTTATGCAACTGTTTGGGACGGCGGTTATGCTTTGCAATCCATCTTCTAAAAAGAATGTGATTATGGGATCAGTAGCATCGCTTATAGGCGCAGGGCTGATTGCAGCCTCCTTTTTTCCCTTACCAAAAGGAATCCGTGTTGATGAACGAGGATTGGTAATTGATATACAGAAGAAATGAGGCGATATTGCATCAGTGGTGCAATTTATGGAAATAGATGCCCTGCCTGCTTCTTCGACCAAGTTTCAACAGTGTAATGCAAAATTTTGCGAAGGTCGTCCTACGCCTTTTTGGAAATCCGCAAAATGGCAGAGCAAGGTGCTTTTCCTGTTTGATAATGGGCTTAGATATAATCGTTTAAGTTACCACTCTTCGCTGACCTGTCAAAACGATGATGTTGTCTTTTTCAAAATACCTCTCAATCTTGTCTAAGTAGAGTTGTCGGATGATGTTGCCCATAATTCCTTTATAGAAGGAATTTCCGTCAAAAACGAACAATTATTCCTTTATGGAAGAAATTTTCGCTCAAACCATAAACTCTTCCAAAGTGGAAAACAGAATCTCGTTCAATTCCGCCTTGTGCTCCGGTGTGGTCTGCATGAACAGGAAGCCCCAGACGCTCATAGCGGGGTTCATAATGTCGCGACTCTCAAGTACGCCGTGGAAGTGCCGCTTGATACGCTCAAAATCGAGGGCGCGGTTGGTTTCGTAAGGCTTGTCGAGCACGATGAAACTGAACACATCGTTTTCAATGCCGTTCCACATGGTGGCGTAGTCGGGGCGCGAGCCTTCGAAGTAAGCTTGTACAGGCAGTAGATGACAGGTGTGGCGTGTGAGGTCGTTGAGGCACATGCCGGCGAAACGCAGTGGGTTTACTTCAATCGGGATGGCGCGGCCCGTGTTTTTGTCAACGCGGAATTCCACATGCATCGGGAAGTTGCGCAGCTGTAGAGCACCGTTCAGGTCGATGCAAAACCGGTTGAAAGCGTGGTAGTTGTTCTCGAAAATCTGCTTGCTCATGCAATACAGACGGTCGCTCACATCGGTCTCGTCCTTGAAGATGTGGTGGAAGATGTTGATGATGTTGGGTTTGCCTTCTGCGTCATAATAGGCGTCCACGGCATATTCCTCACCTTCAATGAACTGTTCCAGCACGAACATCTTGCTGCGCACCACAGTCTCCGGGAATATGGCGCATTGTTTGGCGAAGTTGCGGTCGATGTCGTCCAAAGCGGCCTGCCATTCGGCTTTGCTGCGCACGATGTAAACGCCAACGCTAAGGAAACCCACGGAAGGTTTCAGCACGAGCGGTAAGGGCAATTCATCGGGGTTCAGGCTGCGCAGGGCCTTCATCTCCACCTCTTTATAATAGAAGTCGGGATAGATTTGCTGGCAGATACGCCTGAATGCGGCCTTGTCTTTCAGGATTTTGACCTTTTTCACCAACTCCGATTCGGGTAGTTGGGCATAAAGCCACACCAAAGCGTTCTCTGAGACGGCATAAAGCTGTCCGTTTTGCTGGTATTGCTCCGCAAACTGCTTGTCGTCCAATAAATTGAGGTGATGTCCTTCGGCAGTCAGTTGTGCTGCCATGTCGTTGTGCAACACGGGGATTTGTTTGTCCTCCAAATAGGCGACCAAAGGTGCCGAAACGTATGGTTTTTCTAAAATAATCATTTTGAAATGTTTATGCATTGTTTGTAGAGACGTTGCATGCAGTGTCTCATTATCTCCAAATATTTGCAGTTCTGTCAGGACCGTATGAAACGAATTTGATCGGCACACCGATATACTCTTCGATGAAGCGGACATAATCTTCTAATCGTTGTGGAATCTTGCCCTCAATCTTCTGTTTCCAGCCTTCGATTTCGGTGTAAACAGGTTCCATTGTTTCTGTGCAGGCTGCAAAAGGCAGATATTTGGTTTCCAAGCCGTTATAGCGATAGCTGGTGGCGACTTTTATGGTCTCGAAGTCGTCCATCACATCGGCTTTCATCATCATCAGGTCAGTGACGCCGTTGAGCATGATGGCATATTTAAGTGCGACCAAGTCGAGCCAACCGCAACGGCGCGGGCGGCCTGTGGTTGAACCAAATTCGTGTCCGTTTTGTCGGAGTTTTTCGCCTGTTTCGTCAAACAACTCGGTGTGGAAGGGGCCTGTGCCCACGCGGGTGCAATAGGCCTTGAAAATGCCATACACCTTGCCGATACGGTTCGGGGCGACACCCAGTCCGGAGCATACGCCGCCAGCAATGACATTCGAGGAGGTAACGAAGGGGTAGCTGCCAAAATCGATGTCGAGCAAGGAACCTTGGGCACCCTCGGCGAGCACTTTCTTGCCGTCATCAAGGGCCTCGTTGATGAAATACTCTCCGTCAATAAATTGGTATTGTTTCAGGTATTCAATGCCTTCAAACCACAACTTCTCGTATTCTGCGAAGTCGATACCGTCAAGTTGGAATCCCTGCATTTCAAAGCCTAATCCGGCAATTTGTTGCAGGTGGACTTGTTTCAGGTTTTCGTATTTCTCTCGGAAGTAGGCCGCTTTGATGTCGCCGATACGAAGGCCTCTGCGGGCGGTCTTGTCGGTATAGGTCGGGCCAATGCCTTTCAGCGTGGTGCCTACCTTCATCTTGCCCAAGGCCTTCTCATTGGCGGCATCCATGGCGCGGTGGGTGGGCAGGATGAGGTGGGCGCGATTGGCTATCATCAGGGTCTTGCTGAGGTCGAAGCCGGCCTTGCGCAAACCTTCAATCTCACCTTTTAATATATGTGGCTCGATGATGACACCGTTGCCGATGAGGTTGATACAACCGGGTGTGAGTACGCCCGAAGGGATGTTGTGTAGCACAAACTTCTTGCCATCAAATTCGATGGTGTGTCCTGCGTTGGGGCCGCCTTGGAAACGGGCCACGATGTCATAATTTGGGGTGAGGGCATCAACGACTTTGCCTTTGCCTTCGTCGCCCCATTGCAAACCTAAAAGGATATCTAATTTGTTCATATTCTGGATTTCAAGATTTTATTAATTCATGATTCGGTTTTCCCTCGCGGGGGATGGAGTGGCTGTGTTTTTGTAAACTGCGGCGGCAACAGCCAATTCCAATTTGTAACTATTCATGCCACCGCATTATGGTTATGGTATTTTACATTCCCAAAGGGAAATCTTCTTTATCCTTTCTTCTTATGTCCGTAAAAAATCAACGAGTGATGTGTGATTTCCACTCCGAGATGTTCCTCAATGGAGCGTTGGATCTCAAGCAGTCTCGGGTCGCAGAACTCCATGACGGTTTCCGTCTCCAGATCGATGAAATGGTCGTGCTGGCGAAATTTGTAGGAGCGTTCGTATTGCGCGCAGTTGTGTCCGAACTGGTGCTTGATGACCAAACCGCAGTCCAAAAGCAGGTCGATGGTATTATATAAAGTAGCGCGGCTAACGCGGTACTTGTTGTCTTTCATCTGGTTATACAGCGAGTCGATGTCGAAGTGCCTGTTGGTCGAGTAAATCTCCTTGAGTATGGCAAAACGCTCAGGGGTCTTGCGCAATTTCCTTCGCTGTAGGTAGTCAATGAATAACTTCTTGACGGCCAGATAGGTATTGTCAAACGAGTCTTTCATTTTTTTCATCATGATGTGGTGCAAAGATAGGGCTTTTTTTCAGACCAATTCTAAATTATGTGGATTTTCTATATGTTTGCTTTGCTGCTTTTGAAGGCGTGGAACGGAATGACTTTTCGTCATTTCTGGTCCTATGAGTTTTTCCTCACCACCTTTTGGATTTCCTTGAGTTGGTTCAGTTTGGCGATCAGGTCGTCGAGTTGCTTGGTGTTGTGCACATAAATGGAAATGGTCGCGTCCACCACATCCTGCATGGCTTCCATGTGGAGCGAGTGCAAGTTAAGCTGCATATCATTAGAGAGCAGGTTGGTCATGCGGTTGAGCAGGCCCTTCGTGTCTAAGGCTGTGATTTTCAGCTCGGCAAGGAAGGCGATTTCACTCTTGGGCTGCCATTTGGCCTTCACGATGTTGTTGCCGAAACGCGACGAGAGTTGGATGGCCTTGGGACAGTTGCTGCGGTGGATTTGCAACGGCTCGCCGGGGAAGCTGAAGGCTATGACATCATCTCCGGGGATGGGGTTGCAGCAGGCCGACACATTGAATTCGAACTCGCCCGAGGTGGTGATGGAAGGCGTCTCGTCCTTTTCTTTGCTGCTGTTTCCCAGCAGGCCGAAGGTGAGGTAACGCACGAAACTGCCGTTGGATTGTGGTTTCAGCACGCTGCGGATGAGGCGCTCATCGATTTTGCCCACGGCCACCTGATAGTAGAAATCGATGGAACTGGCAAGCCCTTCTTTCGTCATCACTTGGTTGCGGTTGGCTTTCGAAGGCTCCATGTTGAGTTTCTTCATGATGGCCTCGAATTTCGCCTCGCCTTCTTCGCGAAAGCCCCGGCGGTATTCCTTGATGCCGCTTTTGAGCCTCGACTTGGCGGTGGCGGTGGCCAAAAACTCGAACCATTTCTCTTGCGGATGTTGCGGCTCGGAGGTAATAATTTCCACTTGGTCGCCTTTGTAGAGTTTACGGTCGAGCTGGGCTAATTGGTTGTTGACATTGGCTGCAATGCTGTGGTCGCCGATTTCGCTGTGGATGTAATAGGCGAAGTCGAGGACGGTGGAACCTTTGGGCAGCGTAATCATCTTACCATGTGGGGTGAAGACATAGATTTCGTCAGAGAAAAGGTCAAGTTTGAAGTTGTCGAGGAACTCGATGGCGTTGTCCGAGTCGGCACTGATGAGGTCTTGGGCTTTTTTCAGCCATTCATCGAAGCCGCTCTCGGTTTTTTCGTCGGTCTTGTACTTCCAGTAGGCGGCGAAGCCCTTCTCGGCTATCTCCTCCATGCGTTGGCTGCGGATCTGCACTTCCACCCAGTTGCCCTTCTGACCCATCACCACGGCGTGCAGGCTTTCGTATCCGTTGGCTTTCGGGAACGAGATCCAGTCTTTCAGTTTTCTGGTGTTCGGACGATAGCAGTTGGTCAGCACGGCATATATTTTCCAGCATTCCAAACGCTCCTGTTCTTTGGTGCAATCTACGATGAGGCGCACGATGAACGATCCGTATAGGTCTTCAAAGGCCAACTCCTTATCCATCATGCGTTTCCAAATCGAGTTGATCGACCTTTCCTTGATTTCCGCCCTTGCCTTGAATCCGTCCTTTTCCAATTCGGTCATGACGGGGGCAATGAAGTCGCGGAGTTCGCCCATACGCTTCTCGCGCACATCGTCCATGCGCTTGCGGATGTTGTAATAGATAGTAGGGTTGGTATATTTCAAGGCCAAGTCTTCCAATTCGACTTGGATGGCGTGCAGACCGAGACGATAGGCGAGGGGGGCGTAGATATAAGTGGTCTCCGAGGCGATTTTCAGTTGCTTGTGCTTGGGCATAGAGTCCAAGGTACGCATATTATGCAGCCGGTCGGAGAGCTTGATGAGCACGACCCTGATGTCGTATGATAGGGAGGAGATGACTTTCTTGAAGTTTTCGGCCTGCATGCTCTCGGCACCCTCCAAGTTGTCGAACTTGGTGAGGCCGTCCACCACGCGCGATACCTTCTCGCCAAACATCTCGCGGATGTTGTCACGGGTGTATTTCGTATCTTCCACCACATCGTGCAGCAGGGCGCAGATGATGGAGGTGCGGCCCAACCCGATGTCGTGGGCGGCAATGGTGGCCACCTCAATGGGATGGTAGATATAAGGTTCGCCCGTGCGGCGGCGTTGGTCTTTGTGCGCATCGATGGCGAAATAGAAAGCCTTGTCGACGGCCTCCAGATCTTGGGCTTCCTTGCGGGTTTGCCACGCGTCGATGAGACGCCGATGTCGTCGCTCGATTTCTTCTTTTTCTTCCTTGGAATAGGTGTCGGGTAAAGCAGGTGTCATACGCAATTCTCTTTTTCAGACTGCAAAATTAGGATAATTTTCTTGTTTGGGACGGATTTTTCGGAAAATGTGTATATTTGCAGGGTGAAAGTTAATTTTATGCCAAAAGTCTTCATATACGCAAGAGCGAAAGTCATTTGGCTATTCCTGTTTTTGTGCTTCAGACATTAACGAGAACCGCGTGCATGTTGTCGGTAAAGCGGGTGGTGTGATAGATTCGGGTCTTGGAAAATTTGCGAGTTATGCTTTTTTTATAAATTCATGATTGAAAAAAACTGCATTTAACTTGTTGATAATAAATAATTTGTGATTTTATGGTGCAAATTTACGATTGAATCGAAAAATTGTACTATTTTTGCAAAGTAAATTGAAATTCGGATGATAGAAAGAACGATAACCACAAAACTACAACGGATGACAACACTTTATCCGATTGTATTGCTGACAGGGCCGAGACAGTCAGGGAAGTCCACTTTGTTGCGTGAGAAATTTGCAGAGTATCAGTATGTTTCGTTAGAGGATTTGGACAATAGGGCTTTTGCTTTGGATGACCCACGAGGCTTTTTGGACACTTATTCCGACAAGACCATCATTGATGAGGCGCAATACGCACCAAATTTGTTTTCCTATTTGCAGACCCGTGTGGATTTGGCAAACAGAGAGGGTATGTATATCTTGTCGGGTTCACAGAATTTCCAATTGATGCAACAAATTTCGCAGTCTTTGGCGGGTCGTGTGGCCATTTTGGAGTTGTTGCCTTTTTCTCGTGAGGAACTGAAAACTGCTGGAAAGCTTCCAAAAACGGTTGAAGATGAAATATTTATGGGAGCCTATCCGCGTCTTTTTGACAAAGAAATCCTACCTGCTGAGTATTATCCGTTTTATATCAAAACTTATGTTGAGCGTGATGTCAGGCAGTTGAAGAATATTGGTGATTTGGGGTTGTTCGTGAAATTCATCAAGTTATGTGCAGGTCGCATTGGGCAGTTGCTGAATTATTCTTCTTTGGCCAATGATTGTGGTATTGCCGTGTCAACGGCGCAGTCGTGGCTCTCGCTGCTCGAAACGAGTTATATCGTGCATTTGCTGCGACCCGATTACAACAACTTCTCGAAACGGCTGATAAAATCACCTAAGTTATACTTCTATGATACGGGTTTGGCTTGTTCGTTGCTGGAAATAAAGGATGCAAAACAAATTGATTCACATTATCTTAAAGGCGGATTGTTTGAGAATCATGTTGTCAATTTGTTCTTGAAAAAGGCTTTCAATAAAGGAGAGACGCCTCAACTGTCGTTTTGGCGCGACAACAAGGGAAATGAAGTCGATTTGTTGGAAACCGTTTCAGGTCAGCAATTCGCATACGAAATCAAGTCGGGGCAGACCTATTCGGCAGATTTTGCCCATTCCTTGAAATATTGGGCAGGACTGTCGTCAGCCGATGCCGAACACTGCAATATTGTGTATGGCGGTGATAAAATGATGAAAATGTTAGGATTTAATTTGTTGACAATAAATGATTTATAATTGATTAGTACAAATTTACGATTGAATCGAAAAATTGTACTAATCATATTATCGAAATATATGACTCCTTAATTTTGTGAGATGGAAGCCCATAATGATTTTTTCCCTATTTTTGCACCCCAAATCAAAGATTAGGCTGTGCCTAATCGAAGATGCAACGAAGTTAAATGAAGAACATACGGAATTTTTGCATTATCGCGCATATCGACCACGGCAAATCAACCTTGGCCGATAGGCTGTTGGAACTCACCCACACGCTCAACGACAAGGAACTCGTCAACCAAGTGCTCGACGACATGGATCTTGAACGCGAACGCGGCATCACCATCAAGAGCCATGCCATCCGAATGGATTACTCGTACAAGGGCGAGACCTATACCTTGAACCTCATCGACACCCCTGGCCATGTCGACTTTTCCTACGAGGTGTCGCGCAGCATTGCGGCCTGCGAAGGCGCCTTGCTTGTGGTGGATGCCACACAAGGCATTCAGGCTCAAACGATTGCCAATCTTTATTCGGCTCTTGAGCACGACCTCGAAATCATCCCCGTGATGAACAAAATCGATATGGACAGCGCTATGGTCGACATTGTGGAAGACCAGATGGTTGACCTGTTGGGCTGCGACCCGAGTGAGATCCTGAAAGTGAGTGCGAGAAGCGGTGAGGGCGTGCCTGCCATCTTAGACGCCATCGTTGAGCGTATCCCCTGCCCGAAAGGCGACCCCAAGGCACCACTCCAAGCCTTGATTTTCGACTCGGTGTTCAACTCGTTCCGAGGTATCATCGCCTATTTCCGCATTATGAACGGCACAATACGCACCAACGACCTTGTGAAGTTCTTTGCCACGGGCAAGGAATATCACGCGGATGAAATCGGGGTGCTGCAACTCAAGCAAGTGCCTAAAAATGAGATTTCTGCGGGCGAGGTGGGTTACATCATATCGGGCATTAAGACCTCGAAGGAAGTCAAAGTGGGCGACACCATCACCCATGTCGAAAGGCCTTGCGCCGAGCCGGTGGCGGGTTTTGAGAATGTGAAACCAATGTTGTTTGCGGGTATCTATCCCGTTGATGCGGACGACTATGAGGAGTTGCGTGCCTCATTGGAGAAACTGCAACTCAACGATGCTTCTCTCGTTTGGGAGCCTGAGTCGTCGGCGGCTTTGGGCTTCGGCTTCCGCTGCGGTTTCCTCGGCCTGCTCCACATGGAAATTGTGCAGGAACGCCTCGACCGCGAGTTCGACATGGATGTCATCACCACGGTGCCCAATGTCTCGTTCAAGTGCTTCAAGACCACTGGCGAAATGATTGAGGTGCACAATCCCAGCGGCTTGCCCGAGGTGACGAAGATCGACCACATTGAGGAACCATACATCATCGCGCAAATCATCTCGAAGAACGAATTTACGGGCTCCATCATGACTTTGTGTATCGAGCGGCGTGGCGTGCTGAAGAACCAGGTTTACCTCTCAACCGACCGCGTGGAGCTGACCTTCCAAATGCCGCTGAGCGAAATCGTTTTCGACTTCTACGACAAACTGAAATCCATCTCGAAGGGTTACGCCTCTTTCGACTACCATATTGCTGGTTATCAGGATGCTGACTTGGTGAAGCTGGACATCATGCTCAATGGCGAGTCGGTGGACGCTCTCTCGACATTGATACACCGTACCCATGCCTACGACTTCGGTCGTCGCATGTGTGAGAAGCTGAAAGAACTGATACCGCGCCATCAATTCGACATCGCCATCCAAGCGGCCATCGGAGCGAAGATTATCGCTCGCGAAACGGTGCGTCAGGTGCGAAAGGATGTTACGGCAAAATGTTACGGCGGCGATGTCTCCCGTAAGCGTAAACTGCTTGAGAAACAGAAGGCCGGTAAGAAACGCATGCGTCAGGTCGGTAATGTCGAAGTGCCGCAAACAGCGTTCCTTGCTGTCTTGAAATTGGATTGATATTCCATTGTAGAGACGGTGCATGCACCGTCTTCAACAACCTAACAAATTGAATATAAAATGACTGCCTTGCAATACCAAATTGCCCTAACCCTTCTCCCGGGTATCGGTGATATCAGCGGGAAGAAATTCGTGCAGTATTGCGGCAGCGCGGAGGCCATCTTCAAGGAGACGCGCAAGTCGCTGGAGAAGATTTCTGGCATGCGTGAGGTTTCCATCGAAGCCATTTGCAAGCCCAAGGCATATTTGGAGCGGGCCGAGGAGGAGATTGGTTTCATGGAGAAAAACGGCATTCAGCCCTTGTTTTTCCTCGATTCGGACTATCCACGCCGTCTCTTGCAGTGTGACGATGCCCCGATGATGTTGTATTTCAAAGGCAAGGCCAATCTCAATGCCAATCGTGTGGTGGCTATCGTCGGCACGCGCAACATTACGGAATATGGCAAGGAAAACTGTAACCAGTTGGTGGAAGATTTGAAAAACGACAATGTGTTGATTGTGAGTGGGCTGGCATACGGTGTGGATACAGCTGCACACAAGTCGTCGGTAAAAAACGGTATTCCAACAGTTGGGGTGATGGGCTGCGGAATGCAGCAAATCTATCCTGCACTCAACAAGAAATTAGCTTCGGAGATGATGGAACTGGGGGGCGGCATACTGACGGAGTGCATGAGCGGTACTCAGCCTGACCGCGAGAATTTTCCGCGCCGCAACCGTATCATTGCGGGCATGGCTGACGCGGTGGTCGTCATCGAGTCGGCAATGAAAGGCGGCTCGCTCATCACGGCCGATTTGGCCAACTCCTACAGTCGCGATGTGTTCGCTTGCCCCGGTCGCGTTAAAGACATCTACAGCCAAGGCTGCAACTATCTCATCCGCACCAACCGCGCCCACCTCATGGAGAGCGTGCTTAACTTGCGTTACATCATGCGTTGGGATTCGGAAACGAAGAGCGAGAAACAGACGGCGTTGTTCCGTGAATTTACTGCCGAGGAAAAACTGATAATGGACTGCTTCGGCTCGAAAGCGGTGGTCAATTTGGATGACATTATCGTGAAAACGGAACTGCCGACCACAAAAATAGCAGCACTTTTATTGAATATGGAATTTGACGGCGTACTGATGGCACTGCCGGGAAAGAGATACCAGAAATGTTAGGCAAAGTCATCAAATCGACAGGAAGCTGGTATGTCGTCCTCGATGAGACGGGACGGCAATGGGAATGTCGTCTTCGCGGAAAAATTCGGCTGGACGGTATTCGTTCCACCAACCCCGTGGCGGTGGGTGATAATGTGGAGTTTGAACAGGAACCCGGCAAGGAGACGGGTGTCATCAAGAAGATTGGACAGCGCGACAATGTGATTGTTCGCCAGTCAGTTAACCTGAGCAAGGCTTCGCATATCATCGCCTCCAATGTGGACTTGGCTATCGTGGTGGCCACCATCGCGCAGCCACGTACTTCTACGGGCTTCATCGACCGTTTTCTGGTAACCGCCGAGGCCTACCACATCCCTGCCGCCTTGGTTTTCAACAAGAGTGACCTCTACACCGACGAGCAGATAGGAGAGATGTGCGTGCTGATGGAGTATTACCAAAGCCTCGGCTACACCTCATTTGGCGTGTCGGCCAAGACAGGTTTCCAAACCGAAGAGCTTAAAGCTTTAATGCAAGGGAAGATATGCCTGTTTTCCGGTCATTCAGGTGTGGGCAAGTCGGCCCTTGTGAATGCCCTCGACCCTTCGTTGAATGTACGCATTGGCTCCATATCCGACTACCACGAGAAAGGCAAACATACAACCACCTTTGCCGAAATGCACCATCTGAGTTTCGGCGCATGGATTGTAGATACGCCCGGTATCAAAGAATTTGTATTGTATGACATTGAGAAAGAGACACTTGCGCAGCGCTTCCCTGAGATGCGCAATCTGATGGATGAATGCCGTTTCGCCAACTGCACCCATACCCATGAACCCGGTTGCGCAGTGAAGGCAGCCGTCGAGAACGGCGACATCGCCGATTGGCGTTATGTGAATTATATCCGTATGATGACGGATGAAAGCCACGATTCCGTAGAGACGCGATTTATCGCGTCTCATGAATGAATGGTGGGATTATTGGAGACGCGATGAATCGCGTCTCCTACACAATGAACAATGAAATTAACAGAGACGTGTTTTGCGTTTACAAAGAAAATGAATATGACCATCGCATTATTTGGGAAGACCATCGCCCTTGAGAATGTTGGATATTTGCGGCAATTGTTTAAGGAATTGCATGACAATCAGGTGGGAATAACCGTCTACCGGCCTTTTTCCGACATGGTCTCCGCTTTCGTCCCTGAAGGTGGAAAATACAGCGTTTTCAATTCTCATGCTGACCTGAATGCGGACCTGTTGTTCTCCATTGGCGGCGACGGTACTTTCCTCGATACGGTGCCTTTCGTCCTCGATTCGGGAATCCCTGTGGCAGGTATCAACATGGGACGAATGGGTTTCCTCTCCAGCATATCCAAAAATGAGATTGCCATGGCGGTGAACAGCGTGCTCACGGGCAATTACATTGCTGAACAGCGTACCCTCCTCGAACTAATCTCGCCAGAAAAGGTTTTCGAAGATGTAAAATACGCTCTCAATGAGTTAAGTGTGATCCGCAACCCCGAGTATGCTTTGTTGGCCATCAAGGTATTTGTTGACGATGTCTATCTCAACACTTATTGGGGTGACGGTATCCTGTTGGCCACCCCAACGGGTTCCACAGCCTATTCGCTGGGCGCCGGTGGCCCCATCATTGCGCCCAATGCCAAGAATTTCGTCATCACACCCATCGCCACGCACAACTTGACCGTGCGCCCCGTAGTCATCCCCGACGACAGCACCATCCGTATTCAGGTGGAAGGCCGCGAGAAGAAATTTGTCTTCGGCATGGACTCAAGAAGTTATACTTTAGACACCTCAGTGCAGTTGGAAGTGCGCAAGGCGAACTTCTGTCTCAACTTGGTACGTATGCGCGGCGAAGACTTTTTCGGTACCATCCGCAACAAATTGATGTGGGGTAAAGACAATAGAAACTGATTTCTGGCGTTTTCATTTGAAAATTTCGTAATTTTGCAGTTTTAACTATGTATAGGAAAATTCGTTTCTTATTGATATTGAGTTTTTTGGCTGTTTTTTTTCAGGCCAATGCTCAGTTCGACGACCCCAAAACGCTTGAAGTGGGGCCGCATGTTGGTGTGAGTTATTACATGGGCGACCTCAATCCGATGTTGCCTTTTGCCCAAGCGCAGTTGCAGTATGGTGGTGTGGTGCGTTTCAACTACAATAGCCGCTGGACTTTCCGTTTCGACTATTCGCGCGCCACGGTGAAGGCATACGACGAAGTCATAAAATGGCGCCCCGAACGCGGTTTGAATTTCACCTCGAAAATCAATGATTTCAGTATTGTGGCCGAGTTCAATTTCTTGGAATACTATACGGGCAATCCTAAAAGAAACATGTCGCCTTATATCTTCGGCGGCGTTTCGGTGTTCCAATATACAGCCTACGCTGATGTGGCCGGGACACTGGTCGACTTGAGTGACCATCTGACCGAGGAAGCCCCCGCCGAACCCAAATGGTACGACCGGGCTTTCGGCAAGACCAGTCCAATCGGCGTTTCCATCCCCTTCGGCATGGGCGTGAAGCTTGCCCTGTCGAAGCACATGGCTGCCACGGTGGAATGGCGTATGCAGAAGACCTTCACCGATTATCTTGACGATGTGGCCACGGTTTATCCCGAACAGCACGCCTCCGTTGAAATCGACGGCACACAGTACGATTTGACTGACCCGACGGGCAATTATGTGGCAGGCCAGCAGCGTGGCAATTCTGCCTTCAACGACTGGTTTGGCATGGCCCGTGTGTCGCTCACATGGAAAATCAACCTGCCTGACGGAAGGGGCTGTAACCTAAGCAAATTCTGACCTATGGAACTGAAAGACCAACTGATGCGACAAATCGACCGCGAGCAACTGCCCCAGCACATTGCCATCATCATGGACGGCAACGGCCGCTGGGCCAAGGAACGCGGAAAACAACGCCTGTTCGGACATCAGAGTGCCATACGGTCGGTGCGCGAAGTGAGCGAAGCCTCGGCTGAAATCGGAGTGCCTTACTTGACCCTGTATGCCTTCTCCACTGAGAATTGGAACCGGCCTTTTGCAGAAGTTACGGGACTGATGTCGCTGCTCGCCACCACCATCAGAAATGAGGTAGGCACGATGAACAAAAACAATATCAAGTTGAATGCCATTGGCGACTTGAAGAGTCTGCCCAAATCCAACTATGACCAACTTATGCAAGCCATCGCCGACACAAGCCACAACACGCGCATGACCCTGACGCTGGCCTTGAGTTATTCCGGGCGTTGGGACCTTACCCAAGCCTCGCGCCGAATGGCAGAGGATGTGGCAGCGGGCAAATTAGCTCCCGAGGCCGTCAATGACACCACCATATCGTCGTACCTATCCACGGCGGGTATCCCTGACCCCGAACTGCTTGTCCGCACCAGCGGCGAGGAACGCATCAGCAACTTCCTTTTGTGGCAGCTGGCTTATTCCGAATTGTATTTCACACCTAAATATTGGCCCGACTTCCGCGAGACCGACCTTTACGAGGCAATATTGAACTATCAGCATCGTGAGCGCCGCTTTGGGAAGACCAGCGAACAAATTAGCAATAAATGATTGAATAATAATACTATGCGATTGAGATATTTATCTGTAATGCTGTTCATTGTAGCTCATTTGAGCCTTGTGAGCAGCGCATTTGCCCAAATCCAAATCGGCGACGACCTGTCGGAAATCGACTATGCTAGGCCGCAGAAATACGAAATTGGCGGCGTGGTCGTCGAGGGAGCCAAATATGTTGACGGCTCAATGCTGAGCATGATTGCCGGTCTGGGGGTGGGCGAGACCATTTCCATCCCAGGCGACGAAATCTCGAGTGGCATTCGTAAGATATGGGAACAAGGCCTGTTTGAGGATGTGGCTGTCAATGCTACCGATTTTGTGGGCAACAAGGTCTTCCTTCAAATCGTCATCAAGGAAAAACCCCGCGTGTCGAGGTTTTCTTTCAAGGGAGTCAAGAAGAGCGAGGCTGACGACATCCGCAACAAAATCAACCTTTCGCGCGGCGATATCGCCACCGACCATTTGTTGACCAAGACGACTCGTATCATCGAGGATTTTTATTACGATAAGGGCTATCTCAATGTGGACATCAACATCGAACAAAAGGCCGATACCGCTCGTGAGAATTATATCGACATGCTTATCAATATCGACAAGGGTGATAAAGTGAAAATTGGGGAAATCAATGTGATTGGCAATGAAAATCTTGCTGACGGTCAGGTGCTTATGGCGATGAAAGAGACCAAGCAACGAGGCCATTTTGACCCTTTGAACCCTCTCGGTCCGCTAATCGTGAACACTGTCGCCGATGTGCTTACTTTGCGGCCGTTGAGGGCCATCAACGGCGTGGAGGAATATTTCTACGACAACTATCGCCCGCGTATCTTCAAGTCATCGAAGTACATCGAGAAGAATTACGAAGACGATAAGAAACACATCATCGAGAAATACAATGCCAAAGGCTATCGTGATGCACGCATTGTGAGCGACTCGGTGTATCGTATCGACAACAAGAACTTGGGTATCAACCTCGTTATCGATGAAGGCAACAAATACCACTATCGCGACATTACATGGACGGGCAACACGAAATACAATGCCGAAACCCTCAATTCCATCTTGGGTATCAAGAAAGGCGATGTATATAATAAGGAGTTGCTTGACAAGAACCTGACCTATAGCGAGACCAGTCTCGACATCAGTTCGCTGTATATGGACGACGGCTACCTTTTCTTTCGTGTTGACCCCGTGGAAGTCGCCGTTGAAAACGACTCCATCGACCTTGAGATCCGCCTCAGTGAAGGCAAACAGGCCCGTATCAGCAATGTAACGCTTTCTGGCAACACCAAGACATACGACTATGTGGTGCTGCGTGAGCTTTACACCCGTCCCGGACAGCTGTTCAGCCGCAGCGATGTGGTGCGCTCCGTGCGTGAGTTGGCCACTCTTGGGTTCTTCAACCAAGAGTCCATCAATCCCGATGTGCAACCCGACCAGTCTGACAATACCGTTGACATCAACTATTCCGTTGAGGAAGCCTCCGCCGACCAAATCCGTTTTTCGGCCGGTATCGCTTCCCAATATTTGATGTTGGAAGCCGGCTTGCAGTTCTCCAACTTCTCCATGCGCAACATCTTCAACAAGAAGGCTTGGAAACCGCTGCCCATGGGTGACGGACAAAAGCTTTCGCTGAATGTGAGTACCGTAGGCCGCTATTATATCTACTATGGTTTGTCGTTTACCGAGCCTTGGTTGGGCGGTCGCAAGCCCAATTCGTTGACGACTTCGATTTATCAGTCGTTCTATTCCAACAACAAGGAAAAGACGGAAGCGGATTACGGTTGGTTCAGCATGACGGGCGGCTCCATCGGTTTGGGCCGTCGCTTGACATGGCCTGACGACTACTTCTCTTTATATCAAGGGATTAACTTTAAGCGTTATAGTCTGAACAACTACCAGTCGCAGTTTCTGAGTGTTGGTGACGGTAACGGCAAATTCAATCTTCTCAGTTACAATTTTGTGCTGTCGCGCAACTCGGTGAGCCAGCCTCTTTATCCGCGCAATGGCTCTGAATTCCAACTGGGTCTTGAAATCACACTGCCTTATTCGTTGCTTACCAGCAAGAACTATTCCGGCCTCTCTGAGAATGAGAAATATAAGTGGATTGAAATGCACCGCTGGACTTTCAAGGCGGCTTGGTATACGGAGATCTATGAAAAACTCGTGATGATGACCCGTGTGCGTTTCGGCTATTTGGGACATTACAATGAACAAATCGGTGCCACGCCCTTCCATCGTTACTTCCTTGGCGGCGACGGTTTGAGCTCCTATTCGTTCGACAGCCGCGAACTGGTCGGTATGCGTGGTTATGCCAACAACTCGCTCACGCCCGGTTTCTACAACAATGCCAACCAAGGTGGCGACATGATGACGAAATACACTTTGGAGTTGCGTTATCCGCTCTCGCTGAATCCACAGGCCACCATCTATGCCTTAACCTTCCTCGAAGCAGGCAACTGCTGGCTTGGGTTCAAGGACTTCAACCCCTTTGATGTGAAGCGTTCGGCGGGTGTGGGTGTGCGTATCTACCTTCCCATGTTCGGCTTGCTTGGCCTCGACTGGGGTTATGGCTTTGACGATGTGTATGGCACCACAGGCAACAACCGCAGTCAGTTCCATTTCTCTATCGGCGGCTCCATCGATTAGTCCTGTGTAAAAAAATGGAACGATTATTGATATAAACGCAGACAAACAAGAAACACATAATACAATGAAAGCATTAAAAACCTTAATCTTGACCGCCTTAATTTGTGGCGGTATCATGACTGCCAATGCCCAACTTGGCGGTGGACAAAAAATCGTCTATGTTGATTCTGAATACATTATGGAAAACATTCCAGAATACGGTGACGCGCAGGAAGAACTGAACGCCCTGTCGGCAAAATGGCAGAAAGAAGTGAAGGCCATTTACGACAAGGTGTCGGAGATGTACAGCAAGTACCAAACCGAGATGCTGCTCCTTTCAGAAGACCAGAAACGTTCTCGCGAGCAGGCCATCATCGACAAGGAACAGGAGGCCAAGAACCTGCAAATGCAGTATTTCGGCTCGGAAGGCCAACTCTATCAAAAGCGTACCGAACTCATCCAACCCATTCAGGAGAAGGTGTACACAGCCATGAAGGAAGTGGCGCAATCCAAGAACTACGCCTTCATCCTTGACTTGGCTTCGGGTACCTCGGTGTTGTATGCCAGCGACAAGAACGACATCAGTGATGATGTGCTCGACCAACTCGGCAACGTCATGCAAACTGTGCGCCGCGAGAGCCGCCGTAAATCCAGTGCTTCCCCCGCGGGTGGCACAACAGGTGGTGTAAAGCCGAAGAAATAAAGAAATAATCGCAGAGGAACTCAAATTATTTGTATCTTTGCAACTCATTAGACAAGTTGAAAATTAGATAAATCATTAAAAGTCAATAAAATGAAAAGAGTATTCAAAGTTTTGTTTCTGGGCGTGGCTCTCTTTGTGATGAGTGGGGTGGCAAATGCCCAAGTGAAGATTGCACATGTAAACACGGCTGAAGTTCTCGATGCCATGCCTGACAAGGCTAAGGCCGAGAAGGATTTGGAAAAGTATTATGGAGAGCTCCAGAACCAACTCCAGGCTATGGCCAAGGAATATCAGACCAAGATGCAGGATTACGAAGCCAATCAGGCTACCATGTCGAATTTGGTGAAACAGTCGAAGGAAAAGGAAATCGTTGATCTTCAAACCCGTATCCAGCAGTTTCAAGTGAATGCTGAGCAGGAGTTTGAGGGAAAGCGTGCTGAGTTGCTGAAGCCAATCCTCGACAAGATTCAGAATGCCATCAACGCAGTGGGTAAGGAAAAGGGCTATACCTATGTCCTTGACTTGGCCACGGGTGCTGCCGTCTATGTGGGCGACAATGCCGTTGATTGCACCAAGGAAGTGAAAACCAAGTTAGGTATTAAATAAGGTTTACCAACACAAATATGAAAACAGCCGACCTGAGTCGGCTGTTTTTTTATTTGATACTTTCGCGCTTCACCTTGGCGAACCTCAGTAGCTTGAGCATGCCCAAGGGTTTGCAGTCGTCTTTGTTGGCAAGGTTGAGGTAGAGTCCGAACTTCTTCGCAATCGGAATCTTGAAAGTCTCCACGAATTCGATAAGGGTTCCGTCGGGGTCTTCCGCGTAGGTGAAATGGCCGTTGGCGTCGCCCATGCCGAAGTCGGCACCGCTATCGCACACAAAGGGATGTCCCAAGGCCTCGGCCTGCGCCTTGACAGCTTCCATGTTGCGCACATCGAAGCAAAGGTGGATGTAGCCGGGGTCGCCCCAATAACGGTTTTCGTAAAGTTTCTTGCCGGGCGCGTCAACACTTTGGATGAGTTCAAGATGTGAGGTACCCATGATACGGCTCAAAGGCCCTTCGATGGGTTTCGAGCGTTCCAAGATGACGCGGCGCAATCTGCCCTTGCCGCCTTCGAGGGCAGCAAAATCTTCAAATACGCCCGTCTGGTCGAAGACCACCTTGTCGTAGTCCAACAGCTGGGTGTAGAAGGGTAGGGAACGCTCAATGTCGCTTACGCCGATGACGGCACCATTGGCGCCACCCGTGGTCTTTTTCTCGTTGATGAAGACATAGTTGTCTTGCTCAAGTTGGAAGACATTGCCGTAAGGGTCTTTCATGAAAAACTCCTTCTGTCCCGCAGGCGAGGTCATGACCTGACTGATGATGTCCAGCCCTTTATTAATAAAGGTGTTGTAAGCTGCCTCAATGTCGGGGGTTTTCACTTTGGCGATGAGTATGCCCAAATCGCCGAGTTTTACAGGCTCTTTCAAGTAGTTGAGTTCACGCCCTTTGGGCTGCCAGATTTCTATGCCGCCGCCGCCGCGTATGTTGACCGCGATGCCCGAACGGCGAGGCTGGGGCTTGCCGCCCGTATAGGGGAGCATGCGCTCTGCTACGCCTTCATCGTCCACAATTTTGATCTCGAAACCGAAGTTGTCGTAATACCATTTCCAAGCTTCTACGAAGTCGTTGACTCCAATGCCCACTTGCTGTATGCCGCAGATGACTTTTTCTTTCATGTTGCTGATATTTTTCTTGATAGTTTATAATACAAAGGTAAGCAATATTTGTGGATATACGCCATCAATAGTTCGGAGCACCCGATGAGTTTGCGGTGTTTTTGGCGTTTGATGGCACGCACGGCGATGGCGCCGCAACGCTCTACCGAGAGGCCGTTGGCCTGTCCCGCGTCCATTTTGGCGTGGGCGGTGCCGTCGCCGTGGAGGGCATTCTTGCTGATCTGCGTGTTGATACGCCCCGGGATGAGGAAAGTAACACCGATATTGTCGTATTCCAGCTCCAATGATTCGTAGAAGCCGAACAAGGCATGTTTGGCGGCACAATAAGCCGAACGCAATGGGAAACCGAAAAGTCCAGATAACGAAGTTGTTACACTAAACTGCACATGCTCCTTGGCTTTGATCATTTCTTTGAACTTCTTCACGAGATACACCCCACTGAGGAAATCTATCTTCATGATTTTCTCATCCACGCTGATGTCCGTGTCCAAGGCCTTTTCACGCTGTGAGATGCCTGCGTTGAGCACAAATAGATCGATGCTCAGCTCTTGCCCGACAACATAGTCGTAAAGTCGGTCGATGGAGTTGTAGTCGTCGAGTTGGGTCTCGGTGGCGTAGGCTCGCACGCCGAATTGCTCACACTCGGCCTTCACGGTATTGAGGTCGTTGATGCCCAAGCCTGTCAGGACGAGATGGCAACCTTCCTGAGCTAAGTGCAGCGCGATGCTCCGTCCGATTCCCGTGCCGCCGCCAGTGATGAGAGCGGTTTTGTTCTTTAGGTTTATCATTGTTTCTGTTTTTTCGAGTTGGGTTTTTGAATCCCCTGCCCTTCGGGCACCTCCTTAGAAGGGGGATGCCTGCCGGGGACATTTTGCGCGGCTTTGCGTGTCCCTCTACTATGGGAGGTAGAGGGGATTCAAAAACTTACTTTACTTTACCATACTTTTGGCTGCAAAGATAAAAATAATTCCTTCATGTCGGGATAATCAATATATTTACTAATTTTGTGGCTTCAAAATAATCTACCAAATGGGACGGGTGTGTGGGGTGGTTTTTGTTGGGAAAGGGGTGGCTGCCACGGTGTGACAGCCCTACCGCCACGGTGTGACGGCCCTACAATTGAAAATTGTAAACTATCAATATAATAAAACGATGGACATATTTGAAAGAATATCAAAAGATTCTGGAGGCCCAATAGGGCAGTACCGCGAACGCGCCGATGGCTATTTTGCATTTCCGCGTCTGGAAGGCGAACTGGGACCGCGCATGATTTTCAATGGCAGGGAAGTGCTCTGCTGGAGCTTGAACAACTATTTGGGTTTGGCCAATCACCCCGAAATTCGGCGCGTAGATGCCGAAGCCGCCGCCAAATACGGCCTTGCCGCACCTATGGGTGCCCGTATGATGACGGGTCACACCCGTATGCATGAGCATTTCGAGCACGAACTGGCCAACTTCGAGAAAAAGGAAGCCGCTTACTTGTTCAACTTTGGCTATCAAGGTATCGTGTCGACCATTGACACCTTGACCGGCTCGCATGACGTCATTGTTTATGACAATGAGGCGCACGCCTGCCTTTTGGACGGTATCCGTCTTCACATTGGCAACAAGTACAAGTACCGCCACAACAACATGGAAGACTTGGAGAAAAAGCTGAAGGTTGCCACAGAGGTGGTGGCCAAGACGGGCGGTGGTATCCTCGTCATCACCGAGGGTGTCTATGGCATGACGGGTGCTTTGGGCGACTTGGCCGGCATCGTGGCCATGAAGAAGAAATACAACTTCCGTATCCTCATCGACGATGCCCACGGCTTCGGTGTGATGGGGCCCAACGGACGTGGCACATCAGAACATTTCGGCGTGATGGATGACATCGATATCTACATCGGTGCCTACGCCAAGGCCATGGCCATCATTGGCGGCTTCGTGGCTGGCCCGAAGTATGTCATTGAGTATCTGCGCTACAATATGCGGTCTCAAATGTATGCCAAGAGCTTACCCTTAGCCATCGTGGAAGGCTGCGAGAAACGCTTAGAAATCATTCGCAGTGCTGAAGGTGATGCCTTGCGAGCCCAACTGTGGAAGGTGACCCGCGCCTTGCAAAAGGGCTTCCGCGATCTGGGCTTCGAAATCGGTCCTGCCGAGGCTTGTGTGACACCGGTGCATGTGCAGGGCGATGTGGCACAGGCCACCAACATCGCCATGGATCTGCGCGAAAACTACAAAATCTTCTGCTCGGTCATCACTTATCCCGTCATCCCCAAGGGCATGATCATCTTCCGCATTATCCCGACCGCATCCCACACGATGGACGATGTGAACTATACATTGAATGCCTTCGCCGAAGTGCGACAGAAACTCGGCAAAGGATACTACGACGGCACCGAGGTCCCGGATATGAAAATTGAGTAACCCTTGTCTTCAGTTTCGGAGGACTATTTCAACACTAAACCGTCATGGCAGTACCGCCATGACGGTTTTGGTGTTGGGTGGCCTTTTTTTTGTGCCTTCTCTTGCCCTATTCCAATATTATCCCTATCTTTGCACTTTCATATATTGAGATAATCCCAAAAATAAGATAATATGATACTCGTGAAACAAGTTGGCGTATATGTCAACATCCTGAATTGCAGACTCAAGAAGTATCTCGCCGAGGTGTTTAAGCAGAAAGGCGTCAACTTGACGGCGGAGCAATATCTCGTTATGGATACGCTTTGGAACGAAGGCGCACTCACCCAACAGGCCATCGCCTACATCATCCAGAAGGACAAAAACTCGGTAACACAGTTTGTCGATAATTTGGAAAAGAAAGGTCTTGTTACTCGGTCGGTGGCCAAGGAGGACCGACGGGTCAACAACATTATGGTTACCCCTGAAGGCAAGGTGCTCAAGGATTCAACCAAACAACTTGCCATCGAAACGATGCACAAGGCCGTAGCGGGCATATCTGAAGAAGACCTTAAAACCTTTGTAAGGGTGTTGAAAAAGGTGTGTGGTAACATTAGCGATTTCGGCAAATAGCCAGAGGAAATCGGACCATGCCCACTCCCGAAACTTCCATTGCATGGAATGAATTGTTTTCAAAAAGCCCATGACTTATGCAAAAATGAGCCTTCACAAAGTTGTGTTTTGGCATTATTATTGGATGATTTTTTCCTGCGCAAAGCGTTTAATGTCTATCTTTGCAAACTCAAAACTTTGATGAATATGAATAAGACAATTAACTCATTATTGGCTCTCATTATGGTGGCCATACTTTTGCCTGCCTGCAATAAGGGCCCAGGCGAGGGCGGTACGGGCACAGTGCAGGGGCTCGTAAAACTTGTATACCATCCCGATGATGACTATACCCTGACTCCCGATACTTTAATTGCCGCCAAGACCGATGTCTTTATCATCTACGGCGACGAGGCCTATTTTGGTGACGATACGGAGACGAATGCCGATGGCATGTATCAGTTTGAGTATCTGCGGCCAGGCGACTACACCGTGTTTGCCTATTCCACCCTGCCTTCGGGAGAGAAACTGGCAGTGAGCGAAACGGTCAGTTTGTCGTATGGGGCAGTGGCCCAAGTGCCGACCCTTTATATCCACGAAGGCAAGGCCTACGGCACATCTATTGTGAAAGGCCGTGTGTATGCCACTTATTATCATAACGGCAGCTACCGAGGCGAGGACTGGGCTTGCGAACATCGTGTTTACATCCGCAGGCCAGGCCAGGATATTCCATTCGACAACACCCGCGTTGGCCCTGAGGGCTATTTTGCCTTCCAAAAGCTGCAACCCGGCCAATATGAAGTTTTCACGGTGACGGAGGATTTCAATGAAGTACCCGAATTCATTTTTCAAACCATTGTGGTGGACGAGCCGGGACAGGTCTATGAACTTGAAGAACGATTTGATGTGATTATCAATGTATAAAGGCGCGGAACTGCGTGACACGGGATGGAAATCTTGGATCTCAATATTTGAAATCAACATAATCTCTTAAGTATGAAAAAACTAATGATATTGTTGGCGTTTTGCACCTTCGCACTTGGTGCAATGGCGCAGTCGGTCTCGGAGAGTACCATCGTCAAGCGTGAGAACCGCAAAGGCATGGTGCTGAAGGAATGGAACACGGCGGCGGGCGACAAACGCGCCTTCCTCGACCGTGTGACGACTTACGACGAGTTGGGCCGCAAGATCGAGGAAATCGAATATGCCAGCTATGGACAGAAATGGCGTGTGGTGAGCGAATACCCCGCCAACAGCGACATCACGGCCAAGGTGGTGCGCGAAATTGAGTACAACGACCGCGACAAGGTGGTGCGTATCCGCAAGTTCGAGTATGACGAGGATGGCACCAAGATGCGGCAGCTCAACTATTACCCGACTGGCAAATTGGAATCGGTGAAGACCTTTGAGTATGTGCCCAAATAAAGCCTAATGGAAAAAATTCTCGACATAGTGCAAGGCATGAAGTCCATCTCACTCGATGAGATGAGCGCCGTGAAGCTGATGAACCGCATCGACACGAAATATGTGGTGACGGAGGGGCAGCTGCATGACATTTTGTCGGGGATCAGCAACAGCTATTATGTTCAGGAGGTGGAAGGCAAACGGATGTCGCCCTACAGCACCGTGTATTATGACACGCCCGATCTGACGATGTACCTCATCCACCACGACCGCCACTTGGTGCGCGACAAGGTGCGCGTGCGTACCTATGTCGACTCTCACCTGACCTTCTGCGAGGTGAAGCACAAGAACAACAAAGGCCGCACCAAAAAGAAACGCATTGAGGTGGAGTTCATTCCCAACATCATTGACAACCCCGATGCAGCGGCTTTTTTGGCCGAAAAGCAGCCTTATGAAGTAAATATGTTGAGTCCGCATCTCGTTACCATCTTCGATCGTTTAACCTTGGTAAACTACGACAAAACCGAGCGCCTCACCATCGATTGCAACCTGAGTTTCGAGAACCTGCGCAGCGGCAATACTGCTTCTTTGGCACCGCTCGTCGTGATGGAACTCAAACAGGACGGTCGCGCCCATTCGTTGCTGAAGGATGTACTCTTTGATTTGAGAATCAGGCCATTCAAGGTCAGCAAATACTGTATCGGCACCTGCCTGACCTACCCAGAGGTAAAGCAGAACCGATTTAAGAAAAAGCTTAGGAGGATAGAGAAATTAACGACTATGGCTAAAGCCACATGGCAACTTCAACCGAGGCAGGAAGTCAAAGCTTTGAGTGATGTTGCCACAGGCTATCGCCCATAAGTCAAACAATCAATAATCAACAATATGAATCTCTTACAAATCAACATGCAGGACTTTGACCCTGACATTGCGCGTGAGTTTGGCAACGGTGTCTCCAACATGGATTTCCTTGGCGTGCCGCTCTATGACGCCCATAGCCTTTGGACGACGCTCATCCGTTTTGTGTTCAACCTTATCGTTTGCTGG
This sequence comes from Candidatus Limimorpha sp., assembly GCA_041854745.1. Taxonomy (GTDB): domain Bacteria; phylum Bacteroidota; class Bacteroidia; order Bacteroidales; family F082; genus Limimorpha. The sequence goes on along the minus strand of JBHACT010000075.1, from coordinate 28,623 downwards.
GTCATCATCCACTTCTTCTATTACAAAAAGGCCAACCGCAAGGACTACTACTACACCTTCATTATGTTTGCTGCGGTTATCTTCCTTATCATCTCGCTGATGGAGAACATGAGGATGAACATCGCCTACGCCTTGGGACTTTTTGCCATCTTCGGCATGATACGCTATCGGACGGAAACTATCAAGATTCGTGAGATGACATATCTCTTCGTGGTGATGGGCCTGAGTATCGTAAACGGCATGGCACTCTCGACGAGTTATTCCGAGCTGATATTGGTCAATCTGCTTACGGTGTTGATTAACTGGATTTTGGATGGAACGAAGCTGCTGAAACACACGGCTACGAAGATTATCCTATACGATCGCGTTGAAAACACCAAGCACGGCAAGGAAGCCGAATTGAAGTCCGACCTTATCGAACGCACGGGTCTCGACATCTCGAAGGTAGAGGTGGGGCATATCGACTATTTGCGCGATGTGGCTTTCGTGAAGGTGTACTACAAGCCTATCGACGGCGAAGTGAATACGATTGATACGATTACGAAATTGAAGGATTTTAACGAATGATAGATAGCTTATGACTATGGCCTGCTGTTACCTATGGGATAGCCAGCCATAAGCCAAGGTCATAAGCCAAAGTCGAAAAAGGAATGAAAAAGTTACTGACCATAACAATGTTGCTGTTCTTGTCGGGTGTGGCCTTCGCGCAGAGTGGGCGCTCGACCGACTTCGGCGGCATTGTCTCGGCAGAGGCAGCAACAGGTCTGGGCGGTTCCTTCGGTTTGTCGGTGGAGGAGGAGCTGCGCTTCGACCACAACTTCTCACAGTTTAACCGTTGGCTCAACTCGGTTGGCGTGGATTACAACTGCTTGCACAACCGCATGAACATTGGCCTCACCGCCGACTATATCCGCCGCCATAACGACAGGGGTTACTACGAGAACCGTGGCCGTTTGGGAGTGCAGGTAACTTACTCGGAGACGTATCGCCGCTTCAAGTTCCAAGTGCGTAGCAAGGCCATCGGCACCTTCTTTGACGAGCGCACGGGTGATCACCGCATCAACCCCAGATTGTATTGGCGCAACCGCCTGAAGGTGACCTACCAGCCGATGAACAGTCGTTTCAGGTATGCTCTTTCCACAGAACTGTTTTGGCTCACCAACGACCCCAAGAAAGGCGGCCTCGACAACCTACGCACAGTGCTCTCGGTGGATTACCGCCTTTCAAGGCGTTATTACCTCTCGGCTTTTGCCCGCATGGACAATGACCTTTGGGTGAAGGCGCCCGTCGACAGGTTTTATCTCGGCATGACGCTGAAGGCGAAGTATTGATTTCGTTTTTTCATTATGGTTATTTTGAGACGCGATAAATCGCGTCTTTACAAATAAATGCGATAAAGGGAGACGCGAATCGTGTTTATAAATAAATGTGACAAAGGGAGACGCGATAAATCGCGTCTCTACGAAGAAAGGCGGCAAACAAAAGAGATCAGTAAAATTACTTATTTTTCGCATACATGCCATTTTTTTCTGAAAAATATTTTTTGCTTTCATTAATGTTCCATACTTTTGTACTCCCGAAACTATCTAAATCTAATCGATATGAGTACAAAACAAAGAATGAAAAGAATTGGCAGCATTGGCCTGTTGGCCGCTATGGTGCTGCTTTGCTTCCTGCCCTCATGCGGCAAGAAGGGATCAGGGGGGCATAATGCCTTCATTGAACGCATCCAGCCTATCAATGAAGCCCTGCTGCCTTTGTTGGACAGCTACACCTCGGGCGTGGTCGCCGCAGGCGAGCCCATAGTGGTGCGCTTCAAGAACCCTGAAACAATGAAAGTGAAGTTTGGCGAGCCTATCTCTGCCAAGGCTTTCCAGTTTGCGCCCGCCTTGAAGGGCAAGGCCCATTGGATCGATGAAAACACCGTCGGTTTCCAGTACGAAAATATCGACAAGGAACAAAACTATGTTTGCAAGTTTAAAGTTTCCGACTTCGTGGACTGTGGCTCCGATCAGACTATTGAGTTCGGCTTTGGCGTGCGCCGCCAGAATTTCAGCCTCGTGGCACAACAGCCCATCTGCTTGTCGAACGAAATGATGAACTACAACCTGCGCATTGCCTTTGCCGTGCCTGTCGACCAGACCGAAGCCGTCAAACTGTTCGACGACACTTTCCGTAAGAACCATCCTGTGGAAGTGACATACGCGGGAAACAATGTATATGATTTTGAGGTTCAGAACTTTGAGCGTAAGAACGACAACTACGATGTGCATGTCGTCCTTGACGGCAAGGCTGTTGACTCCAAAGCTAAGATGGAACGCAACTTGACTGTCTATGCCAAAGGCATTTTCATCCCTGTGGGCTTCGATGTCGACCAAAGTGCCGACCATGCCACTCTGTTTTTCAGCCAACCGCTGAGGGAGTCGCAGAACCTTACAGGTTTCATCACCACCAATAAAAATTTGGGCTATAAGGCTGACATCAAAGGAAACAAGGTGGATTTCTATTTCGACAAGAGCAATCTTAGCAGATACCAGTTGGAAGAGCTGAATATTGGTGTGAACAGCGGCATTCGCTCCGACAATGGCATGGTGCTTCAGGACGACTATGATTATGCTTTGAACCTGACCGAAGTGCAGCCCAAGGTGCGATGGACTGTTGATGGTGTCATCGTCCCCAATGTGGAAGAGACCACCGTTTATTTCGATGCCATTTGCCTGAATGGAGTAACACTGAGAATTGTACGCATCTTTGACGACAACATCCTCTCGTTCTTGCAGGACAACGATCTGTCTGAGACCTATGGCGTGCGCAAGGTGGGCCGTTTGGAAAAGAAAGTGCGGTTGGCCATCGACAATCCCTATCCCAACCAGTGGAAGACATTTCCCATTGTGCTTTCCGACTACATCAAGGTGGAGCCGGGAGCCATGTATCAGCTGAGCCTCAATTTCGGCCCGGCTGACTACACTTTCGCTTCTGATGAGATGAAGACCGCTTCGGTTGACAACGAAAAGAAGGAAGCCGATTATTGGAACGGCGAAGGATACGACTACAAAGAATACTGCTACGATGGCGAATGGGGCGACCCCAACGGTTACTACTATTATAATTATGTGGAGAAACAGAAGAATGTTGTCGTGTCCGATCTCGCTGTGACGGCCAAGATGGGTCGCGACGACTTGGTGGATGTTTTTGTATACCGCATCTCCGACGCCCAACCCGCTTCGGGTGCCGAGGTAGTGGCCTACAACTTCCAGCGTCAGGAAATCAACAAGGGCACTGTCGATAGCAAAGGCCATGTGCAGCTGCAATGCGCCCATCGTCCCGCCTTTGTGGTGGCTGCCGATAAGAAAGGCAGCAAGTCAGTCATCAAGATGAACAATGGCAATGCCTTGTCATACAGCCGTTTCGATGTGGCCGGCGAGCGGGTCGAAAAAGGTGTAACCGCCTTTGCCTACTCCAACCGAGGCGTTTGGCGTCCGGGTGACGAACTGCAACTCAACCTCATGCTCAACGACATGGAATCTTCGGTGCCCGATGACTATCCGGTCGTCCTCGAAGTAATCGATGCCAGCGGACGCCTCTATGCCAAACAGGTGAATACCAAGCCTGTCAACGACATTTATTGTTTCGCCGTACCGACCAATGTATCGGACGAAACGGGTCTATGGACGGCACGCTTCAAAGTAGGCACCAGCACCATTACCAAGTACATCCGTGTGGAGACGGTGAAACCCAATCGCTTGGAAATCAAGTTGGATCTGCCTGAAGTGGTCAGCCTCTCACGCAACGAGCGTATCAGCCTGACCTCGAAATGGCTCAATGGCATGAAAGCCGGTAACTTGAAGACCGAAGTCGACCTGAAGTTGAGAGAAAGTGAGACTTCGTTCAAGAGCTTTGCCAACTATTCGTTTGTGAATGAGACTGCGGAATTTGAACCACAGGAGATTGCGCTTTTAAGCGGACAGTTGAATGCCGAAGGCAACGCCAGCGTGGGCTTTGGTCCTCTTGAGGAGGTGAGTGCCGCTCAGATGATGAATGCCACTTATGTGGTGAAGGTATTTGAGCAGGGTGGCGACTTTAGCATTGCCTCGTTCCAATCGAAAATTTCGCCCTATGGGCGTTATGTGGGTGTTGAACTGCCCAAGACTTCGTCGAAATACGGCAGCTATTACGACACGAACAAGGACTGGAAGTTCAACATCGCGATGGTCAAGGAAAACGGCACCGCCTTCAATTCAGCAGTCGCGTTGGAATATGCCCTTTATAAGTTGGATTCTTATTGGTGGTGGTCGAGCGAAGACACCTATTCGCTGCAACGCTATGCTTCTGGCACCTACAAGGCTCCTTATAAGAAAGGCAACCTGACTTGCAACGGCACCACTTCGGTAACCTTCAATGTCCCGAACGAAAAATGGGGCAGCTACCTCCTTGTCGTAAACGACCCACAAGGCGGCCACACCTTCGCCAAGGTCATCTCTTTCGACTGGGGCTATGGACATTCCTCAACAGCTTCGGGTGCGCCGGCACAGCTTTCGCTGAAAGCCTCGGCTGAGCGTTACGAGGTGGGCGAGAAGATGGTGGTAACCTTCCCCGCTAACGACCAAGCCAAAGCCCTTGTCACGGTGGAAGCCAACGACAAGGTGCTGCAAACCCTGCTGGTGGACCGCCTTGGCGAGGAGGGCAAGGTGGAAATCATGACCACCGAGGAAATGATTCCGAATGTGTATGTATATGTGTCTCTGATTCAGCCGCATGATGCCAAAAATGACTTGCCCATCCGTCTCTATGGCGTGGTGCCGGTGAAGGTGGAAAGCAAAAAGTTGCAACTGCAACCCAATATCCAAATTCCCGAAACGGTCAATACCAAGAAAAAGATCGATGTGAAAGTGAGTGAAGCCGCCGGACAAGCCATGACCTACACTTTGGCCATCGTTGATGAAGGCATTCTTGGTCTGACCAACTTCTCAACCCCTAATCCTTACGGCTATTTCAACAGCAAACAGGCATTGAGTGTGCGCACTTGGGACAACTATTCCAGCATTGTTGATGCGTTCAGCGGCGAGTTGGGCTCTGTTTATGCCATTGGCGGTGACGGTATCATCAATCAGGAAGTTGCATTGGACAAGCGTTTCAAGGCCTACGCCGTTACCTTAGGGCCTTTCGAATTGAAGGCCGGCGATGCCAATACCCACAGTTTCGAAGTGCCGCAATGCTCTGGTGCCCTGCGTTTCATGGTGGTGGCTAAGGGTAAAGGCAAGGCCTTCGGCTCGTCAGAAAAGCGTATGACGGTGGTTGACCCAATCAATCTGTATGCCTCAGCTCCGCGTGTGGTGGCTCCCGGCGACGAGCTCAACCTCAAGGTGCAGGTGCAAGCCCCCACGATGAAGAACAAGACTTTGACCGTGAAGTTCAACAACAAGAACCTCAACCCTGTGGATGCTTTGCCCACCTCGGTGAAGATCAACGGCAGCGGCGAGGGTCTGGTGGCCGTCAGGACAACCATTCCCAAGACCTTGGGCAATGCCGAACTGAATGTGTCGGTAACGGGTGAAGGCTATACAGCCGAATCGTCGACACAAATGCCCATCCGCATGCCTTACGCAGAGCGGCGCAACACCATCACCAAGGAAATCGAAGCCGGACAAACGGCGAATGTATCGTTCAACTTGGAGGGCATGGAAGGTACACAGCAAGGCAATGTCACTGTATCGTCGCTGATGCCTGTCGACCTCTTTGGCCGTATTGACTACCTGATGGATTACCCGCATGGCTGCCTCGAACAACTGACCTCGAAGGTTTTCCCGCATCTCTATCTGAACTATTTCATCCAACTTGACGACAAGGCAAAAGAAGAGATGAAGTCCCATGTAGAGTCGGCCATCACCAATCTGAAATCCTACCAGAAGTCCGACAACTCGATGACCAGCTGGGTGGGTGGCCGCTACACTGACCCATGGACAGAGATTTATGCCCTGCATTTCTTGGTTGAGGCCAACAAGCAAGGCTACAACGTGCCGCAGTACTTCCTTGATGGCTTGCTGACCTATCAGGCCGACCGTGCCAAACAGTGGAAGAACAACCCCGACTATAATCAGGGAGAGACCATCCAAGCCTACCGTCTCTTTGTGTTGTCCTTGGCCGACAAGGCTGAGATGGGCGCCATGAACCGTTTCAAAGAGTTGGAGATGAACTACGACCTCACCAAAGCTTTGACCGCTGCCGCCTTCGCCCAAACGGGCAAGACCAACATTGCGAAGAATTTGCTGCCCGCATACGAAGAAGACAAGGCAATGTCGGACTATTACACCTCATTCGGATCGCGCACCCGCGACTTGGCTTTCTTTACCTATGCCCAGATGCTTTGCGATACGGATAATGAAGAGGTGCAGTACAATATCAACGAAGTGTGCCGCATGTTGAGCTCACAACGCTGGATGGATACCCAGACCACGGCCTTTGCGCTCTTTGTCTTGGGCAAGTACGCCGAGAAGATGAACATCGCCAACACCAACCTCTCTGCCACCGTAAAGGTGAACGGCGAGGAGCGCACGCTGAACACCAATATGGCCTCGGTGGGCTTCGGCTACGCACCGAAGTTGGGCAACAACATGGTTGAAATTAAGAACAACACCGACCAGAAGATGGTGGCCCACCTCTTCACCAAGACCGCCGTCGCCGAATACGACATGAACGAAAGCGGCAACTTGATCAAGATGGCGGTGAGTTACTTTGACAAGAACGGTGCTCCTGTCAACCTGTCGGCCTTGAATGCAGGTGCCGACCTCAGTGTTCAGATCACGGTGCAGAACCCGAGTGAGTGGAAAGTCACAGAGTTGGCCCTGTCATACTACCTGCCTTCGGGATGGGAATTGGTCAACGACCGCCTGATGGGCGCCATGACGGGCAATGAAGGAGCCAAGCACCTCGACCTGCGCGACGACCGTGCCTATTTCTACTTCGACCTCAATCCTGGCGCGAAGAAGACCTTCACGGTGAAGGCCAACGCCACCTACGAGGGCAACTACATGGTTCCCGCCGTGCGTTGCGAGGACATGTATAATAACGAGATTTATTACCAGATACCGGCCCGTGGGTGTGTGGTGAAATGATATGATATGATATGATATGATTGTTGTTGTCTGTCGTATGGGCCGGACATATAGTTCCGCCCATACGACGACAACATGTGTGTTTCATGAAAAAGCCCGTGAGACATAGGAGATTAAAGATTGTTCTATTGGTCCTTGCGGGCCTTTTCATTGCCTTTTTGTGCATTCCTGTCCCGCGTTTCGACAAGCCTTACTCCACTGTGCTGACGGCACGTGACGGCGAACTGCTTGGCGCGAAGATTGCCGACGACGGGCAATGGCGTTTCCCTGCCACCAACAACTACTCCCCAAAATATGTCGCCTGTCTTTTGGAATATGAAGACCGGTGGTTCTTTTTCCATCTCGGCTTCAACCCGGTGTCGTTCATCAAGGCGTTCATCGACAATATGAAAGCAGGCGAGGTGGTGCGTGGCGGCAGCACCCTTTCGATGCAGGTGGTGCGCATGTCGCGCGACAACCCGCCCCGAACCTATGCCGAGAAGTTTTGGGAGGTCATCCTTGCCATGCGACTGGAGCTGCATTATTCCAAGAAGTCTATTCTCGACATGTATGCCGCCAACGCGCCTTTTGGTGGTAATGTAGTCGGCATTGATGCTGCGGCATGGCGTTATTTTCACACCACGCCCGACGAACTCTCATGGGGCGAGGCGGCTACCCTTGCCGTGCTGCCCAATTCGCCGGCGCTGATACACCCGGGCCGCTCTCGCGACCGTTTGGAACAGAAACGCGATGAGCTGCTGCAACGCATGCCCACCGCCAAAGCCTACATTCCAAAGCGGTTTAATGTCCCGACACTCTCCGAAGAAGATGCCGAACTGGCCATGATGGAGGACGTCCCCGACCGTCCTTTCGACATGCCCATGCTGGCCTACCATTACCTCAGCGATCAGGATAAACAGCTGCACGGGCAGCATATTCCTTCCACTATCGACTATAAATTGCAACGGTCGGTGATGGACATTATGCACCGCCACCACGAGGCCAATGTGATGAACAACATCGACAATGCTGCGGTATATGCTGTTGATTATCTGAACGGTGAAATTGTCGCTTATGTAGGCAACAACAGCGGTGCCTCTGATGCGGCTATGGTCGACATGGTGAAGGTGCAACGCTCCACGGGGAGCATCTTGAAGCCTTTCCTCTTTGCCGCCATGTTGGATGAAGGCACCTTGCTGCCTGAGATGGTCCTGCCCGATGTGCCGATGAGCCTTGCCGGCTTCACTCCGAAGAACTACAGCGGCGAGTATTGGGGTGCGGTGCCCGCCGACAAAGCCTTGCAGAACTCACTGAATGCGCCTTTCGTTCATCTGTTGCGCGAGTATGGCCAGCAGCGTTTCCATAATTTGCTGAAACAACTTCCGCTGAAAGGCATTGTCTTCGATGCAGAGCACTATGGCCTATCGCTCATCGTGGGCGGGGGAGAGGCTTCGTTGTATGACATCACCAACGCCTACGGCAAAATGGGGCGAAAATTGGCCGTTCATGTGAACGAGAACTATAATGAACAAGTGGATGAGAAGGAATCACCGTTTTCGGCTGAGGCCATCGCAGAGACTTTCTATATGATGCTTGGCCTGACACGCCCTACGAGTCAGATAGGATGGGGAGGCTTCGCTTCGTCGAAGCAGGTGGCTTGGAAGACGGGCACCAGTTTCGGATTCAAGGATGCGTGGGCGGTGGGCCTTACTGACCGCTATGTGGTGGGGGTTTGGGCAGGTAATTCCGATGGTGAGGGCCGTCCCGGATTGACGGGCGTGAGTGTGGCTGCACCGATACTATTTGATGTGATCGGCAAACTGAACGACAGCTACCGCTATCCTGCCAACACCTCGGAAAGCCTTGAGATAGAAGTCTGTGCCGAGTCGGGGTATCCCAAGTCGGAGTACTGCCCAGTGACGAAGAAAATCCGAGTGCCCAATGTGGAGAACAAAACGGGCGTGTGCCCTTATCATAAGAAAGTTTTTTTGGACGAATCGCGGCAGCTTCAAGTGCGCCCCGACTGCTACCCTGTCGACCAGAAATGTTTTGAGATATATTATGTGTTGCCGCCTGTGATGGAGTGGTTCTACAAGAAGCATTCGCCCTTGTTCCGTCCGTTGCCGGCCTTCTATCCGGGCTGCGGCGCCGCCCATCCCGACGAGGTGATGGCCTTCGTCTATCCCAAGTCTGATGCAAAGGTGAGCATTCCCATTGGCATACGGGGCGACCGGCAGCAGGTTATCTTCGAAATCGCTCATCGCAATCCGAAGAAAACGATTTATTGGACACTGAATGACAACTTTCTTGGCCAGACCCGCCTCAACCACCAGATGCCCATCGATGTGGAAAAAGGCACCTACCGCCTCCGCTGCGTTGACGAAGACGGGGTGGAATTGAATAGAAAAATCGTGGTTCAGTAGAGACGGTGCGTGCACCGTCTCCACAGCGTCATGACATGGTAGAGACGGTGCATGCACCGTCTCTACAATTTTATGATATGAAATCGCCCCCTTAAAATTTTTGCAGAAAAAGTTGCATTGATGCAAAAAAGTCGTAATATTGTAGCGAAATAAACGCCTATTACCATGAAAGGCAATATTTTGCATATCGAAGCTTTGGGGGCACTCCAAACGGGAAGTGCCAGTTTTCCTTTGCCGCCTTGGTTTCAGGATATGGGACATCCGTTTTCTCAGTGTGGACAAAAGACCGTGTTGCCCGTCCTTCTGCTTGGGCTGAATTTCCGACGGAAGGGCGTTTATCACAGTGTGGAGCCGTACCTTACCGATACATATTCATGTAGCGGTGGGAAGCGGCTCCATGCAAGGAAGGTCAGCCATCCAAATAATTCAGCTACAAACAAACAAAAAACAACACAACTATGAATAGATTATACAAAAGAGTCCTTCTCCTCCTGCTGCTGGCAGTGGCAGGTGTGGCGAAGGCACAAACCCACGAATTTGCTCTTGTCGGGGCGGAATGGCATTATAGTTTCTTTCAAGGGGCGGGCCATGGCTATGTGCACATTGTGTCAGTGACGGACACCGTTATTGATGGCATGGAATGTCGAAAACTTGAAAAGAGTTATCATATCCATGATGGTATTCTGAATACATACAGTGATTATGTGTTTGGTTATGAATATGTTACTTGGCAACAAAATGCCGTTATGTTGTATAAACGAGGGGCGTTCTACAAATTGTTCGACTTTGACGCGGAAGAGGGCGATAGTTGGACAATTCCCCAGAACGACATGGAATACGGCGGAGAGGCCGACTCCATCGGCACTGTCGTGGTGGTAGGCAAAGGCATGGAAGAAGTGAACGGGGTCAGCCTGCGATACATCGAAATCATGGATGGCGAAGGAAGCCAATGCGGCTTCTGCTATCATGGCTATGGACCAATCAAAGTGATTGAATGTGTCGGGCCTGTCAACAGCTATTTGTTCCCTGAGCAAACGGTAGCGGTTGACTATCATGAGGGGGGATTGTTGAGATGTTATTCTGATGATGGAATCGGTCTGTTTAAAACAGGTGATGTAGATTGCGATTATATCACTGCAATAGGCGAGAACCATGATGATATCATGCCTCAAGTCTATCCCAATCCCACCAGTGGGGAAGCTACCGTCATCTTGTCCGAGCAAGAAGCATCAATAATCGAGGTTTTTGATGCCGTCGGAAAACGGATTTACCAAAGCCAAGCGGCAAAGGGAAAACACTCCATCAACCTTCTTCCTTATCCCAACGGAATATATCTAATAAGGATACAAAACGGTTCAACAATCCGTAGTTTGCTGATTAATAAGCTTTGAAGCCATGAAAAAGTGCTTGTTTACAATTAGACAAGCTAAGGAATAAATCAACATGCCTACGGAATAAACCATCTCTACCACTTATATGCTTCGGTTGTCATCCACTTGCCCTGCGCTTTGAGCACACGCTCAATGACATCACGCACAGCCCCCTTGCCGCCTGCTTTTTCGCTGACGAACTTGCTGATGGCCTTCACTTCGGGTACTGCGTCGGCAGGGCAAGCGGGCAAACCAACGCATTGCATTACGCGCAGGTCGGGGATGTCGTCACCCATGAAGATGATTTCTTCTGGCCTCAATGCATTCTCCTTCATATATTCGTTGAGTTTCAACACTTTGTCGGGAATGCCAGTGAACACATCAGTGATGCCGAGGCTGTTCATTCTGACAATCGTAGAGGGGCAGATGGCTCCCGAAATGACAGCTACATGGTAGCCGAGCTTGGCGACCAATTGCAGCGCATAGCCGTCTTTCACATTGGTGGTACGCAGGGGACGACCCTCAAAGTCGCAGAGGACGGTGCCGTCGGTCATCACGCCGTCAAAATCGAAGATGAAGGTGGTGATGGGCTGAAATAATTCGTTGGAAAGGTGCATGATTTTCGCGTTTGTTGGGGCAAAAATAGGGATTTTTTGGCAAAACGGCCTTCATTAAGCAAAAAAGCGTAATTTTGCACCTCAAAACTGACATGAGGTTACGGCTTTTCGACTTGCTCAGGAGCCTTTGCTTTTTCAGAAGTTGAAGGTGCCCGAACCTGCGGTTGCAGAGTAGCGCCGAAGAATGGAAGGCTCGTAGTTTCATAGTCGCTTTGTCAATTATAACATTATGAGAGTCAGACATCAAAACGATAATGCAGAAGAAATTGTGGCCGCAACGATAGAGGCCATGGAAGCCGTAAAAGGCAAGGAAATCGTTACCCTCGACCTGAGGGAAATCACCACCGCAGTGACGGACTATTTCGTCATCTGCCACGCCCCATCCAAGACGCAGGTGGACGCTATCGCCGACAAGGTTGAGGAATTGGTCTTTAAAAACACACACAGCAAGCCCTATCACATCGAGGGCCGCGACAATACGGAATGGATTTTGATAGATTTCGTTGATGTTGTCGTTCATGTGTTCTTGGAATCTGCCCGTGGTTATTACAAATTAGAGGAACTTTGGGCCGACTCCGAAAGAATCGTGAGGGAGGCGGAAGAATAATCTACTCAAAATCAATTTTTTACAATGGAGAATAAAGAGACTAAAGGGGCTGGCAACAATCCGAACCAGCCTGTTCAGCCCAACCAACCGAACCCAAAACCCAATGGCAGGAGACGGTTCAACCTGATGTGGATTTATGCCATTTTGGCAATCGCCCTCATTGCCGTGAATTTCTTAGGTCGGGGTTCAGGCACACCGAAGGAAGATATAAACCAAGGCGAGTTTATTGAACTGTTGGAGAAGAAATATGTGCAGCGGATCGACCTTGTCAACAAAAAGGAGGCCGAGATTTATCTCAACCGAAATGGCCTGTCGGAACACTTCCCTAATGTGAAGGCCAACGAGGAAGGAACCACAACTACACCAAGCTACATTTACAATATCGGCGATCTCGGTCGATTCGAGGAGATGGTGGAAAATGTTCAGAAAGAGAAAGGCATTCAAAAACCCGTGTATATTAACAATGTGGAACGCAAGAGTTGGGTTTCCGACTTTTTGATTGGCTGGATGCCTTTCATCATCTTGATCGTGATTTGGGTTGTCATCATGCGCGGTATGGGCCGTGGACTTGGTGGCGGGGGAGGTGCTGGCTCGATTTTCAATATCGGTAAGTCGCGTGCTCAGCTTTATGACAAAAACAGCAGTACCGTCAATGTAACCTTCAAGGATGTGGCCGGTTTGGAAGAAGCCAAGGTGGAGATCATGGAGGTCGTTGACTTCCTGAAAAACCCGGAGAAATATACCAAATTGGGCGGCAAAATTCCGAAAGGCGTGCTGTTGGTAGGCCCCCCCGGAACGGGTAAGACCTTGCTGGCCAAGTCGGTGGCAGGTGAAGCCAATGTGCCTTTCTTCAGCCTTTCCGGCTCCGACTTCGTGGAGATGTTTGTCGGGGTGGGCGCTTCGCGTGTCCGCGACTTGTTTAACAATGCCAAACAAAAGGCGCCGTGCATCATTTTCATCGATGAGATTGATGCTATTGGCCGCGCCCGAGGCAAGAGCGCTGTCACGGGCGGCAACGACGAGCGCGAAAGCACATTGAACCAATTGCTTACCGAGATGGACGGCTTCGGCACCAACTCTGGCGTCATTGTGCTGTCGGCCACCAATCGCGCCGACATCTTGGACAAGGCCTTGCTGCGTGCGGGCCGTTTTGACCGTCAGATTTATGTGGAATTGCCTGATATTGTTGGTCGTAGGGAGATTTTTGAGGTGCACATGCGCGGATTGAGGCTTGCCGACGATGTCGACAAGGAGTTCTTGGCCAAGCAGACTCCGGGCTTCTCTGGTGCCGACATCGCCAATGTGTGCAACGAGGCCGCCCTGATGGCCGCCCGCAAGGGTAAGGATATGATTGACAAGCAGGACTTCCTTGATGCCGTCGACCGTATTATCGGGGGCCTCGAAAAGAAGAGTAAGATCATCACTGCTGAAGAAAAAAAGGTCATCGCCTTCCATGAAGCGGGCCATGCCACCACAAGCTGGCTGCTGCAATATGCCCATCCTTTGGTGAAGGTAACCATCGTTCCACGAGGCAATTCACTTGGTGCAGCATGGTATCTGCCCGAAGAAAGGCAAATCACTACCAAGGAGCAGATGTATCATGAAATGATTGCCACCTTGGGAGGCCGTGCCGCCGAACAGGTGGTCTTCGGACAAATCTCGACCGGTGCCCTGTCCGACCTCGAAAAGGTGACCAAACAGGCCTTCGCTATGGTAACTTATTACGGCTTGGACGACGAAATTGGCAATATCAGCTACTACGACTCGTCAGGTCAGCAGGATTTCAGCCTGACGAAACCCTACAGCGAGAAGACGGCCGAGACCATCGACCGCGAAGTGAGCAAGATGGTGGAGAAAGCCTATCAACAGGCCATCGCCATTCTTACAGATCACCGTGACGGCTTGACCCAATTGGCCAACAAACTCATCGACAAGGAAGTCATCTTCGGTGAGGACTTGGAAGTTATCTTCGGCAAGCGCCCTTGGGGCAATACGGAAGACGATAAATTGAAGAAAGCCAATGACAAATTGGCTGAAACCAAAGAAAACGAATAAGAAACAAACATAGGCACCATGGCCCGGGATTACAAAGGAGAGAATAAAGATGTCACCTTCAAGGAGCAAATGCTCGCCAAGGTGCGCAATGCTCTCATTGAGCGTCAGGAGGCCCTTTTTGAGGATGTCGACCAACGCACTGAAACTTGGGTGCCCATCAAGGAGGAAGATGGAACGGCTGTCACTTTTGTGCAGAACTTCAAGGAACATGGCGGCATCTTCATCTATCTTGAGAGCGAGGCCGAGTTTGCAGAATGTATCAAGCAGCTGGTGCCTAAAAACGGCTGGGATCCGCTGTGGTGCACCGGTCAGGAAATGCAAGGCCTGCTGGATAAATACGGCATTTCCTATACCGAAAGTAAAGAGCGCGAGCCTAAGCAGAAGCTCGTTAGCCTGACAGGTTGTGAGTGTTTGGTGGCGCAAACGGGCAGTATCGTCCTTTCCGACACGCTAACGCAAACCAGAGAGGCATACGCTTTGCCCGACATCCTGTTGGTGTATGCCACAACGGAGCAAATCGTGCCCGGCATGCGCACGGCTTTTCAGACTGTGAAACGGAAATACGCCAAGAACAAGCCTTCACAAATGACCATCATCACGGGTCCAAGTCGCAGCACCGATATTGAGCAGACATTGGTTATCGGTGCCAGCGGCATTAGGCAGGTCGCCGTTTTCTTGGTGGATGAAGGGTAATAGAGAAATCGATAAAGATACGGGAAAGTCTTGTTAACAAGACTTTCCCGTATTCTTACAAGGAGCAGGGCCTATTCTGTGCGCCCCACCAGAAGCTGTATTACACCACAGAATGCTTATGTATGAACACGAGCAACGCGAGCTACAGCTATCGGCTGTGGGTCGTACTTCCAGTTTGTGTCCTGACTACCGAGATACGGTTTCCGGTGTGCGCCGTCTGATCACCGATTACCCCATCGAGGTCATCATTGAAGCTGCTGGCGAGAATCTGAGACAGTATATCTACCTCAACGATTCCACCATCGGCATTGCCGCCAGCGACAGCGAGTTCTTGCTCATCGACGGGGGATATGGCGTGTTTTCGTCAAAAATGACAATAAGCCGTCCCATCAGATTGGGCGGCGAAACTGTACCCGAACTTTTGGAGATGACCCATTGGGGCTTCAAATTTATCGGAGGTAAAGAGACTATTTCAACTGATTAATAATCTGTTCAATCGAAATGCCTTCCGCCTCAGCCGTATAGTTTCTGATGATACGGTGGCGAAGAATGGGGATGGCGACACGCTGCACATCCTCTATGTCGGGTGAGTATTTGCCTGTCAGCAAGGCGTTGGCTTTGGCACCGATGATGAGGTATTGTGAGGCACGAGGACCTGCACCCCAACTGAGGTAACGGTTGGCCCAGTCGTGGGCTTTCTCCGTGTGGGGGCGGGTCTTGGCTACAAGATTCACCGCATATTCATACACATTGTCGGGCACGGGCACACGGCGCACCAACTGTTGGAAATACAAGATCTCTTCTGGCGACAATACAGCGTTTACTTCCATCACGCTGCTCGCGGTGGTGCTTTTCACGATGTCGATTTCCTCATCGTAAGAGGGATAGTCGAGCATGAGGTTGAACATGAAACGGTCGAGCTGGGCCTCGGGCAGGGGATAGGTGCCTTCCTGTTCGATGGGGTTCTGTGTGGCTAACACAAAGAAAGGCTCTTGGAGTTTGTGGGTCTTGCCCGACACAGTGATGCTTTTTTCCTGCATGGCTTCAAGTAAAGCGGCTTGTGTCTTCGGCGGCGTGCGGTTGATTTCATCAGCCAAGACGATGTTGGCAAAGACGGGGCCTTTGATGAACTTGAATTGTCGCGACTCGTCCAAAATCTCCGTACCTACGATGTCGGAGGGCATAAGGTCGGGGGTAAATTGAATGCGACTGAAACTCAAGCCCAAAGCCTTGCCGATGGTGTTGACCAACAGGGTTTTGGCCAAGCCGGGCACGCCGACCAGCAGCACATGGCCTTGACAAAAGATGGACAGGATGGTGTTGTGGATAATGTCATGCTGCCCGACGATGACTTTCCCGATTTCCTTGCGGAGGGTCTCATATTTCTCGACCAGTGTTTTGGCACCGTCGACATCAGAAGCGTAGTTTGTCATTGAAATTTCCAATCGTAATAAAAATCATAGTTCTTGTACTCCTCATCCAAGCGGATATAGGCCTTGTTGGCCTTGTTGGTTACCCACTTGCCGATGGCTTGCTGGCGTTTCTGGCCCAAAGCCCAGTTTTGAATGAGGTTGTAGTCGTCTTTCAGGTTGGCCCGATGGGCTTCGGTCTTGCGTTTGACCATGATGATGCGGAAAGCGTCGTTGTTCTCGTTGGTAGTCATCGGCATGGGGTCGCTGACCTGCCCGACTTCAAGGCGATTGATGACGAAAGCCAAGTTTTTATACTCGTAATTAGTCTCTTCAAGCTCTTGTAAGTCTTGCAGGCTGAGCCAGTTGCCTCCCGTAGCGGCGTTGTTGAGGTATCCGCCGTTGCTCCTTGATTCGTCATCGCTGTATTTTTTGCAGGCCTCTTCAAAACTCATGTCGCCGTTGCGGATGAGCTGGGCTACCGAGTCGAGTTGGTTTTGGGCCTTTTCAAGAGCCTCGACGGGCACTTTGGCGGTGAGCAGGATATGACGGCAGTTGATGGTTTCCCCTTTGCGCTCGATGAGTTGGATGATGTGGAAGCCGAATTGGGTCTCCACCACATCGGAGATTTCGCCATCGCGAAGGTTGAAGGCCACATTCTCAAACTCGGTGGCATACACGCCTTTGCTGGCAAAGCCGAGTTCGCCGCCTTGTCGTGCTGAGGCCGGGTCTTCGGAGTACAGCACGGCCATGGTGGCAAAACTGCTCTCTCCTTCAAGGATACGCTTGCGGATTTGATAGAGACGGTCTTTCACCTGCAATTTTTCGTCGATACTGACGGGCGGGCGCTTCACAATCTGCACGATTTCATAGTTGGGGCTGATGGTTGGGAGGCTGTCTTTGGGGATGTCATGGAAGAAGTTTTTCACCTCTTGGGGCGTTACCTGCACATTTCCCATGATTTTGGCCTGCACCTGCTCCTGTAGCATTTGGTCTTTTCTGGCTTGTCGTACCTCGTCCTTAATCTCTGCTATGGATTTGCCGAACTGTTCTTCCAGTTTCTCTTGCGAGCCGATTCTGTTGATGAATTTGCGGATAAGCTGTTCCATGTCGGCCTCCACTTGCTCGTCGGTCACGGTGATGCTGTCCATCTCGGCTTGGTTGAGCATGAGTTTTTGGAGGAGAAGGTCTTCCAAGATACGGGCACGTATTTCTTTTCCGGTGCCTTCCACCAAACCTTGCATCCGGTATTGGATGTATTGGTTTTCGATGTCGGATTGCAGGATGATGTTTTTTCCGACGACGGCCACCACTTTGTCAACCACCTGAGGTTGACGGTTTTGCGCCATCATCGGCATGGCCAACATCATGAGTGCTATGATAATCCAGTTTCTTTTCATTAGGTCAAGTTTATTGTTCATTGTTTGTTGTTTTCGGCATTTCGACAGTCTCTACAATCTTAGGTGCTTGGGCTTGTTGAAGGGCCTGCTTGATTAATCGGCATTGTATAATGTGGGCGAGCCTACATAAACCTCAAAGGCGCGTTCTTTCTTCGCCTTCTCGTAAAGCGACTCCTGCATTTTTTTGATCATGGTTTGTTTGCGTTGGGCCAGAATGACGCTTTTGATGTTGTCGCGCACCATCTCCAGCGGCGATGTGCTTTCTTCGAGCAGGTGTTCCACAAAACGCACCATGTAAGTGTATTCGTTCATGTCGAAACTGACGAACTTGTTCTTTTTCAGGAAGCTCTCCGCATTGAAGATTTCGATAGGGATGATGTTGGTCAACTCGTCTAAGCGCATCCATTGATCCACATTGACGAAACTCTTTCCGCCGTAATTGGCGGCTTGGTTTTCGATGTTTTGCAACATCAGGGTGTCGGGGTCGCTCAGTAGTTTCTTGAGTTCGGCTTTGTGCTCGCTGTTTTCGTCGATGATGATGTATGCGGCACGAACCATCGTGTTGCGCAGCTGGAAGTCTTCCTTGTTTTGCTCGTAATAGTCAAGGATTTCATCTTCGCTGACGAGGGTGTCCAGTTTCTGGTTGATGAGTTGGCTTTCGTAGGCATAGATGACCAACGAGTTCCGGTATTCTTCCAACTGCTTATCGAGGTCGAGTGCTTCTTTGTCAAGGTTGTTTTCTGCCTGATGAATAAGCACTTGCCTCCTAATCCACGAGTCAATGAAGGTGCTGGCACGCTGTATGCTGTCCGTAATCGAAGCTCCTTCGGGCACAATGCCCCTGAGGTCCGATTCATAGAGGTATTTGCCATAACACTCGGCCACCACCACTTCTTTCGAACTTTTCTGGAGGTAGTCGCAGCCTACCATCAGCAAGAGGGAAGCAATACCGATAAGAACGCCGAACTTCTTCATTGATACATTTTCCTGACTTTGTCTAATGCTTTCTCGTTGATTTTCACGGGGTAGCGTTCTTTCAGCGACTGCACCCATTTCTGTTCAAGTTCCACTTGGTAGTCGGAAGTAACGAGGCCACGGGCTTCCTTGAGGGTCTTTGGTTCGGGCTGGCGCACTTCTCTTATGCAAACGATGGTGGTCGATTGGTCAACAGTGGAGGGGATTTCGTTTCTCACGCCCTCCTTCCATTCGGTTTGGTCAACAAAGTTGTTGTCGCCTTTTTGGTAGTATCCTTTGCGCACGAAGACGGCGGGGATGGAGTCGCGCTGTACGGTGGTCCTGATACTGTCGAGTTCGATACCGCTGTCTAAAAGGGCTTTCAACTTGGGCAGCGATTCAGGCCGCCCAATCGTGATGACGGTGGCGTAAACGCGGTCGCCCCACATGTATTTGGATGTGTTGCGCTGGTGGAATGCGTCCAAGCCGAGCGTGTCTTTCACAGCCTTGTCCCAAACTTCCATGTCCATCAGGTCGAAGAGCAAAATGCCGTCTTTATATTCCTGAACCAGAGCCTTAAACTCAGGGTATTTCTTTTCGAGGTTAGCGTCAGCATAGTCCATCACCACACTGTTGGAGAAACCTTCATACAGCTGGTAGGCGTATGCGGAAGGTGAGGCAAAATTCTGTATCCTCATGTTCTCCTTGATGTAGTTGACGAAGTCGCCCACTTTGGAGGGGTGGCCTTCCAAGGTGAACAGGGTGGCATTCATGTCAACTTTGTCGGTAGGCTCAAATGCCTTGCGAAGTATGCTGCTGTCGATAGTGGCAATGAAAGCTTCCAATTGCTTGTCGTTCTGCTTGAACTTGTATTCGGTCTTCGCCTGTTTCAGCACCAGTTCTTCCGACTTTTTGGAGCGCACATCTTTTTCGATACGATCGGCGATGGCTTGTTTTTCCTTTTCAAAGGTGTCCACTCCCGACTTGCCCAACAGTTTGATGATATGGTAACCGTAGTTGGTGCGGACGGGTTTGGCTATCTGTCCTATTTCCAGTGATTTGCATGCTTCAATGAACTCTGGGACGATACGGCTGACGGTGAAGCTGCTCAGCGCTCCGTCGCGTGCGATGGTGCCTTTGTCGTCGGTGTATTGTCTCACTTTGTCGCTCCAGTTCTTTCCGTCACTCTCCATCAGTTCCTTGTAGATATTGTCGGCTTTTTGTTTCATGTTGGCAGCATCTTCTTCGGAGGCTTCAAAAGGCAGTTGCAGGAAGATGTGTGCGGCTTGGATAGATCCCATAGCCTCTGTTACGCTTTGCACTTTGATGATATGGTAGCCGAAATCGCTTCGCACAGGCATGGATACTTCGCCTGCTTTCGTGTTGTAAGCACCTGTCTCAAAGGGATAGACCATGTCGAAGACGGTGAAATAGCCGAGGTCGCCGTGGTTGCCCGGACGGGCCGGATTGTCGGCGGTGGCTTTCGTGCCTTTGGCCGATGGGTCATCGGAATAGTTGTCGGCCAACGCAGCGAAGTCGGCTCCTTTGGCCAAGGCTTTCTTGCGGATGTCCATAGCCTTGTTGTATGCCTTCAAGGTGTCTGACGGCAGGGCGTTCTTGTCGCAGCGGATGAGGATATGTGAGGCGCGGATGTCTTTCTGCTTGCGGTCGTAGGCTTCTTGGATTAGCTCCTCCGTGATATTGTCGCTGCTCATGAAGGGTTTGGCCAACTGCTTGCGGTAGCCGGCCAGCTCGTTACGGAACTTGGCGCTGGTGTCTAATTTCATGCGCTCGGCTTCCATCACCTTCATGCGGAAGGTAGTGAAAAGTTCAAGATAATCGTCAACGGATTTCTTTTCGATGACATCGCTCTTGAGGTTGTTCTTGAAGTACACATCGGTGAATTCTTTCACCGTGATGTCTTGTTCGCCGATAGTCATTATGACTTGGTTGTCGAGTTTCGATTGTGCATGGGCGAAGTAAGTTGGCATGAAAAATGATGCCAAAACAAACAGTTTCAAAAAGTTACAATTCTTCATTTCTGATATTTTTGTTTATTTTCTATTCAAAATAGTTGCAAAAATCAAGCGGTAAAATTACACAAAATCCGCCAATTGACATGCAACAAAACGGATAACGCGGAAAATCGGCAGATATTATTTCAACCTGCCCTCCATCTCCAATCCTTCGGTGAGGAAATGGAGGTCGTTGACATCAACCTTGTCGAGGAAAGCGTTCACCTGTTCGATTTGGCCGAGGTGTACCAGAATGTGGCTGTCGGGCCGTTTTTCTATCAATCCTTCGGGGATTTTGCCTTTCAACAGGCTGAGGACGGTGGTGAGAAGAGTCTCCGAACCGAGTCCGGCCGAGAGTTGCAACAACAAGTCACTCCCTGTCAGGCTTTTGATAATCAAATTGGCGGAGATGTCTTTCTCGATAAAGCCCAGACGAAGCGGATAGGTTACGCGGACGGTCTTTTCATCGATAAAAGAGAAGGCCACCGTTTGACGGGTCTTCTCTGATACTATGCTTTGCAGCTCTGGGAAGGAGATGGTTGCTTTCATCAGCTTCTTTTACTGTAGTTCGGGGCTTCTTGGGTGATGGTTACATCGTGCGGATGGCTTTCGAGAATGCCCGAGTTGGTAATGCGGATGAACTTGGCTTTCTTCAGGTCGTCAATACTGCGCGAGCCGGTGTAGCCCATGCCGGAGCGCAAGCCGCCCACCATCTGGTAGACCACTTCCGAGAGGGTTCCTTTGTAAGGAACGCGCCCCGCAATGCCTTCGGGGACGAGTTTCTTCGCATCTTCCACATTGTCTTGGAAGTAACGGTCCTTCGAACCGTGTTGCATGGCTTCCAATGAGCCCATCCCACGGTAGGTCTTGAACTTACGGCCTTCGTAGATGATGGTGTCGCCCGGCGATTCGTCCACACCGGCGATGAGCGATCCTGCCATGATGGAGGAGGCGCCTGCGGCCAAGGCTTTTACGATGTCGCCCGTGTAGCGGATACCACCGTCGGCAATAATCGGAATGCCCGTGCCTTCCAAGGCTTTGGCAACATCCATGACGGCGGTGAGCTGTGGCACACCTATGCCGGCCACCACGCGCGTGGTGCAGATGGAGCCGGGGCCGATACCCACCTTGACGGCATCGGCACCGCCTTCTGCCAAGGCCCTCGCGGCCTCGCCCGTGGCGATGTTGCCTGCCACGATGTCAATATCGGGATAGCTGGATTTCAGTTTGCGCACCATGTCGATGACGCCTTGCGAATGACCGTGGGCAGTGTCGACGACCAAGGCATCTACACCGGCTTCCACCAAGGCGGCGGCGCGTTCGAGGGTGTTGGAGGCGATGCCCACGGCGGCTGCCACGCGCAAGCGACCGCGTGAGTCTTTGCAGGCATTGGGCCGCGCCTTCACCTTAATGATGTCTTTATAGGTGATGAGGCCGACGAGGCGGTTGTCCTTGTCAACCACCGGCAGTTTCTCGATTTTGTATTGTTGCAGGATGTCGGAGGCTTTCTCGAACGACACCTCAGTGGTGGTGATGAGGTTCTCTTTGGTCATCACTTCGGCGATGGGGCGTTCGAAGCCGCGCTCGAAGCGCAGGTCGCGGTTGGTGACGATACCGACCAGCACATTCTGGCTATCGACCACAGGTATGCCGCCGATGTGGTACTCGCTCATCAGGTCGAGGGCGTCTTTCACGGTGGCGTCGACATGGATGGTTACCGGGTCGCTGATCATGCCGTTCTCGGCGCGTTTCACCTTGCGCACCTCAGCGGCTTGCTTGCCGATGGTCATGTTCTTGTGCAGCACGCCGATGCCGCCTTCTTGTGCGATGGCAATGGCCATGCGGCTCTCCGTCACGGTGTCCATGCCAGCGGAGACGATGGGGATGTTCAAGTCGATATGGCGCGAGAACTTGGTTCTCAGGCTGGTTTCACGAGGGAGTACATTACTATAGGAAGGGACCAAGAGGACATCGTCGTAGGTCAGGCCTTCACCAACAAATTTTTCATTATCAAGTGTCATGGCGTGTTAGGTTTTAATTAATCTGCAAAAATATGGAAAAATTCGGTTGGTGTGGCGGATTGGAGTGAAAAAATGCTCCTTGATGGAAAACAAGCCATCAAGGAGCACTGAGAAGGATAAGCGCAATAAAAGCGATCATGTAATCAATGATGAAAAAACTCATAGTGCATTGGTTGTAATAACGGAGGCAAAACTACAGCACCGCCTCCGATGCACAATGGAATATAGTGGATTATAGTAAAGAATTGCATCGGTTATTCACATCGAAAAGCATAAAAAAACACGAATCATCAGGAATCTGCCACGAATTGTTTCATAAATTATTTCTTTTCCAATTCGTGACATATTCGTGGAAATTCGTGTAAGCAGTTTTCAAACCGAAAAACAGGTCTATTGCCAGCGGAATGTGCCAAAAAATTCGACTTTCCGCAGGCAATAGGGCTTATTGGACAAAAAGGTCTTCGGCAGTAAGGATATTTTGGAACTCGTTGGCATTGGCATTACGGGCCACACCCGATGCCGACACAAGAACGAGATGCACCGCCTTGCGGGGTGAGGTCGCTGCGATAAACTTCGATTGCCGGTATAGGATCTTCTCTACCTCCTCATCACTGACCGAATAAGCATTCTTGGTGAATTTCATTTCACACAAGTCGATAACATCATCGCTACGGTCGATAATCAGGTCGATTTGCGCACCTTTCTCTTGGTCTTTGTCCGCTGCTGAAACCCAAGCGCAAGCATTACTGACCACACCTTTGATGCCCAACGCCACTTTGATTTGAGGCAGATGCAGCAAGCAGATGCGCTCAAAGGCCAAACCGCACCAATTGTAATACATAGGCGAGCCCATACTTGATGACCAGAATTGCTCATCATCCTGCAGATTCTGCTGTATGAACTGATAATAGAAAAGTGTGTAGGCATCTATCAGTTGGAACAGGGCTCCTTTGGTTTTCTGTCCAAAAGCCTTGTATTTACGGATAAATCCACAGGCTTCGAGTTCCTCAAGCACCTCGGTCAGTTTGCCATTATCATTTAAGCCACCCATCCGTATCAGCTCTTCGCGCGACATACCGACCTTCTTGGTCCCCAATGCTTTCACTACGGCGATATAAGGTTCAGGTCTCTTGAAAAGCGAGGCATACAGGTTCGTAAACTCGTTCTTCAATTCGGCATTCTGCTTGAAAAACAGCGCATCAATATTTTGTGCGAGACTGCGGGTGCGTTCCAATTTCGACCAATAGTAGGGCACGCCGCCCATAATCATACTGCATTCCATAATCTGGCGGCGGTTCATACCCAATCGTCTTGAAGCGGCATATTGCTCACATTCCAACAAAGTGAAAGGCTGCAGATAGATGCTGTGGGTCAGTCGGTTGTGCAAGCCGCCGTGGTTTTTGATAATCTTGTTGATAATCCACGAGGTGGCCGAACCGCACACAATCAGGATGATGTCGTTTCGCGCCGAAGCCCATCCATTCCAAAAATGCTCCAAGGCAGGCAAAAAACCGGAACGATGCGTATCCATCCACGGCAGTTCATCAATAAACAACAATTTCTTTTCCTCCTTTGAATCCTTAATCACTTCTTTCAGCATATCGAAAGCATCAAGCCAAGTATGGGGCATTCGCGCTTTCCGCATCCCGCTATCGCGCAACGACAACTGCCATGCAGCCAATTGTTTGTTCAACGGTGAATTGGCAAGACTGGTATGAAAGAAGGTAAACTTGTCATGAAACACCTGTCTGATGAGATAGGTTTTTCCAACACGCCTACGACCATAAACGGCCACAAACGAAGATTCATCCTCTTCCATCAGCTTCATCAGAAGCTCTTTTTCGTTCTTTCTTCCTATGAGCATAGCACCGATTATTAGACCGCAAAAGTACAAAAAATAAGTCTATTGCCAGCGGAATGTGCCAAAAAATTCGACTTTCCGCAGGCAATAGGCATTGTTTTTGATTATCTTCAGTGCTCATAAAAGAGTTTAAATTATACGAAACAACTAATTACCAATATTTTACAATTATAACACACTATCTGATATTAGTTTCTTCAATCTTACTTGTTTTGCTTCTTCGGTTTGCATTTCCTTATACTCCTTCTCTGCCAGTTCCATAATCAACCAAACAGGTTCATAATGACGGAGTTTTTCCTCTTCTGCAACAGGCAGCGTTCTATGGCTTTGGCAATGCGGACAACGCGACGGGTACGAGAGCGAATAGGGATGCGCCTTAATGTCATTTGCCGTAAAGGTGGATTCGCAGTGGGTGCATTTATATTCCTGCTTGCCCTTATCGACAGGACTTCCGACAAGCACCCAATCCTGACGGATTTTCGAGATAAACGATGATAATTCATCCATTCCCCGAATCCGCTGGTAAAACGCCTTGTCAGCATCCTTCGGGAGTGTTCTGCTTCCACAACACTTGGGGCATTGCTGCGGACTGGTATAGGTGTAGGTATCATCGGAGGTCTTCAGCGTTCTCATTTCCTTTTCGATGTTGTCGGCCTCAAAGTTTTCTCCACATTCGGAGCAGACGAACTGAATGGGTTTGGGCTTCTTTATTCGATGTCATGCGACAGAAAAACGCGACCACATTGGCTGCATTTGAATAGGGTTATTCCTCGATACATAATTTCATTTTTTTGTTTGTGCCGCAAAATTAGAGTGGTCTTACCGATGCACAATGGAATATAGTGGATTATAGGAAAGAAAAGAGTGTCGTTATTTTGCGTGAAGATCCATGTGTCGGATTTCATTAAGCCTTTCTTGGATTAAGACCCCGGACTCCAAAAGGCGTTCAGATTCCTCGTCAAGTTTCTGCTGAAAATAGCGGGTAAGCACCATCTGTATTTCACAGGCATAATCCTCACTGTTGTTGAAGGCGAAGAGCTTCAACAAGTGCACATGTGTTGGATTCAAAACGGCTGCTTCCATAATGATGTTTATTTATTCCGCCGCAAAAATACACATTCTCCGAGAAACGGTAAAATCAGCGTGTTTTAACTTTTATTCTATTCAATACCCAACACCTTCATTTCTTCTTCTGTGGGTCTGAGAATCTGATTATCATTGATGATGTTGATGGCACGTTCCCAGCCTTGATCCGCAGCATCATACAAATACAATGCTCCAATTAGAGGATTGCACTCCACGCCCTGGCCATTATAATAGCAGATACCCAACTGTGTCTGAGAGTCAGGTTCTCCCTGTTCGGCGGCTTTCTCAAACCAACATATCGCTTTCTCATATTCCTCACGATTGTAAAACATTATTCCGTAGCAAAACTGACCGTCAGGGTTTCCTGCCTCTGCCGCCATACCATAGTATTGCTCCGCCTTCTCCATGTTTTTCTCCAATTCATAGAGGACTCCCATATTCTGCATAGCATTATCGTCTCCGCCGTCGATGGCTTTCTGATAGCACTCCTTGGCTTTTTCAAAATCCTTTTCCACGCCTTCGCCCCTGCGATAACAAACGCCTAAATCGTGGTAAGCATCAGGCAAGCCTAATTCTGCTGCTTTCTGATAGCACTCGAATGCCTTCTCAAAATCTTGTTGAACGCCAGTCCCGTCCGAATAGCAAGTTCCCAAGGTTCGGAGCGCTTTTGCGTGTCCTTTTTTGGCTGCAAACTCAAGATGCATAATCGCCAATTCCAGATTTTGGATTAATCCGTCTCCATACAGATACCTCAAGCTCAATTCATACAATCCATCCAAGCTCTTATCTGGTGCGTTTTCTTCCATATTTCTTGCTCCAAAAAGGGAGCGGATATTTGATATGATACTCATAATCGTTGTGCGGACTTCTTTTGTTATTCATACTCCCAAACCTTGCGAAGCCCTGTTTGACAAGATTTGAAACTATTATCATTGTTGCTTCAATTTTATTTCCTCGCTACTGCAAAGTTTAAACACTTGATTCTTGATGTAATCTTCAAGGCTCTGCACATTCTTCTTGTTCGCTCCGCCGTTGATGAAATTGAGGAAGATGCGTGAGGCTGATTCTATCCTGACCTCAGTTTCTTGGGTGCTTGTAGCCACAACATGAATGGTAATGTTCTCGCCAAAGGACAGCAAACTCGTCCCATGCCTTGCCCTGATGATGAAGGTTCGGTCATCACATTCTATCCGCTTGAACTGGCCGCATTGCTGGACGGCCTTTTTCGTGGCCGTATAAACGCGCCGTGCGGGCTGCTTGAAGTTGAGGGAGGATTTACGCATAGAGGCATTTATTTTCTTTCCATTATTTGCGGATTCATTTCCTGCTGAAACCATTGCTTGTGGTTTACCCAGACAAAGCCTTCCGACTTGGTGATTACCGCCACATCCACCGGACCACCCACCGACTCTTCCGACGAGGTGAAATGCCGTTGCAGGTTGGTGATGGAGATTAAACTCTCAGCCATCTTCACCATGTCCTCGATGTTGAACGAATCCACGGCATAAACAACCCCATCTATAAAAGTGTCTTGGATATAAGTTGTAATATCCTCATGGAATTTATCGCTTATCGCCTCCAAATCCACATCGGCAGCCCGCCCCAACTGGCTTTCACTTGCGCCCGCGACTTTCAAATTTTCAAGCATCTGCTGTTTCGCGGCATGGAGCGATGCATTCAATTTGTCCAATATGGTGGCATAAAACTCCGGATGAATGCCTTTCATCAGCGAAATCATAGTGTCGGTTTGGGCAAAAGGCTGTATGCTGGCATCGTTTTCGTTGGTGATAATCTCCTCTTCGTCAAAATAATAGCGCAGGCAGCCGTCCATGATGCCCGCGATATGGGCAGGAACCAACGACGGATAGATGTCTTCATCGCCATAACCGACAAAGACAACGCCAGTCTCGTTGTTGAAAAAGCGCGACCTGATGTAGTTGTGGAAGTTCTCTTCCCACTCCTCACGGGTGCCGGGCATACCGTCTTCTTGGCACAGTTCCATCAAATCGTCGAATTTCGTTTTGGCATACGACCGAAGCCGGCGCAGACTGAAATCCTCCAACTCAGGACAATGGCCCTGCTCCTCAAACGCTTGGTTGGCAATGCCGAAGTTCTCATACAATTTGTCTTTGATAAGTTGTTCGGTATCCATATCCTCGCCGTTTTGGGATTGTATCACTTCTTCACATTCCCGTGTTACAATGTCTTGAAGTTTATAGTAATACGACGACAACTCGCGTGTGAAATAACTCATCTGATTGTCAGCATTTTTGCAATGCTTCTCGTTTTTCAGGAACGAGATGAAGTCTTCGGCATACTCCTTCACGGTGTCGAACGACTTGTCGGAGCGTTTGGCACGGTAGAGCTTGAAGAGCACATCCCACGGCACACCCATAAACCCGCTGGATCTGTAAATCATGGCTCCAATGGGCTGGTTGTTCGACAGGCGGAAGATTTTGTTCGCCGTGTTGTAAATCTTGGCCTTGTCACCTCTGGTGACGGTTACGGCACTATCAGCGGCTATCACCGCTGCCTTTTTGTTTAATATGCTTACTAAGGCGGTCATGGGTTATTGGATTTTTGTTCTTTGACTTGTTGAAAGTGTTGATACACACTCTATTTGTTTATTAAGCCTTTTGCTGATTAGGATCATTCCAATTATCTCGTATCTTTTTCCCCAATAGTATGCCTCCGACAATTAAAGCTATTTTTGTGACTTTGCCAGCAATTTCAGCAGCTTTCTTTCCTCTGTTTTGATTATCCTTATTACTCATAATTGTTTATTTAATAATTTAATATCTACTGGTGACAATTCGATTTTTATAGTTTCTACCTCTTGATTCAACAATGCTTGATAATGTGTATCAGAGTCATATAATTGGGCGTATAGGTCATTTTGCAGGCTGAAAAACGAGTGTTGTTGTTCAATGGGTCAAATTGCAGGCTGAAAAATCAGGGTCAAACGTCGGAAGCGACAGTTGTTTGTTTACCTTTGCGCCGCAGCCGAAGCATAGCGGGGCT
>JBHACT010000074.1:0-13081 GCA_041854745.1 Candidatus Limimorpha sp. | reverse complement strand
TATGTCAAAACAAACTAACACCACCCCCCAATCCCTTATCAAAAAAGTCTGGACGCTTGCCGATGTTATTGCAGCGGCGGGCGTAGGCTTTACCGATTATATTATCCAGCTTACCTATCTGTTGTTTCTGAAAATGGACGACGAAAAGGTAACGTTGGGTTTTGAAAGTGCCATTCCTAAGGGCTATGGCTGGCGAGAACTTATCAGCCTTGATGGGCTTGACCTGCTCCGCCACTACGAGGAGACCCTTAAAATATTGAGTACGCAAGACGACCTTATAGGTACCATTTTTACCAAGGCACACAACAAGATAGAACAGCCCGTACTGCTCAAAAAGGTAATTTCGCTTATAGAAGGCGAAAATTGGCTCTCGATGGACGGCGACCTAAAAGGCTCTATCTACGAAAGCATTTTGGAGAAGAACGGACAGGACAAAAAGAGCGGCGCCGGTCAGTACTTCACGCCCCGAGCGTTGATAAACACGATGGTAGAGGTTACCCATCCGCTGATAACCGAAACCGTTTGCGACCCCGCTTGCGGCACAGGCGGCTTTTTGCTCTCCGCCTTCGACCACATGAAAAGCCAAAGCAAAGACAGCGAGAAGCTCCGCTTTCTGCGTACCGAAGCCCTGAGCGGCAACGATATTACGCCACTTGTGGTAACGCTGGCATCGATGAATCTCTACCTGCACGGCGTTGGCATCGACCATACCCCGATACGCTGTCAGGATTCGTTGGAACGCACCCCTGCAACATTAGTAGATGTAGTGCTTGCCAATCCGCCATTCGGCACTCGTCCTGCCGGCTCCACCGATATTTCGGCTATGCGCGACGATTTGTATGTAACCACCAAAAACAACCAGCTCAACTTTCTGCAACACATTATGTTGATGCTCAAAAATGGCGGTCGTGCGGCGGTTGTACTTCCCGACAATGTGCTATTTGAGGGCGGTGCGGGCGAAGTTATCCGCAAGAAACTGCTTACCGATTTCGATTTACACACCATCCTGCGACTGCCTACGGGTATCTTCTATGCTCAAGGAGTGAAGGCGAACGTCCTCTTTTTTCGTAAGGGGCAGAAAACCAAAGAGGTGTGGTTTTACGATTACCGTACCAACGTCAAGCATACATTAGCCACCAATCCCATTCAACGCCACCACCTCGATGAGTTTGTAACCTGCTACCGCAACAGAGTGGAGACCTATTCGGAGCAAACTCCCGACGGTCGTTGGCGTAAGTACGGCTACGACGAGCTAATGGCACGCGACAAAACAAGCCTTGATATATCATGGCTCAAAGCGGGCGACGATACCGTTGATTACTCGCTCGCCGAATTGATGGCTATGATGGAAGAGAAGTCGGCTAATATTGCCGAAGCAATGAGCAAGTTAAAGGGAATAATTGATAAAATAGAGGAATAAAATATGGCAAACGAAGATATTATATTGAATCACGAACAACAATTTGATGAAATTGTAAGAATTATCTTGCAGCATCAAAGCAAAGCTTCACGAGCAGTGAATGAGGAAGTGTTGCATGCGGCTTGGCATATAGGAGGATATGTGTCTGCCAAACTGAAAAGTGAAGAATGGGGAAGTAAGGTGGTCTCTCGCTTGTCGGAGTATATTCGTTCCCATCACCCTGAGATAAGAGGATATAGCAGACGCAATATCTATAATATGGTGATGCTTTACGATGAGTATTCGTCAGAAGGGTTCCTTAATACCATGAAAAAATATCTTCATTC
Source organism: Candidatus Limimorpha sp. (assembly GCA_041854745.1). GTDB lineage: Bacteria > Bacteroidota > Bacteroidia > Bacteroidales > F082 > Limimorpha. Next base: position 11,335 of record JBHACT010000074.1, on the reverse strand, counting down.
CGAATTTGTGCAGACACCATCTGCACTATTAGATGATAGTCTGTCTGTCATCACCGAGCCATCGTCAGATATGCCAATGCAATTTGTGCAGACAACAACTGCACAACTCCCCAAAATACTTACTTTTACTACATTATCCAATATTATAGAGATAACGTGTCGCTGTCGAAGTAATGAGGAACGGCTGTTTTATATCCTATATGCTCATAAAGAACGGCTGGCTTTCCGTGAACTTCAGCGTTGCATAACCAATCAGACCTATGTGTCGCTGTTGGGCGACAAGAAGAATTTGTCAAAAGGCTTGTTGGTATCTTATCCGAATGCTTCTGTTATGTTCAAAGATACTGTGTTTGTCGATTTTCTCGGACTTCCGCAAAAACATAGCGAAACAAGGTTGAAGCAAGGATTAATCGACCACATGAAACAGTTTATTCTTGAATTGGGTAAGGATTTTATCTTTATGGATCAGGAATATAGTCTCAACGTGGGTGCCTCGACTTTCAAAGTTGATTTGCTTTTCTTTCACCGTGGCTTGCAGGCTATTATTGCTGTGGAGCTAAAAAAGAGCAAGTTTCATCCCCGAGACCTTGGGCAATTGGAATTTTATCTGGAGGCGCTCGACCGTGATATAAAGCGAAGCAACGAAAATCCGTCAATAGGCATTATTCTCTGTCCTGAGGCTGATAAAATGGTTGTTGAGTATGCTATGAGTAGAAGCCTAAGTCCAACAATGATAGCCGAATATAAGCGTATTTTGATACCACAAGAGAAAATGCAGGAACAGCTCAATGAATTTTGCAACTTATTTTTAGACATAAATAAAGATATAGAATAAGCCGCACGCTAAGCCGATTATGAATACGAAACTGTTACGACAAAAAATATTAGACCTTGCCATTCGAGGCAAACTTGTTCCGCAAGACTCCAAAGATGAACCTGCATCCGTTTTGCTCGAACGAATCAGAGCCGAGAAAGAGCAACTGATTAAAGATAAAAAGATTAAACCCGATAAGAAAAACAGTGCTGCTAAGTCCCATTATCAGAACGAACCGCCGTTTGAAGTGCCGAAGGGATGGGAGTGGGTAAAAATCAAAGACATTTTTGAAATAAACCCCAAGAACAATTTAGATGATGATGAAGATGTGTCTTTTATTCCAATGGCACTAATTGCAGATGGATTTTCCAACGAACACAAGTCTGAAATAAGAAAATGGAAAGATGTAAAAAAGGGGTTTACACATTTCCAAGAAGGGGATGTTGGTTTAGCTAAAATAACCCCTTGTTTTGAAAACAGAAAATCTGTACTGTTTTGTGATTTAGAAAATAAATATGGGGCAGGAACAACTGAATTACATGTTTTACGCCCTATTTATGAATCTTTTTTATCTCGTTATGCCCTTTGGTTTGTCAAAACAGAGGAATTTATTAACAATGGTATCTCTAATTTTACTGGTGCTGTTGGGCAACAAAGAGTTGGGAAAAATATTATAGAAGATACTTATTTCTCTCTTCCACCCCTCTCCGAACAACAACGCATTGTTGCCGAGATAGAGCGACTTTTTGCTCTTATCGACACCGTTGAGGAGAGCAGGTTGTCGTTGGGGCAGCTGGTCAAACAGGCAAAATCGAAAGTGCTTGACCTTGCCATACGTGGCAAACTCGTACCACAAAACCCCGATGATGAGCCTGCATCGGTGCTTTTGGAGCGTGTTCGAAAGGCACAAAAAGGCAAGCAAACAACTGCCGATACATTTCATTATCCGTTTGAAATTCCGACAAGTTGGGAATGGTGTGAAGGTAGTGAGATTTTTACTCCTATGCAAAGTTGTAAGCCAGAAGGAGAATCGTTTAAGTATATTGACATTGACGCTATTGATAATCAAAAACATTGCGTTATTGCTCCCAAAGCGTTAAAAACATCAGAAGCTCCAAGTCGAGCAACTCGTCAAACGAACAAAGGTGATGTGTTATTTTCTATGGTGCGTCCATATTTAAGAAATATTGCACTTGTGGAGGAAGACAATTGTATTGCTTCAACAGGTTTTTTCGTATGTAAACCTTCATTCCTTTTGAATAATAAATACCTTTTTTATCTCCTTATTTCTGATTATGTTGTTGATGGGCTTAATCAATTTATGAAAGGGGACAACTCCCCTTCAATTAATAACGAACATATTAAATCGTGGCTTTTCCCTATTCCTCCTCTTGCCGAACAGCAGCGTATTGTTCTACAAATTGAAAAAATATTTGCTTTGTTTGATGAAATAATAAAAGCAGTAGAAGCTTAGCTTTTAGGCTTCTACTGCTTGTAATTATTACCACGTTACAATCTTATCGACAATACTCTGCTGTTCGCTTGCAGTTCTACGGAGATAAATCCGTGTGGTCTCAATACTCTCGTGTCCCATTAAATCGGCTAACAATGCAATGTCGTTGAATTTTTCGAGAAAGTCTCTGAAAAATCAACCTAAAAAAAACAGACGACGTGGTCATGCTCAACATCACGGGCGGTGGCGAGAAGCGTTTTCACACCGAGCATGAGCTTCATTACCTGAAGCCCAATCACATCTTCAAGATCGACTTCACGAAGGAAGAAGTGGTTCGGGTTTTGGCGGAGATGAGGTAAACGCCGGCTTTCAGCCCACTGATATCAAGACGAACGGAATTGCCCTTGGCAGCCCTGCTGCTGAGGGTTTTCCCGTTCATGTCCATCAAAACCACTTGTTGAAGGTCTTCTGCCTCGATGGTCACGAAATCTGAAGAGGGATTAGGGAATATGCTGATGTCTATAGTGTTGTTGTCGCCGACCAGCGTGAGGTCCAAAGGTGTTACCCAAAATGTAACCAAGGCCGTGTTGCAGTTGCAAGGGATGGTCATGGAGATGTCGAGCCAAGCTACCGTTCCGGGTTCAATTTCGGGTCGCAAGGTGGCATAGGCTGTTACTTTAACGGATTCGCCGGGTTGGGTGGAGAAGGTGGTGCCGCTGATGCCGTTCGCGTAGAAGCTGAAATCGGTGAAAAACTCGTTTGATGGATGTACTGTGACATCGACGGGGTCGTAGCCCGTGTTGTGGATGATGAAACCGAAAGCGGCTTGAGTGCCGGGATACATGGCCGTATCGCTTGTGACGGCCTCGGCCTCAAATTGATACTGCTCCACCATGTCGATTTCGATGTCGTCAATGGTGAGGAAACATCCGCCTTGTAGCCTGATGGCGCAAATGCCGATGTATTCGCAGCCTTCGGGAACCGCTTCGATATAGGCGGAAATTTTTGCGTATTCAGTGCCATCAACATTTTCGGAGCTGAATTGATGGATCATGGAATCGGAATTGGGGGAGGAACCGGCCCAAAACGAAATATTGTATGGTCCGTCAGTGATAGCCCAAGTGCTGAAACGGTATCTCATGCTCGGAATCAGGTATAGGGGCATAAACAACCAAGATTCATCGCCTTCTGTGAAGGCATACCAGTTGCCGGAGTGCGGAATGCGGTTGTGGTCTTTCTCAAGGTAACCGCAGAGCCATGCGTTGTCGTCACAAATCCAGCCGACGGGAGTTTCGAATTCGTGATTGCCGTATTCAAAGCTTTCGTTGAGGAGGTTGCCTGCTACAACAAATGAGGTTAGGAGGCAAATACATAAAGTGAGGAGTAGTTTTTTCATCTGTTTCAAATTTGGAGCAAAAATATGAAAAATTCTTCAAGGTGAGCAGATAATCCATCCAAAATCATCAAATCACCGGATAAAAAAGGGGTGCGGGATGAAACCTTTCGCCCCGCACCCCCAAAAAACTAACTCAAAATTCATTCTAAAAATGTATGACAAAAATCTGACGCAAAAGTACGGCGGCTTTGTTACCTGTGAAATCCCCATATCATGGGATTTTTTCGATGGTTTCATCCCCTTTTTCGGTGATTTAGGAAAAAAATGCACAAAAAGCACGCTGTCAAACAAAAAATCCTTATCTTTGAACCGTTTTTTGAAAGCAGCTTTTTATTGATATGCCCAATATCTTTGGCAATATGGTTTATCTGAATATCAAGGAACGCGACCGTTTCCGATTTCATTGACTGTCCCCACAGTCGTGCTGCGGTTATTGTGCCTATCCGAAGCATTGAAAGACCGCGCCGAAAAACAACAATTGACAAATCGAAGATTGCTTACGGCGAAATTGAAGATTTCAATGGAGCGAATCGGAGGTTTCAACAGAGTTAATCAAATATTTCAACGAAACTTAATCAAACAACAAATATCATGGAATTACCATTTGCAGAAGCGTGGAAAATCAAGATGGTTGAGCCCATAAAGAAATCCACCCGCGAACAACGCGAAAAATGGCTTGAAGAGGCCTACAACAACATCTTCATGCTGAAATCAGACAATGTTTACATCGACCTGCTCACCGACAGCGGCACCGGTGCTATGAGCGACCGCCAGTGGAGCGCAATGATGATGGGCGACGAGAGCTACGGCGGTGCCCGTTCGTTCTATCACATGAAGGATACCATCACCGAGCTCACCGGTTTTGAGTTTGTCATCCCGACCCACCAAGGCCGTGCTGCCGAGAATGTGCTGTTCTCCTACCTTGTGAAACCCGGCCAAGTCATCCCGGGCAACGCCCACTTCGACACCACCAAGGGTCACATTGAGAGCCGCAAAGCCTTCGCCATTGATGTTACCGTGCCCGAAGCTTACGACACCCAGCTGGAAGTGCCTTTCAAGGGCAATGTCAGCCTTGAGAAATTGGAAAAGGTGTTGCAAGAGAATAAGGGCAATGTGCCTTTCATGGTGCTCACTGTGACGAACAACACCGTTGGCGGTCAGCCCGTGAGCATGAAAAACATCCGTGAGACCTGCGAACTTTGCCATAAATATGGCGTGCCGGTCAACATGGACAGTGCGCGTTTCATTGAGAATGCCTACTTCATCAAGATCCGCGAGGAAGGCTATGCCGACAAAAGCCTGAAAGAAATCTGCAAGGAGATGTTCGGTTATGCCGACTCGATGACGATGAGTGCCAAGAAGGACGGTCTCGTCAACATGGGCGGCTTCATCGCCACCAACAAGAAGGAGTGGTATGAAGGTGCCAAGCTGTTCTGCATTCCTTTTGAAGGCTTCCTGACCTACGGCGGCATGAACGGCCGCGACATGGATGCTCTGGCTGTCGGATTGAAGGAAAATATTGAATTTGAGATGGTTGAAACCCGTATCAAGCAAGTTCAGTATCTTGCTGACAAACTCGACGAGTACGGTATTCCTTACCAACGCCCCGCCGGTGGCCATGCCATCTTCGTGGATGCCGACAAGGTGTTGACACAAATTCCGAAGGAAGAGTTCCCCGCCCAGACACTGACCTGTGAGCTTTATCTCGAAGCTGGCATTCGTGCCTGCGAAATCGGTTATGTGCTTGCCGACCGCGACCCTGTCACACGTCAGAACCGCTTTGGAGGCAACGATTTCGTGCGCCTCTGCATCCCGCGCCGTGTGTACACCAACAACCACATGGATGTGATTGCAGTTGCCTTGAAGAACGTGTACGACCGCCGCAACGAAATCAAGCGCGGCCTTGAAATCACTTGGGAGGCCGAACTGATGCGCCACTTCACCTGCCAGTTCAAGAGACTGGGATAATTTGACCTCACCCTACTTTTTTCGGGGATACCTATATTAATAGGTGTCCCTGATTTTTTTGTATGGAAGTCTTTCGCGCCGGGCAAAAATGTTTTTTTTTGCGAAAAAAAAATGAATCTTTGTTTGTATGTTTTAAATAATCGCTATCTTTGTCCCGTTGAAAAACACAGAACCATGTAGAAGAACAAAGTAAAGACATAGTATAAACAGCGTTTGCTTTTTATTCGGCACAGCCTTGAAACCTAGGAAATTTCAGGATGTAAGAGTCGAGAATGAAGTTGCAAACGTCCATGATTTGCGTGGGCGTTGGCTTATCGACTTTTACAGGCAGTTCCTAGGGCCTCAAGGCGTGGATAAGAAAACCTCCACGCTTTTTTTATTGTGTTCGAGCAAATAACGTACCAACAACAAAAACCCTAAACCATGAAAACACCTCTGACTAAGGCAATCCTGACCCTGCTATTGGCCGTTGCCGCTGTGTCCTGCCTTGCGCAGCAAACCGGCACGGCAACCTTCAACTACGATGCCAACGGCAACCGCATTCTACGAAGCGTCTCATTTTCCCCAAGCGGGAAAAACGGCAACATCGCCGGTGATGTGTCTGAAACTGCCGGCGAAGCTTCTTGGCTGGCTTCAGCCACCGATGAGTTGGCCGGCATGGAGCTGTCGCTCTATCCCAACCCCACCGAGGGGCATTTCTCGGTCGGCGTGGGCAACGCCGGCGAAGCCACGCGGCTGCAAGCTGCGCTCTACACTTCCACAGGCACCCTCGTCAGCCGCAAGGAGTTGGGCGGCGACCGCATCGACTTCGACCTGTCGGGCCATGCGGCGGGCGTGTACCTGCTGCGCATCGAAGCGGGCGGCGAGACCCGTATCTGGAAAGTCATCAAGCATTAACCCTTAAAAAACGGAGAGAAATGAAAAAATCGTTCTATACATTATTATTATTGAACGCTACGCTTTTTGCAGTAGGGCAAACGAAACTTGATTTCATCGAGGAAGCTAAAAAACAGTTGGGAGTGCCTATGTATGGCGTAATTGGCGGGCCAAGTGGCAACGGGGAAGGTGTAGTAGGAGCAATTGGTGGCGCAGTCGACGTGGGCGGATTGGGAGCAGCAACCTATTCCATACCCATCGATGTGCCACAAGGAATTGGGGGCGTTCAGCCCAATCTGTCGGTGGTTTACAACAGTCAGAGCGGCAACGGGCTGTTGGGTTGGGGATGGAACTTGGCTGGAGCATCAGCCATAACGAGAACAGGAGCCGACTTTTATCACGACGGCTTTATAAAGGGTGTCGATTTTGGTCACGTTACAGGAAACGGTTCCGGCATTATTCCAATTGGCCCCAATACTCAAAGAGTGTTTGACAGGTTCTCTTTGGATGGCCAGCGGCTGATATTGGTGGAAGGATCATATTATGGCCAAAACAACTCCCAATATAAGACGGAAGTTGATGGGATGAGCAAGATTGTGGCCTACACGGAGCCGGGTGTTCGCGGCGCAGCCAAGTTCAAGGTGTGGACGGCAGACGGATTGATAATGGAATACGGATTCAACAACAACGCCCGGATGATACGCACCTGTCCCGACGACTCCAACCTGAAGGAAGTAGGCGCATGGCTGCTCAACCGTGTGGAGGACAGAAACGGCAACTTCATGCTTTATCAGTACGACGTGAGCGGCGGCCAGTACAGTTTGTCCAAGGTGTATTATTCAGGCAACACCAACGCAAAGACCGATGAAAGGGGGCTGGCCTGTTATTCCGTGAGCTTCATTTATCAGGACAGAACAGACAGCGACATCACTTTTGTCGGCAATCATGCATTGAAGCAAAACAGGCTGCTTAAATCCATCGAGATCAGATGGTGGGACGAACTTGTGTCGCAATACGATTTTGGATATCACGAAATCAATCCCAACCGCGGGTATTTTTTTCATCGCCTTAAGAATGTGACATACAGCAGCGGCGGCGTTGCCTATAACCCAACAAACATAGCTTGGGGGAACAACGACTATGGCGTATCGGTCAGTTTTCCGATGACTGGCGTGGAGAATGATGTTTTGACGTATGAGAAAAGCTCGGGCGACTTTAACGGGGACGGAATGGGTGACTTTATTGCCATAGAAAAGAAGAAAGTTGGCCAGAATTTTTGGGGAAACGATATTTATAAGTATATAGGCCATGTGTATTACAATGAAGGTGTCGTTGATGTAGATGGCCAAAAAAAGGTGAAGTTTTCGTTCCAATATCCCGTTGATTTTGGAGACACGAAACCAGCCATATATGCTGCCGACTTTGACGGAGACGGGAGGGATGACATGGTTACCGTGGCGAGAAAGAGGAAACCGCTTTGGTTTGGCGATCCTGTAGATTACTTGGTTATACAGCCGTATATCAACTGCTACGAGAGTTCCACCCAAAGCTGGAGGCTCTACGCTTCGTATAAGGACTGGATAGACCAAAACATCTCTCTTAGCGGCGAGTTGCCATTCCCGCGCATGATGATTGGCGATTTTCTTGGCAGGGGCAAGAATGAAATGGTGACGCAAATACCGGAGTGGAACAACGTGGACAATAAACTTCTCTACATCACCTATCTTGGCGACTGCCGATTCCACATGAGAACCACCACCCAAGAGGACAAAGGCCTTTTCCCCGGGAGACTACATTATGCCGCCGATTTTGACGGCGATGGCTTGCTGGAAGTCTATTGCCAGGATTTCTTTGGAAATGCCCCCAGCCATATCTATAAGATGACATCCGAAAGCACCGTGAGGCAGGTTGACGTCAACAACCCTTTGACCAATGAGAACCGGGTGTATATTGGTGACTACAACGGCGACGGAAAAACGGATGTCCTGACCATTCATAGTAAGACTAACAGGTGGAAATTGTATTTGTTCAAGCAAGACAGGTTCCATGAAGCGTATGACGTGGAGGCGGATCTCCCGACTTTGCCGTTTGACCACGAGGACATCTCAATACAGGACTTCAACGGTGACGGGAAGGCGGATGTGTTCGTAAGGAAACCGGGAGATGGGGTGGATGTTTACTTCAGCCCACTAATCTTCGACGAAGCCACCTCGCAGGTCAGGTTCTCCGCGAAACAGCATTTTAGCAATAATATCGGCTTCTCATCCCTGATTGCTGGCAATTTCCTCGGCCAGGAGAATCCCGCCATTCTCCGAAAGAATTTCGTTTTCAGTTTAAAACCTATCAGCAACCGGTATAATGTAAAGCACATTACTGACGGCATGGGAAACAATGTCGAGTTCGAGTATGACTACCTAAACACATTCGGCTCTTCCGTTTATAGTTGGTCAAAATATTACGACAAGCCGGAATTGGACATCTATTCAACGCCAATCCCGATCAAGGCGGTCAAGAAAGTTACCGCATCAAACCTTTATGCCGAATCGCCCACAACCAGCACACATTATTACTACTCCAACGCCCTCGTCCACCGCAAAGGACGCGGCATGCTGGGATTCCTTAAGACAACGACCATGTCATACGTCAATGAAATACGGCAGGACAGTGTTGTCACAGAATATACGACGGCTCCCAACGAGAAACACCGTGCGCTTTCGCTCAATCACAGGCGCGTGTACAACAATCTTAATAACATGGTACTGTGGGAACACTACACGAACAGTTTTATCGAAAACAGTTCCAACTCGCTTGTCTATATCCCTGTTGTAACGAAAAAACAGGCATTTGCCTTCAACCCCGACATCGGCGAAAGCGTAATGCTGTCGAAAAGCATTACCGACAACGTCTATCGGATTGACGAGGCTTCCAACGGCTCCGATGGGTTGGGGAAATATCACCATAGCCTCAAACTGACCGATATTTATGAAGGCATGACCGGCTACCAATGGACATCCGAGGCCGTTGAATGCCCTTATGTCGCTCACACCCAAACCTTCTACCAGCCTGATTCACACATCGGCAACTGGATCATCAACCGGCCTGACTCCACGATAGTGACGGCATGGAAGAATGGCGACACCCGCGTTTCAAAGTCGCTGATTGAGTATGTGTATCGCAACAACTCTTCCTATTTGCCATGGAAGGTGTATTCCTATCCTGGAGGCAACTGCCGCAACACCAACGGCTTGGCGACATCCACCACTTACGAATACGACATTGCGGGCAATGTAATCAAGGAAACTCTTGCATCGTTTTCAGGATTTCCAGAGGCAAGGGTTACCGAATACACTTATTGGGATTATAATTACCCCAAAGCCGAGACCAACGCGATGGGCTATGTCTCGCAAACCCACTTTAATGCGCAATACGGTGAGTTGCAACACAGCGTGGACTGCAACGGGCAAGTCACTTACTATAACCGTTCCGACCACCTCGGTTCGACCGAGTGGGTGCGCTATCCCGACCTCACCTTTGGCTGCACCGCAAAACGCTGGGCGAGACACAGACCGGGATTCTACGACCCTGATTCGCCCAACAAGGCGGCTTATTACACATGGAAGCGCGTCTCGGGCGAGGCACCGGTGAAGGTGTTCTTCGACGCTGCCGGACGCGAACTGCGCACCGCCACCTATGGACTGCATGGCGACACCATATACCAAGACACGGAATACAACAGCAAGGGCCTCGTCTTCAGGAAGAGCCTGCCCTACTTCAAGAACGACACCAGGCAATGGACCTCGTATTACTATGACGGACTGCTCCGACTGCAAGACACCTATTATCCAGATGGGACGCACATGAGCGTAAGGTATGATGGCCTTACGACAACAAGCACCTTCCACACTACCGACGACAGAACGCGGACAAGCAGCGAAACCACCAACTACCTCGGGCAGAAGACCAAGTCGGTTGACGCGCTCGGAACGGAAGTCCGGTATTTTTATTATCCCGACGGGAAGCTGAAGCACACCCAAATGGGCGACGACCAAAGCACCCGCATCACGCTCGAGTATGACGACGCGGGCAACCGCACCAAGATCCACGACCCCAACTACGGTGTTGTCAAAGAAACCTATGATGCTTTTGGACAACTGCGCACCTCACTGTCTCCAAAGCACGACCTAACACAATACGATTATGATATTATAGGCAGGTGTATTAGCCGTGTTGAGATTGACGAAAATCACCAAACAACGGTGGAGACAGACTGGACCTATTCGGAAACCACGGGGCAAAAAGGATTACTAAAGCAAATCAGATACGGTGACAACCAAACCATCACCTACAACTACGACACCGCACACCTGAACCGCCTCGCCTCAAAAACCGAAAGGCTCTTCGACACCGACTATTGCACCTCTTATACTTACGATGACGCCTGGGGCTTCCCGCTGCGCGTGCGCACCGTCACCTATCCCACAGGCTACGAGATCCGCAACGTGTATGACCCCGCCACCGGCCAACAATACAAGATAGCGGACGGACAAGGCAATGCCCTTTGGGAAACGTTGGAGAAGAACGCCCTGGGACAGATAACGCGTTATGAGACGGGCAATGGAACAATAAAGTCCTATCGAGGCTATCATGCCGCTACGGGACGGCTGGGAAGCATCTCGTCGTCGGCAAACCAAAATAATTTGCAGAACTTGGGCTACGATTACGACGATTTTGGTAATTTAGCGGCGCGATACGACAAGATGAAGGACTTGAGAGAGACATTCGGATACGACGGACTCGACCGCTTGACGGACATCCGGCTGAACGGCGT